>NZ_CP066775.1:1540743-1848892 GCF_009754905.2 Mucilaginibacter ginkgonis | reverse complement strand
TTTGGGAAGTTAACGAAGAGAAAACGCACTATTAGTAGCCTCCCCTAAATCCCCTCTAAAGGAGAGGATTTTAAAACATTGCAGTGGTAGAAATCCTTAAACTCCCGCTCTTTGGAGAGGGCAGGAGTGAAGTTTTATTCATGCAACACCAGAATAGCTTTAACAGACTTGTTCATCACCTGGTTAATGGTGCTGCGTGTAAACAACCTGTAAAGAATGTTATGGTGGTGCCTTACCAGGCAAATGATGTCGGTTTTATTGGTTTCTATGAAGTCCATAATACCGTTAAGGGTGTTTGAACTGTTAATGTAATTGAAATCGAGCTTGGCATGTTTAAATAACCCCTTCAACCTTTTTTCGCCGGCATTTCTCTTAGTAACGGGCACTTCTTCGGTTACGTTAACCACCTGGATCTTATCAGACTCAAACGCTTTTACCATTTCGTTAAGGGCATTGACGTCGCCGGCAGAAAGGCGTGTTTCGAAATCTGTCGCTAAAGTAATAACAGGGGTTTTGGAAAACTGGCTTTCAGAAGGAACTATAAGCGTTGGCACTTTAATTTTAGAGACCACCATACTCGCGTTACTGCCCACAATACCCGTGATTCCAGTGGAACCGGTAACGCCTAAAACTACAAGTTCAACAATGTGGTGTTTAACATAATCGCTGATCACTTTTTTAAGCGAACCGACTTCGCAAAGCGTGGTCACCTTAACGTTTTTGAACTTGGGCTTATCGGCGTGTTTGGCAGCCCATTCTTTTAAAGCTTCGCGTTTATTTTTGTGGTATTCGTCTATAAATATCGCAGCATAAGTGCTGTTGTTTACCCCCTCTGTAGTGCTGATGGCATGCATAACGCAAACCTCCAGTTTCAACGTTTTTGCCATTGATAAGGCATACTTCATTGCATTAGAGGCGCTTGCCGAAAAATCTGTTGCCAGCAATAACTTTTTCATCTTACAATATAGCGATTATATAAACAGGTGGAAAAGTGCAAAGAATAAAAATGCGAGCGCTATAGCCACAGGCAAGGTTAATACCCAAGCTAACGCGATGCTTCTGAGCGTACGGCTATTCAAGTTTTTTGTTCCGCCCGAAGCCACCATAGCTCCAGCGATACCACTTGATAATACATGTGTGGTACTTACCGGAAGGCCAAGCCCTGTGCTTAAACCAATGGTTGATGCAGCCACTATCTCGGCAGTACCACCTTGCGCATAACTTAAATGCTCATTACCAATCTTTTCGCCAATAGTAACAACAATACGTTTCCAGCCGATCATTGTACCAATGCCCAGAGCAGTAGATATAATAGCGATAACCCAAACGGGAGCGAACTGTGTAAGCTTGTCTGTTTGCTTTAACTCGGCTTCTAAAGTCTTATGGTCGTTATCGCTCAGTTTTATGTTTTTATCTTTTAGGATGGCATTTACACCGGCCACTATTTTTTCTACCTGCTTGCGGAAGGTGTAATTCTTTTTAGCTGCGGGATTTTTTGCTAAACTATCGGTTGTCACCAATGCTTTGTCAAGCTCTGTAATGCGGACCTTCATTACTGCATCGCCAGGCTTTATCCTACTGATCACCTGGCGGGTATTGTAAATGTTTTGGGAAATCTTTTGATTCGAAATTGAATGGTTAACAGCATAATGTCCGGGCAAAAATGCGATCAATATCAGCATAAAAAGACCTACACCTTTCTGACCGTCATTACTGCCATGAAAAAAGCTAACCAGCATACAAGTGGTGATTAGCAATAAGCGTATCAAGATCGGGGGTTTGTCATGATCATTTTTAGGGATATCGAACAATCGCGTTTTACTAAAAGCCTTTTTCAGGAAGAACAACAAAAAGATAGATAAACCAAAACCCACAATAGGGGAGAGTATAAGTGATAGGCCAATCTCTTCTGCTTTATGCCAGTTAACGCCTGCCCCGCCATAGTATGCTTTGAAGGCAAGCCCTGCGCCGATCATAGAACCTATCATGGTATGCGAGCTTGAGCAGGGGATACCTAAGTACCACGTACCAATATTCCATGCGATTGATGACAGCAGCACAGATAACACCATATACGCGCCGACTTCTACCGGTAAAACCATTAAATGGTCCAACGGTACCAGGTTTAAGATACCCATAGCTACGGCTACGCCGCCCAACGCTACGCCCAAAAAGTTCCACATACCAGACCACGGAATAGCATATACAGGTTTTAAGGCGTTTGTATAGATCACTGTGGCCACAGCATTAGCGGTATCATGGAAGCCATTTACCAGTTCAAAGCCAACTGTTGCTATTATGCAAAGTATAAATACGATGAAAATGGGTGTAGCAAGGTCTACTTCGCCAATGAATGGCAGCGTGTGAACGGAAAGAATAGGAATCATGCGATGGTTTTACAGGGCATTTATCTCTGGTTGAATTGCGTGACAAAGAACGTATAATGATACCGCATTTATTTGAGATTGCTGATTAACAAATTGTTAATTTAAAAATAGATAAAAGTTAACCTGTTAAATTCCAGTTTGTTATAGTGAAGTTTTGTGTGCTAATAAACGTAGGCAGATAATGTTCGTTGCGACAAAAGAAATAACTTTTAACCTTCGCAAAAAGATTGAAAAGAGTAAAAATATTATTGATATTCGTTTCAACAACGATTAATAGAAACGCCGTTATTTCTTTACGTTAAGTTTGGTGTGAAGTTATCGTTTTGCGATGCGCTATTGATATGATCAGGTTCGGAATCTTGACTCTCGTTTTGATGTATTTTTTCGGCAATGGTTATTGCTCAAAAAAGACGGACAGTCTGATGGCCGTACTAAAAACGGAGATTGCAAAAAAAGCGCAATATGACCATCAGAAGGAAATCCGGATCGGGCAGTTTCGCAAAAAACTTATTAACCTGTCCGCGTCAGATCTGGAAGGACAATACCGCGCTTGCGAACCGCTATATGACGAATACAGATCTTACAAGTTCGATTCTGCATACGTTTATACGGTCAAACTTCGCGATCTTGCTAAGAAGCTAAACGATCCATCTAAGATTAACGCTACCAGACTTAAATTAGGTTTCATTTTGTTATCTGCCGGGATGTTTAAAGAAACATTTGAATGCTTCGGTAGCATCAACACGCGCTTTCTAGACGATACACTAAAGGAGCGATATTACACATTATATGCACGTGCGTATGCAGACCTGGCCAGCTATAACAGCGATAATATATACACGCCCGGTGATTACGAAAACTCTAAAAAGTACCTTGATTCTGCAATTCGCATTGCCAAGCCTAATTCATATGACCAATTCACCAATCTTGGCGAAATGCAAATTCGTACAGGGCAAACAAATGAACCATCAATTTACTATCAAAAGTTGTTAGACAGTTTTCCCTTGACCGCTCATCAACGTGCCATGGCAGCAACGGGTTTAAGCTCATTTTACGTTGGCGATAGCAAACGCGACGAGCGTATATGCCTTTTGCTCATTGGTGCGATAAATGACGTACGCTCATCTACTAAGGAGACGCTGGCGATATTCAGGCTGGGAGAGGAGTTGCAATCAGAAGGTGACATCATTAGTGCTTATACCTTTATTGAAGAGGCAATGGCAAATGCTCAATACTACGGAGCGCGCTTGAGAACATTAAAAATCGGAGCGGCGTTACCTATTATCGCAGCGCAGCGGTTGATATTAATCGAAAACGAAAAGAAGCGTTTTTTGATGTATATCTTATCTATTGCCACAATTGCAGTGATCATTGCGCTTATTTCTTTCATCGTGTTTATACAATTGAAAAGGTTGAAGGTGAAAGAAAAGATCATTGAAGACAAGAACGTTCAATTGGAGAAGATCAACATCCGGCTTACAGAAGACACCCGTATTAAAGAAGAATATATTGGTAGCTTTTTTTCAACCATTTCCGGTTATATCTCAGTACTTGAAAAGCTAAAACGCAGTATAGAGCGTAAATTGACGACTAAAAAATATGATGAAATATTGGTGACTATAAATGAGGTCAACATTAAAAAGGAGCGCGAAAACCTTTTCCATAGTTTCGACCAAATATTCCTGAAAATCTTTCCAAATTTCATCACTGCATTTAACACACTTTTTAAGCCCGAAGACCAGATCTGGCCTAAGGACCATGAAGTATTGAATACCGATCTGCGCATCTTCGCGCTAATGCGCTTGGGCATCAATGATAACCAGGCGGTTGCCGATATCCTGCAATATTCTGTGAACACTATCTACGTTTATAAAATGCGGATAAAAGCTAAGGCATTAGTACCTGGCGACCACTTTGACCAAAAGATTATGGCGGTAAAAGCAGTTGATGCTGACACTAAGTCGTAGCAAATTCTCGGTTTCTCACGCAAAAACGTTCTTAAAAAGCCCTTATAGAGGTGTTAAAAGCCTGTAAAAGCGTTAAAAAACGTTATATTTTTACAAGGTGTTAAATACTTAAGTATTTGATTTATAGTGCATTATATTTTATAAACATTATATTTTTCTAAATTTGGGTTGGCTTTATAGTTTTTGAGTTATTATATTTTTTACTTTGTGTAATCCAATTATTTAACCGCGTGCTGGTATAAAACCAAGGGCCTGAGAAACCCCATATCAGCTTAGCTTAAATAACTTTTTGAAAAAACACGTATCGTGCCGATGCACTAGTTGCGGCGTACGTTATAAGTTTCAATAGGCTTGGATAGCTAGTTTTAAACCGAATAAATTATATAAATGATTAAACTTTACGCTTCGCACTTAGGGCAATTCTTTTCTGGATAATGGATGCCGCAAATACCCCATTTCCAAAGTGTTTAAACGGCGTTCCGTTTTAAGCACAATCTGTTTTTAACCAAATTATCTTATTAAACCAAATGTTATGCATTTAAAGAATTTACTTAAACTATTTTTCTTTGCTGTATTTTGTTTAGCCCTGCACCCCGCAATGGCGCAGAACAAAGTAATTACAGGTAAAGTTACCGATGCCAAAGACGGCTCGACCCTGCCGGGCGTTGCAATAGTTGCAAGCGGCACTTCTATTGGTGGCGCAACTGATGTAAACGGTAATTTCCGTATTTCAGTTCCATCAAACACTACAACGCTAGTATTTACTTATTTAGGTTACTCACGTAAAGAAGTAGCCGTAACCGGCGACGTAGTTAACGTATCTATGGAATCAACAAATACATCTCTTAACGAGGTGTTGGTGGTTGGTTTCGGTACTGTACGTAAAAAAGACGCTACCGGTGCTGTTGTTAAAGTATCATCAGGCGATTTCGTACAAGGTGTTACTACTAACCCGTTACAACAGTTACAAGGTAAAGCGCCTGGTGTAGTGATCACTACATTTGATGGAGACCCTAACTCAAACCCAACCGTACGTATCCGTGGTACCGCTTCATTATCAGGTGGTAACGATCCGTTATACGTAATTGACGGTATCGAGGGTGCAGACATCCGTTCTGTATCTCCTAATGATATCGAGTCTTTTGACGTATTGAAAGATGCATCTGCTGCTGCTATTTACGGTTCACGTGCTGCAGGCGGTGTTATCTTAATTACCACTAAAACCGGTAAAGCAGGTAAAGCTCAGGTAGATGTAAACTCTTACGTAGCTACTGAATCTCCTTTAAAATTGCCTGAGTTTGCAGACCGTAACTTGTACCTGCAATTGTACCAGCAAGTTAAAGGTACTGCTATGCCTACAGGTACTACTACAACAAGCGACCAGGGAGCTAATACCAATTGGTTTAAGTTAATTACCCGCACCGCATTTACTCATAACGAGAACGTTGCAATCTCAGGTGGTTCAGAAAAAGGCCATTATCGTGGATCTATCAGCTATATAGATCAACAAGGTATTGCTTACAACTATCGTAAAGACTTAAACGCACGTTTAAACTTGGACCAAAAGGCTTTAAATGATAAGTTATTGATTACCATGAACATTTCTGGTTCTCATACACAATCTAAGTTTGTTGAAACTCCGGGTCAAAACGGTGGCGACAATAACGTGTTCCTTAACGCGCTGTCTGTACCATCTGTTATCAGCCCTTACAATTTGGCCGGTGTTGCAAATGATCCTGCTCTTAATCCTAACAATTATCAGTCTATCAGCAACACTCAAGAAGCTAACCCGCTTCCACTGTTGTTCTATACGCAAAACAGAAACACCATCAGCCGTATCAATGGTAACCTACGTTTAGACTATAACTTAACCAAAGAAATTACCCTGAGCCCGTTTGCAAACGCAACAAGAGATAACGGTTACGGTTATATCTACTATCCTCCGGGTCCGTTGGTTAAACCAATTGCAGATCAATTTGGCTATACCCCACAATTGACCAGCACAGGTGATATCGATCGCCAGTCAACCATGGCAACTACATCAACTTTTGGCGGTTACGCTAATTACAAAGGTGTTTTTGGCAAAAGCAGGTTAAATGTTACAGCAGGTGCCGAGCGTTACCAAACTAACTACCAGGGTTTACGTGTTGGTGCTCACGATTTTGCAAACATCAACTTACCCAACGAAAACATTGGTGCAGCAAACGCGATCACTAACAAAGACATCGCATCTTACGATAACGGTTATATCTTAAATTCGATCTTCGGTCGTATCGAGTATAACTACAACGATAAATACTACATCACAGGTAACGCCCGTTACGATCACTCAAATAAATTGGGTATCAACAACCAGGGCCAGGTATTCCCTTCTGGTAGTGTTGCATGGAACATCGGCAGCGAAGAGTTCTTGAAAGACACCCGTTGGTTAACTTCATTGAAACTACGTGCCGGTTATGGCCAGGTAGGTAACCAGGATGCCATCAGCCCTTACAACTCACAATTCTTGTTCGGTTCAACCGGTACATTATATTATGATGGTACTTCTGGCCAGTTCTTGAGCCGCAACTTCGCTGTTCAGAACGCTAACGCCGATTTACGTTGGGAAGTTGTATCTACAACTAACTTCGGCGCAGATTTCAGCTTATTTAACGGCCGCTTAAACGGTAGCATCGAGGTGTTCGACAGAAAGACCGACCACCTGTTATTTAACTATACAGTACCTACGGGTAGCCAGTTCTTCGTAAATAATATCCTTGCTAACATTGGTTCATTAGACAACAGAGGTTTTGAGTTTAACGTAAATGGTAAGATCATTGCCCGCAAAGACTTTACCTGGAACGCTGCTGTAAACTTTGGTTTAGTACGTAACAAGATCACTAACCTATCCGGTAGTCTTAACGGTACAAATTTTAACGTAACGCAAACCTACACTAACGGAGGCACAGGTGGTTTAGGTATCAGCGGTCAGGTTTCACAAATTGGTTACCTGAAAGTTGGTATGCCTATTGGTACTTTATTGTTACCTGAATATGCTGGTCAGGATGCTCAAGGCCGCCAATTATTCTGGAAATATGGAGCCAATGGCACTCGCACTGCGGTTACAGACCTAAGTACTTTAAATTACGCTGATGATGGCAGCACGCAAGACCGTAAGTTCTACACAACTGATCCTAAATTTACTTATAGCATCAACAACAGCTTTACTTACAAAAACTGGGATCTGAACATCTTTTTACGTGGCCAGTACGGTAGCAAAGCGTTTAACGAAACTTACATGGACTATACCGACTTGGATAAAGTAGGCGTATACGGTATCTTGAAAGACGCAGCTAAATATAACATCACCAGCCCTGCACAGCCATCTACTTTCTGGTTGCAGAGCACTTCATTCTTAAAAGTACAAAGTGCTAACCTTGGTTATACTTTTGGCATTGCTCCAAACAACTATATCAGCAGAATCCACGTATATGTTGCAGGTAACAATATCTACACGTTTACACCGTATAAAGGTCTTGATCCCGAAGTATTTACTTCTGGTATCTACGCCGGTATAGACAGAAGACAAAATTACCCACGTCCACGTCAATTCTCATTTGGTGTGAACTTTACGCTTAAATAATTATAAACACTTTATAATATGAAAAAGAGATATTTCTTAATCACAGCAGCTTTTCTTGCAGGCGTAAGCTTAACGTCTTGCAAAAAGTCTCTCAACACTCCGCAAGATTCTGTTACACAGGAGCAAGCGGCGGGTAGCGCAGCTTACCTTAACTCAATTGTGTTGGGTACGTATGCCAGCTTACAAACTATAGCTCAAGAGAACACTATACTACAAACTGCAGACGAAACTACGGATGGTATCATTGTACCAACCCGTGGTACAGACTGGGGTGATGGTGGTAAATGGTTAGCCTTGTATCAGCACACTTATAACGCGGCAAATGACAACATTTCAAACTCCTGGAATAACTGCTATGACGCTATTGGTGCAATCAATATCACCCTTGGCCTTTTAAAAGGTTTGCCGCAAACAACCAGTACAGCTTATTCAACTAATGAGTTGCGTGTGTTACGTGCATATTACTATATGCAATTGGTAACCAACTTTGGTAACATACCGTTGTTGACTTCTGCTTCTCAAGACGCTACTACCGTTAAAACAACTGCTGCAAAAGATGTATTTACATATTTAATTACAGAGTTGCAAGACGCTGGTCCTAAATTAAGCGCTAAAACTCCGGCTGCAGATCCAAGCCAGTATGGCCGTATTAACCGTTGGGGTGCGTACTTTTTGTTAGCTAAATTATATTTGAATCAAAACGTAATTACAGGTACAACTGATAACACAGGCTATCAAAACGCTGATAAGTATTGCGACTCTTTGATCCAGAAATCTGGTTACAGCTTGCAAGGCGATTTCTTGTCGAACTTTAGCAGCAACAATACTAATTCACCAGAGAACATTTTTGTAATTCCGTTCGATCACATTAATGCACCTGGTCTTCACATCCAGATGACCACCTTGCACTATAACCAAGCTCCTAAATATAAATTAGAGAGTACGGGTGGTCCATGGAATGGTTTTACTACATCTGCAGAAAACTATGCAAGGTTTAACAATGCAGATACCCGTAAACAAGGTTGGCAAGCAGGTCAGCAATATGCTGCTGACGGTGTAACACCACTTTTATTACGTGATGGTAAAACGCCGTTATTCTTCACTTCTACAATTGGCAACATTGCCTCTGCTGCAGAAAACGAAGGTGTACGTGTTCAAAAATTCCAGATCACTCCGGGTTCTCAGAACCAGGATGCAGACTTCCCGTTAATGCGTTATGCTGACGTGTTGTTAATGAAAGCCGAGACTCAATTACGTTTGGGTAACACTGGTACTTCTTTAACTTATACCGCGCCTGTACGCGCAAGGGCCAACATGCCAAACTTCACAGCTGCTGCTTACAATGCAGATTCATTGTTAAATGAGCGTGGCCGCGAGTTTGCTTACGAAGGATGGAGAAGACAAGACATGATCCGTTTCGGTCGTTTCGGTGACGCGCGTACGTTTAAACCAGCTGACCCTGATAAGCATTATCAGTTAATGCCTATCCCAACTTCGGCTATCCAAAAGAACCCTAACTTAACTCAAAATCCGGGTTATTAATAAGTTTTAGTTGATTGATTTTAATTGGAGCGGCAATTTTTGCCGCTCCTTTTTGTTATATACCTTTACGCCATATATGCTTAAAGCTGTACTTAGATATTCTTCCGTTTTATTGTTGCTCACTATCTTTTCCTGCAAGCAAAAAAGCAGTTTCGATGAAAAGAATGCCTTGTTTCAATTATTGACCAAAGAACAAACAGGCATAGACTTTAACAATAAAGTTGCAGACGATACTGAGTTTAACGTTTTTAATTATCGCAATTTCTATAATGGTGCAGGCGTAGCCATTGGCGACCTTGATAATGATGGCAAACCCGACATTGTTTTCACAGCTAACCAGGGGCTTAATAAAGTTTATATCAATAAAGGCAATTTAAAATTTGAAGACATTACCGCAAAAAGCGGCCTTAATGTATATAAGCGCTGGCATACCGGCGTTGCCATTGCCGATGTTAACGGCGACGGCTGGCTGGATATTTACATTTCTAACAGCGGCGGCCTTAAAGATGCCGACCGTGCCAACGAATTATACATTAACCAAAAAAACGGCACTTTTAAGGAAGAGGCTGTGCAGTACGGATTAGCTGATAAAGGACTCTCTACTCAAGCATTATTTTTCGACTACGACCATGACGGCGACCTGGATTGCTTCGTGCTAAATAACAGTTACCGTCCAATAGGCAGCTTTGGGTACGAACGCGACCAGCGCACCAAGCGCGACCCTCAAAATGGCGATCGCCTTTATCGCAATGATGGCGGCAGGTTTACAGACGTAAGTGAAGAAGCAAACATTTATGGTAGTGAGATTGGCTTCGGCTTAGGTATTGCAGCGGCAGACCTATTCAATTCGGGTTGGGATGACCTTTATATTTCTAATGACTTTTTTGAACACGACTACTTATACCGCAACTTGCACAATGGCAAGTTTCAGGAAATAAGTGACGAGGCCGTGCGCCATATGAGCCTGTCGTCGATGGGCTCTGATGTCGCGGACATCAATAACGATGGCTATCCGGATATTTTTACTACGGATATGCTACCTGAAAATGACTACCGTTTAAAGACCACTACCAAGTTTGACGAGTACGATATCTACAATGCTAAACTAAAAAATACTTTTCATCATCAGTTTACTACAAATTGCTTGCAACTAAACAATGGCGATGGCACGTTTAGCGAGATCGCTAACCTATCTGGCATCAACGCCACAGACTGGAGTTGGGGTGCCTTAAGCTTTGACTTTAATAACGACGGCTGGAAAGACCTTTTCGTAAATAACGGGATAAGCCGTGATCTCACCAATCAGGATTTTTTGACTTATTTCAGCAGTACCGAAGTAATGAACGAGGTGCAGCACGATGGCTTCAAGCCCAAAAAATTGCTTGACCTAATGCCCAAAACGCCTATCCCAAGTTACGGCTTTATCAACCAGAAAAATTTAACATTTAAAAACGAAAGTGAAAAGCTAGGCTTCTTCAGGCCGGCATACAGCAATGGCGCCGCCTATGGCGACCTGGACGGCGACGGCGACATTGATCTTGTGGTAAACAATGAGAACATGGAAGCCTTTGTGTACCGCAACATGACCACCGAGCGTTCTCATAAAAACTATTTGAAGGTTGAGCTAAAAGGTAGCGGTTTAAACACTTTTGGTGTAGGCGCAAAAGTTACAGTGTATGTAAACGGCAACGCGCAATTGATTGAGCAAATGCCCACCCGCGGTTTTGAGAGCAGTTCTGACCCGGTAATGAACTTTGGTGTAGGCAATGCTAAAAATATCGACAGCGTTAAAGTGGTTTGGACGGATTTTAAAATGCAGTTGCTTAAAAATGTAAAGCCTAACACTAAACTGGTTTTAAAACAGTCAGAAGCGAACGGCAAGTTTAGACCATATACCAAGCCACAAAAACCACTGTATAATAACGTCACCAAACAGCAAATAAGCGGTGATATCTTTCACAAAGAGAACGACTACAAAGATTTCGACGAGCAGCGGCTCATACCTAAAATGCTGTCGACCGAGGGTCCAAAACTTGCCGTTGCAGACGTGAACGGAGATAAACTGGATGACTTTTTCGTGGGCGGTGCCACAGGGGATACTGCTAAGCTTTTTATTCAACAGCCAGACGGCAGATTCATCCAAAAAAAGATCGCTGCCTTTGAGCAGGACAGGATTTGCGAAGATATTGGCGCGCAATTTTTTGACGCCGACCACGACGGCGACATGGACTTGGTAGTTGTATCGGGTGGAAACCAAAGTCAGGGTGATGCGATAAGTAAATTAAGCCGCTTGTATATTAATGATGGCAAAGGCAACTTTACCCGTAAGTTTAGCGGCTGGCCGCTAATCAGCATGAATGCATCTTGCGTTCGTGTCAATGATAAAACCGGCGATGTTTTTATTGGCGGGCGCAGCACACCGGGAGCTTACGGTATGCCGGCATCGAGCAAATTGCTGCACAATGATGGTCATGGCAACTTTACAGATGTTAGTACATCAGTTGGGTCGCAACTGCAAAACTTAGGGATGGTGACGGATGCCCAATGGATAGATATTGATGGAAATGGGCAATTTTCATTAGCCATTGTCGGCGATTGGATGCCGCTTACAATTTTCAAGTATCAAGGTGATAAACTGGTAAAGGCAACTGAGGTAAATAACTCAAGCGGCTGGTGGAATTGTCTTACCGTGGCTGACGTAAATGCTGATGGCAAACCCGATCTTGTCGCAGGCAACAGGGGCTTGAACTCTAAGATCCAGGCAGATGCAATACATCCGGCTAAATTATATGTATCAGATTTTGACAATAACGGACAGGTGGAATGTATTCCTGTTTATTATAAAACGGATGGAAAAGCATATCCGTTTAACCTGCACGATGATCTGATTAAACAGCTCCCTTATCTAAAAAAGAAGATTTTGAGATATGACGCTTATGCGGGCAAGAGCATAGAAGATGTGTTCACCGCCGAGGAATTGGCGAAGGCAAAATTACTTACCGTTACGCAGACGCAAACTTGTGCATTCATCAATAAGGGGAAGGGGCAGTTTACGATGCAGGCTTTGCCTGTAATGGCGCAGTTGTCAGAAGTGTTTAGCATTCTACAAACCGACGTGAACAAAGATGGAATAAATGACCTTTTCATGGGCGGCAACTTCTTTGGCTTAAAACCCGAAGTTGGTCGGTACGATGCCAGCTATGGTGTCACTTTTTTGGGGACTAAGAATAAAGGTTTTAACTATATGACCCCGGCTCAAAGTGGCATGTCTATAACAGGTGAGATAAGGGACATCAAAACCATTAGCACTAAAAAAGGTAAGCAGATTATCATTGCACGAAACAATGATAGCCTTCAAATATTCGGCAGTAATTAGTAATTAATTACTAAAGGTGGTGTAATTGATCCTGATCTTAACCGGGCTGTTGCTGCTTGACGGGAGTTTGTCGTCAAGATAACTTTCGAATGGCAACACCGGGATTTCCATCGCGTGATCGGCAAAATATTTTTTCAGCGCTTCGTGGGCTTGCAGCCTTTTTTCAAAAGATCCGCTATAATCTGCTGCAAACAACGGCCCGTCTTTGATCATTTTGGAATATAAGATGTGCCCTGAATTTTGTAGTGGTTTGTTGATATAGATGCCAACATTCACCATCATAGAGTCTGTACCTACCGGAATGAATTGTGCAATAACGGGTGCCACTTTTGTTACTCCAGTAATCAACGCGAATGACTTCAATTCGTTGAAAGAGGAATCCGCCGCAAGAAACTCATTGGTTTTAGCCACACGTTTTCTAATCACCAGCAGATCCGGCGATGGGACAGTTGTACGGTAAATATGGTAACCGTAAAACAGGTCGTCATTTTCTAAAAAATTCTTGAACTGAGCTGCGCCCGAGTATTGAAAGGGGTTTTTGGAAAAATA
Source organism: Mucilaginibacter ginkgonis (assembly GCF_009754905.2). Lineage (NCBI taxonomy): Bacteria > Pseudomonadati > Bacteroidota > Sphingobacteriia > Sphingobacteriales > Sphingobacteriaceae > Mucilaginibacter > Mucilaginibacter ginkgonis. The sequence goes on along the minus strand of NZ_CP066775.1, from coordinate 1,835,449 downwards.
TCCCACCAGGTATCCCGCAATGCTGATATGTTCTGCTACTATAAGTTCTGTTTCATTAACGGTTTTACCTGGTGCAACAGTTATCACATATGCATGATCACCGCTTATGCCTTGCTGTTTTATCGCAAAACTGCTCGCCGTTTCGTGAACTTCTATCGATGTATTTGGTGTATTTACACTGTATCCGTCGGGTTTAGTAATAAAAGATACTTTGTTTGAATCGGTAGTAAAGTCTGTTTTTATTTCCGGGTGCCATTCGGCCCACTTACGGGGTAACAACAGTTGTTTGTACGCCTTGAAAAATGGCACGTTGATAGGCATAGTTTCTGTGCGATTTACCGGAATGATAAACAATACAGCCACGGCCACAAGAAATATGATAATCAATAAAACCTTTTTCATTAAAAAAAAATCAGGCTGCAAAAATACATAAAAATGCGTTTGCGGCGTTTCAAACTATAAAATCAAAGATTAATAGCACGTTTAATCTTCGCAATAATGAAGTTAAATTGTTAATTTTAACATCTCTCTAAGAGCTTGGCCTATGCCATTATGCCCTCGAAATTATAAACGCTAACGCAGCAATTAGTTAATGACCATTATTTTTGCCGACACATTTGTTGTGATAAAAAAACACTTCTTAGCGGCAATTATTCTAGCTGCAATTGCGTTTGCCGGCTGCGGTAGCCAACCTTCAGAAACGCCTCTATTCACGTTGCTGCTATCATCGCAAACTAACATTCATTTTGTTAACCACTTAAATGACAGGGATAAGCCTGGCATTTTAAAATATTTGTATTACTATAACGGAGGCGGCGTTGCTGTCGGCGATATCAATAATGACGGTTTGCCTGACCTTTTCTTTACTGCTAATCAAAAGGGCGGTAACAAATTGTATCTCAACAAGGGTAATTACAAATTTGAAGACATTACAGTAAAGGCGGGTGTGGCCGGAAATGCGGATTGGAGCACAGGCGTTACCATGGCCGACGTTAATAACGACGGTTACCTGGATATTTATGTTTGCGCAGTTGCAGGTAAGTTAGACCTTAAAGGATATAACCAGTTGTACATCAATAACCACGACGGCACCTTTACAGAAAGCGCGGCACAGTATGGTCTAGATTTTTCGGGATATAGCACACAGGCCGCATTTTTCGACTATAATCACGACGGCTTGCTTGATTGCTATTTACTTAATCAATCAAACCATTCGGTTGAGACGTTTGGTGATACCACCTTACGCAAAAAGGTAAGCCCGCTTGCAGGCAGCAAACTTTATTTAAATACAGGGGGCCATTTTGAAGATGTTACCGCGAAGGCCGGCATTTACAGCAGCGCCTTAGGATATGGTTTAGGTGTAGCTGTTGCCGATTTAAACAATGACGGCTGGGAAGATATCTACATTGGCAATGACTTTCACGAGAACGATTATTACTACATTAATAACCACAACGGAACTTTTACAGAAGCCGGGGCGCAGCATTTCAACCATTATAGCCGCTTTAGCATGGGCAATGATGTGGCCGATTATAACAACGATGGCCAGTTAGATGTCGTGACTGCAGATATGCTTCCCGGCGAAGAAAATATTCTAAAAACATATGGCGGCGACGAATCTTATGACCAATATCAGTACAAAATAGTTAAAAGCGGCTTCCAGTACCAGTACTCGCGCAACGCGTTACAGCGCAACATGGGTAACGGCAATGCTTTTAGCGAGCAAGGTTTGATGAACGGCGTATCTGCCACAGACTGGACCTGGAGCCCCTTATTTGCCGATTTTGATAATGATTGTACAAAGGATTTATTTTTTGCAAACGGTATCAAACGGCGCCCTACAGATATGGACTACATCAGTTTTGTATCTGACTTTGCTATACAAAGACAATTGATGAGCAGCGACCAGTCTGACAGCACAACATTAGATAAGATGCCTGTTGGAAACACTCATCCCTACATTTTTAAGGGAACACCTTCTGAGAAATTTATAGATAAAAGCATGGTGTGGGGAATGAGCAATTCGGTGCTTTCCAATGGTGCGGTATATGCCGACCTTAACAATACCGGTCATCTTGATTTAATCACCAATAATGTCAACAGTGAAGCCTCAATATATAAACACAACGGGAGCAGCAGTAATTACCTTGCTTTAACATTTACCGGTACACATGACAACCGTTTTGGCATTGGTGCAAAGGCATATGTCTTTAACAAGGGTAAAATTCAGTATCAGCAATTGATGCTAACACGCGGTTTTGAATCGTCAGTGGCGCCTAAGCTCCATTTCGGCTTAGGTACTGCGAAAACCATAGATAGTTTGTTGATCATTTGGCCCAACGGATCCTATCAGGTAATTAAACAAGTTAAATCCGGTCAAACGCTCAAAATAAATCAGGCAAATGCGTCGGGTCATTTCGAACAAGATAAATTTTTCAAACCTGCGCAATCGCCCATTGAAGATGTAACAGCGGCGCAGCGTATAAATTGGCAGCATAAAGAAGATCAGTTTGTGGATTTTAATATGCAGCCATTGATTCCGCATATGCTTTCTGCAGAAGGGCCTCGGCTTGCGGTAGCCGATATTAATGGCGATGGCCTTGATGATATTTACGCATGCGGTGCCAAAGACCAGCCTGATGCACTGTTTATACAAGAAAAAAACGGCGGCTTTAAAGCGTCAATTCAACCTGCCTTTATTGAGGATGCGGCGAGCGAAGATGTTGATGCCATCTTCCTTGATGCGAATCATGATGGTCACCCCGACGTGTTCGTTGCATCGGGTGGGAATGAATATGCTGACGGTGCTCCGCAATTAGCAGACCGGTTATATCTTAACGACGGAAAAGGAAATTTTAAAAAATCCGCGACCATTCCATCAATTTTAAAAAACAAATCGGCTGTAGCAGTCGCTGATGTTAACCATGATGGTTATTCGGATATATTTATAGGCGGCGCACCGGATGCGCATCATTACGGTCCGGTACCCGAAAACTACCTGTTATTAAATGATGGTAAAGGGAATTACACAAAGGCTGCAATCAGTAACGATTTGAAATACGCAGGCATGTTGCGCAGCGCATCGTTTGCAGATATCAACAACGACGGCTGGCCAGATCTAATTGTAGCGGGGGAGTGGATGCCGGTCAAAATACTTCTTAATAAACAAGGACATTTTGTGTCTTTGAAAGATGCGCAAATGGAACAACTTTCGGGATGGTGGCAGCGTGTAATATCTGCCGACGTTGACGGCGACGGCAAAATGGATATCATAGCAGGCAATTACGGCCTTAATTCAAAACTGAGGCCAACTACCGCTGATCCTGTTAAATTGTATCTGTCTGATCTTGACAAAAATGGTACCGTAGACCCAATAGTCACTTACAGTGTAAACGGCAAAGATTTTACTTTTCTTGGCAAAGGTGAAATAGAAAAGCAAGTACCGCTGATTAAAAAGAAATATTTATACTATCATGATTTTGCCGGCAAAACGGTTCAGGAACTTTTTGGCGATTCGCTGGATGTCAACAAAATGATGAAAGTTACGTCGTTTGCATCGGGCGTGTTTTACAACAAGGGTCGCGGCAAATTTGTATTCAAAGCGTTTCCGCCGCAGGCGCAGGTATCACCATTATTTGGTTTTGCAATGGCAGGTAAACAACTTTTTGCCGGTGGCAATTTCGGCGGAGTGTTACCGTATGAAGGCCGTTATGACGCGGATTTTGGAGATATACTGTCCGTAGAAAAAAATGGTAATTTTAAAGCATTTTCATTAGCCAATTACAACCTGATGCTGAAAGGCGAGGTGCGGGATATTAAACGCGTCCGTACCGCAAATGGTGATATTTATGCCGTTGCGTTGAACAATAAACCCATAAGGTTTTATAGATTTAAAAACTAAAGTTTAAAATAAAAGCGTGCTATGTTGAGCCTCGCAACGCATAGCGCGTTTAGAACAATATGAAAAAGATATTTTACTTATTTGCGCTCTTCGCGGTTAGTTCAACAACCCTTAAAGCGCAAGATGCCTGGCAGATTAAAGCCGATAAAATAGATCCGGCGAATTATTACGGGATTACCGTGGCCAACGGCATGATAGGTATCGTGTCGTCGCCTGAGCCATTCAAGGTTAAAAATGTGGTACTTGCGGGAGCCTATGACCTGTATGGCCGCGGCAGGGTAAGTAACTTCTTAAACAGCTTCAACCTGTTGAATAGCTATCTGGAGATCAATGGCAAGCGTGTTGATGCTAGAAACATCAGCAACTTTAAGCAAGAGCTTGATATGCACACCGCCGCTTTCACCACCACGTTCGACTATGGAACAGACGCCAGCATTAAATATACTTACTACTCTTTGCGCCAATTACCTTTTACCGTTCTGATGGACGTTTCTGTTACTGCTAAGAAGGCGATAACAGTCACTGCTGCCAGCGTTATGGAGGCGCCGGATGCCTTAAAAGATGTGCAGAACTATTATAATGAAATAGACAGGCCGCACGCAACCATCAGTTTGCTGACCTCAACGGCTAAAAGCCCTACAGGCAAGTTGCAGCTCTGCGCGTCTAACACTTTTCTATTCAATGAGCAGCATGGCAAAGAACCGCGTGTGATACACGAGATGTGGGACAATAACATGCACCTGATGAAATTTACCCGCAGCATTAGCCCCGGCGAAACATATAACTATGGCATAGCCGGTTCATCTATTACTTCTGCGCATGATGCCGACCCATTAAACCAGGCAGAGCGTTTAACTATGTTCGCAAAACTGGAAGGTAAACAAAGGTTGATCACGCAGCACGCGCAGGCCTGGGCCGAGCTTTGGAAAAGCGATATTAACATTGAAGGCGACGCGCAAGCTCAACAGGATATTCACAGTATGTTATACCATCTGTATTCTTTCTCGCGTGCAGGTACGGCTTATTCACCGTCTCCTATGGGTTTATCGGGCTTAGGCTACAACGGACACGTTTTTTGGGACGCCGATCTGTGGATGTATCCAGCTGTTTTGGTGCTGCACCCGGAAATTGCCAAGTCTATGGTGGAATACCGCTACCAACGTTTAGCGATGGCTAAGCAAAACGCCTTTGCCCACGGATATAAGGGGGCGATGTTCCCTTGGGAGAGCGCAGATACAGGTGTAGAAGAGACCCCTGTATGGGCACTAAGCGGGCCATTTGAACACCATATTACTGCATGCGTAGGTTTAGCTGCATGGCAATACTATTGTGTTACACAGGATAAAGATTGGCTGCGCGAAAAGGGCTGGCCTATACTTTCTGCGACAGCAGACTTCTGGGCCAGCCGGGTCGAACGTAACGGCGCAGGACACTACGATATTAAAGATGTGGTAGCTTCTGATGAGTGGGCCGAAAATGTCAATAACGACGCTTTTACCAATGCGGCTGCCATAGCTAACCTGAATGCAGCGTCAGAGGCTGCAAGTATTTTAGGCATCGCTGCAGATGCCGACTGGAAAAACGTGGCCATGAACATTCCAATTAGCAAACTGCCTAATGGCGTCACCCGCGAGTTTGATTCATACAAAGGCGAGGGCATTAAGCAAGCCGATGTAAACCTTTTGGCCTTTCCGCTGAAGAGCATAACCGATCCTGTACAAATAAAAAAAGATTTGGAGTATTATGAAACCCGTGTGCCCAACGAAGGAACGCCAGCCATGACACAAGGTATATTTACGTTGCTGTACGCCCGTTTAGGCGATGGGACAAAAGCTTACCATTGGTTTAAAGACGCATATATCCCTAACCTGAACCCACCATTCCGTGTTATAGCGGAGACCAAGGGCGGCACTAATCCATACTTTGCTACCGGTGCGGGCGGTATTGTACAAAGTGTGCTGATGGGTTTTGGCGGTTTGGACATTACACCACAAGGCATCACGCAAATCAAAACCAGCCTGCCGCCGAACTGGACGTCGCTGACCATAACGGGTGTGGGCCTTGCTAAAAAAACTTACACAGTTTCGAAATGATAAAGAGACTTAGCTCATCCAGCTTATCGCTGATGATTGCAGGCATTACTGTTCTTGCCTTATCATCATGTTCCAGACCCGACTACGTCAAAATATTTCATGACCCTGCATTGTACAGCCGCACCGTGCATGAGTTAAACAGTGTTGTCATGGGCAATAACTTTACGCCGGTGGTTGCTTCAAGGAATTACGCTTACGCTACTATAGCCGGATACGAAGTAATCGCCGCAGGCGATCCCAAACATTACCAATCACTGGCTAATCAGCTTAATGGATTAAAGGCGGTGCCTAAACCCGAGAAAGATCAGCAGATAGATTATGCTTACGCTGCTTTGCTGGCGTTTTGCGAAGTAGGCGAGGCCGTAACTTTTCCCGAAGGAAGTTTGAAATACTACACCGACAGCCTGCACACTCTGGCTGCCACTCACCACATGCCTGACCAGATGATCAGCGGCTCTGAGATTTACGCGAAGGCAGTAGCGAAAAGCATTTTAGCCTGGAGCAAAGGCGACAATTACCTTAAAACGCGCAGTGCATCTAAGTTTTCTATTAATGACTCGTTAGGACGATGGGTGCCAACACCTCCCATGTATGCGGAAGCGGTTGAACCGCATTGGGGCGAAATACGCACTATGGTAATGCACGATGCAAAGGAGTACAGCGTGCCGCCGCCTCCAAAGTTTGATGTTACTAACAAAAGCAGCCCATACTTTCTGGATGTGATGCGTAGTAAGAATGCTGTTGATAGTTTGAATGCCGAGCAAACGCACATTGCTGATTTTTGGGACGATAATCCGCAGAAACTGAATGTATCCGGACATGTGATGTTTATCACCAAAAAATTTTCGCCGCCGGGGCATTGGTTAAGTATTGTAGGTATTGGTGCTAAAAATGTAAAGGCTGATTTTAATACCACTGTCGCGGCATATGCCAAGACGGCAATCGCGTTATTCGACGGCTTTATAGAATCATGGGCGGCAAAATACATCTACAAAACGGCACGGCCCGAAACCGTTATCGATAAATATATCGACGCCGACTGGCGCCCGCATTTGCAGACTCCGCCTTTCCCGGAATACACTTGCGGGCACTGCACCATTTCTGCTGCCGCTGCCGAGGCATTAACCAGCGCCTTAGGCGATAATATTGCTTACAAAGACACATCAGAACAGGAGTTTGGGATTAAAAGCCGCTCGTATAAATCTTTCCGTGACGCGGCGAACGAAAATGTAATGGCCCGCTTTTACGGTGGTATTCACTTTATGAATTCGTGCAAGGTATCAAATAAATACGGCAGGGTAGTGGGCGACTCTGTCGCTATCAAGCTGGTCATGAAGAAGAAGTAAGCCGGGTTTCCAGCGCACCATCTATCCATTAGTGTTTCACTGTTTCACTTGAAACAGGTGAAACAGCTGTTCCATACTTTTAGGTATGTGACGTTGTTATGCTCTTAGCTGATTAGCAATCCCGTTACGGCGTTTACCTACAAGCACTACTTTGTCAGTACTGTGGCCAAAACCGTCCTTGAAACACCTCTGCGCCATTGATTTGACAGTGTGACAAGATGCTGCCGAACCGGAAACCAACTGAACAGAGCGTTGAGGATATTCCGCTACATCAATTCTTTATCCTTCTTTTCGTGGTAAGTTTTATAAGCCAGGTAGAAGAAAAGGGCAGCCATTAAAGCTTCAATGATCAGGGATGATGTTTTGACCACCGGGTAAAACATTATTAAATTGATAACGATTAATGCCAATGCCACAATCCCGAAAAGCAGGTACAGGTAAAAATATCTTTTGTTGATCATCCCTCTCGTTTAAATACCATGGCTGCCAGCGGCGCAACGGTGATGTTTATGCAGTTGTCCTTACCATGCCAAAACTCTTCCTTTGATTCGACAGTCGTGTTTTGTACTCCCGTTCCCCAAAAGTCTTTTTTGTCGGTGTTAAAGATCTCTTTCCAGGTTCCCGGAGCCGGCACACCAATATTATAGTTCTCACGTACAACAGGTGTCATGTTTAATACTACGACCAGGTTATCTTTGGGATCATTTCCTTTGCGAATGTAAGCCACTAAAGAATCCGCGGCATTGCCACCATCCAGCCATTCAAAACCGGCTTCTTCAAATTCTTTCTCGTACAGAGCGGGCTCAGTTTTATACAAATGGTTAAGTCCTTTAACCGTTTCTTTAATGCCGTTATGACTGTCGTATTGGAGCAAGTGCCAGTCCAGCGATTTTTGAAAATCCCACTCGGCACTCTGGCCAAACTCGCTGCCCATGAATAGGAGCTTAGTACCCGGGTGCGTAAACATGTAACCATATAACAGGCGCAGGTTTGCAAAGCGCTGCCAGTCGTCGCCCGGCATTTTTCCCAGCATACTGCCTTTGCCATACACTACCTCATCATGCGAGAACGGGAGCATGAAATTCTCAGTAAAAGCATAAATAAGGCTAAAGGTTATTACGTTGTGATGGTACTTACGATTGATCGGGTCTTCGCCAAAATATTTGATCGTATCGTGCATCCAGCCCATCATCCACTTCATGCCAAAGCCAAGTCCGCCCGAAAACACTGGTCGGCTAACGCCCGAAAATGAAGTAGATTCTTCGGCGATGGTTTGCGTATCAGGGAATTCTTTATAAACCGCGGCGTTAAATTCCTTGAGGAACGATATAGCCTCGAGGTTTTCATTACCGCCCAGATAATTCGGCTCCCACTCGCCGTGGTTGCGCGAATAGTCGAGGTAAAGCATCGAGGCTACAGCGTCCACACGCAAGCCGTCTATGTGGTATCTGTCCAACCAAAAAAGCGCGTTACTGATGAGGAAAGAGCGCACTTCATTACGGCCATAATTGAATATGTATGATTTCCAGTCGGGGTGAAATCCTTTGCGTGGGTCTTCATGCTCATAAAGCGAAGTACCGTCGAAACGATACAGACCATGCTTATCTCCCGGGAAGTGCGATGGCACCCAGTCCAGTATAACACCTATACCAGCTTCATGCAGCTTTTCTACAAGGTACATCATATCCTGCGGCGACCCGTAGCGTGAAGACGCTGCGAAATATCCGGTCAGTTGGTAACCCCAGCTTGGGTAATAAGGATGCTCCATTAGCGGCATAAACTCTACGTGTGTAAAGCCCATTTCCTGAACATACGGCACCAGTTTATTTGCCACCTGGCGGTAATTTAATAGTTGATCCGGGCTTTCCATACCGCGCGCCCAAGATCCAAGATGTACCTCATAAACAGAGTACGGCTTGTTCAGCGCGTTCTTTTCATGGCGATAGCCCATCCATTGGGCGTCTTTCCATTCATAGTAGGTATCAGTCACGATACTGGCAGTGCTTGGCGGCACTTCCCACTGCAAGGCAAAAGGGTCGGCCTTCTCCAAATCTTCGCCTGTATTGGAGTTGATGAAATATTTATACACCTCACCGTTACCGATATGAGGCACAAAACCCTCCCAAATGCCGGAACTATCCCATCGCGGATAGATAGGGGTAGATCCCTTGTTCCATCCGTTAAAATTTCCGATCACGGAAATATAACGCGCGTTTGGCGCCCAAACTGCGAAGTAAGTTCCAATGACACCATTATGCTCAACCACATGTGAACCCATCTTTTCATACAGCTTATAATGTTTGCCCGATTTGAAAAGATGTATATCGAACTCTGTAAAGCGACTGTACTGGCCCGTACCATATGGTTTCGCTGCCGGAAATGTTGTTACTGAGGCAGCGACATCTGTTTTTGATTTTCCAAATCTTTTAGGCATAACCACCTCTTGAGATGATTCATCTTTAGGCGCTTTTATTGCCGGTTTATTTATAGTCGCTTTAACGGATTTTGGTTCTGACTTTGGTTCAGTCTTCTCAGTTTTTTTTGCCATTGGTGTAGCGTTAGGGCCTGCTAGAGCCTTTTTAATTCAACATAAATTAAAACAGCTTGTTTGGCAGGCAATGGCTAATATAGATAAAGCAAATCACTATCTGTTTATGCTATGTTGCATCGACGGCAGTTTGAGCGTATCTTTTCATATATTTGATATAGTAATTTAAGGGTATGACAACGTTAACAATAAACATTCCGGACGATAGCTCAAATGCTATATCTGATATATCTAAAATTGTCAAAAAAATTGGCGGCCACATTGCTGTATCATCGGATGATGACATAAGTGACGAAGAACTTGAAATTATCAGTAAAAGTTACAAGGAAGCATTGCTAATAAAAGATGGAAAAATAAATAAAGTGCCTGCATCTAAATTGTGGGATGAGTAATCAAGTCTTCGTTTCTCCAAGTTTTATTAAAAACGTAAAGCCGTTAGCCAAAAAATATCCCGGTTTACGGCCTTCCATCGATGATTTGATCCTGCAGCTAACCGGTAATCCTTACTTAGGTGAGTCCTATGGAAAAGGAATTTATAAGATTAGACTCACGGGTGAAAGTATTGGCAGAGGTAAAAGCGGAGGATTTAGGGTAATGTACTATCACCTAACAAAATCCAGTGATGGAATCGAAGTTCTATTGATGACAATATTTAGCAAATCAGAAAAGTCAACAATCAAAAAAGTAGATGCGGTAAAGAGGTTGAACGAAATTTTAGCCAATTATCTGAACACTAAATAACAAAGGCCTTAAACTTAAGGCCTCTGTTATGAAAGATTTTATCGCTATTTCAAAATCTCCGCCTTTTTAAAGTTCTTGGTAAAAATGAACTTAAATGAGGCGTCGCCGGACTGATCGAAGTCTGTTAACATTTTACCATCTATAATCACCTTTGCAGGTTTAAACGGCAGTCCAACTATGTTAAACGCGTAATTTTCGTAACGGGGAGTGTATAAGCCTTCCATCGACTGCTCAATGGTTAGCGACGCTGCATCACCATTAACAATAAATTTCTTTTCTGAGTAGATATCCTGCTCGTAAGCAAATGTTTCGCCATAGTCTTCAAAAAAGAATGAATTCACTTCATAATCACTATAGTAGATATTGATCTTAACCTCTGTGATTTCTTTTTCACCAACGTATTGTTGTACGGGATACTCCGGAATAACGCTGCCTGCTTTAATAAACATCGGTATAGTTTCCAGTGGGGTAGGAACAGTGATCTCGTTGCCGCCCTCAATTAACTTCTTGTCCCAGAAGTTGTACCATTTGCCTTTTGGCAGGTAAACTATGCGCTGCGTTTGTCCCGGCTCAAGTACCGGGCAGATCAGGATCTTATCACCGTAAGTAAATTCGTCCTGACGGGCCTGGTTATTCAAAACATCTTGCTCCTGTAAGACAACAGGACGCAGAATTGGGAAACCATACCGGTGATGTTCCCAAAACGTCGAATACAGGTAAGGCAGCAATCTGTACCGCAATTCTATAAACTTGCGGTTTATAGCGGTGTACGGCTCGCCAAAACTCCACGGTTCGCGTTCCTTAGTGTCGCCTGCCGAGTGGGCGCGCATAAAAGGCGAGAACGTACCTAACTGTATCCAGCGGGTAAACAACTCTCCATCAGGTTCGCCGCTAAATCCGCCGATGTCCGTACCGCAAAAAGGTATGCCCGACATTGACAGGCGTTGCAACTGTATATGTCCAAGGTGTAAATGTTCCCATGAGGCAACATTATCACCCGTCCAGACAGAAGCATAACGCTGCACGCCCGAATAGCCCGCGCGTGTTATAGTGAACGGGCGCTTGTTTTTCATTTGTTTGCGCAGCCCTTCATAAGTGGCGCGCACCATTTGCATGCCATATACATTGTGCGCCTTGCGGTGAGAGCCGCGATAGCCATCATACTGGTGGCGTACATCATCAGGGAAAGTACCTGCGCCAAATACGGCAGGCTCATTCATGTCGTTCCATACGCCCGCAACGCCGGCTTCAACCAACTCATCGAATAGATCGCCCCACCATCTACGCACCTCAGGGTTGGTAAAATCGGGGAACTGGCAGCGGCCCGGCCATACGTGGCCCTCCATAAAGTAATCGTCACATCGGCGGCAAAAATATTTCTTCTCTTTTCCTTCCCTGAACACCGCGTAGTTGTCATCGACACGTATACCGGGATCTATAATTATCACCGTTTTAAAACCGTCTGCCGCCAATTCTTTGATCATTTTCTTTGGATCGGGGAAGTATTTGCGGTTCCAGGTAAAGCAGCGATAGCCGTCCATGTAATCTATGTCCAGGTAAATACCATCACAAGGGATCTTATTGTCGCGGAAACCTCTGGTAACGCTGCGTACTTTGCTTTCGGGGTAATAACTCCAGCGGCACTGGTGATACCCTAACGCCCAAAGCGGGGGCATGGGGTGCGTGCCGGTCAACGAGTGGTAGCGTTTTACCACGTCCATCATATGCGGACCGTGGATGTAATAATATTGGAGCTCACCGCCATCGGCCCAGAAACTGGTTTTTGTAAAATCCTCTGCAGCAAAATCGAACGTCGAGCGAAAAGTATTGTCAACGAAAATACCGTGAGCGATACCTTCATTTAAACTGATATAAAACGGGATAGTGCGATATAGCGGATCCTGGTTCCAGGCAAACGAATAGGCATCTGTATTCCAGTTCCGAAAACGGCGGCCGCGCAAATTTAAGTTTGAGGCTTTGTCGCCGAGGCCATAGAATGCTTCATCCTGATGGCAAACCTTTGTACCAAAAACATAATAGCCCCCAAACTGGGTGTTTTCTTCCCAATGCATAGGCACAGCATCACTACTTGTTACATGCTCCTGGCTGTCAGAAAAATGGATCAGAAAATCCTGCTTGTTGATATGGCAGTTTACCGTGTTTGTCGAGACCCGGTATTCATTTTCGTCTTCATGAAGCGAAAACACAGAAGCGGTGACCTTTAACTCGGGCACGGCATAAGAAAACTCGTCCAAAAAAACACCATGCGGCGCAAGCCTCACGCGGATGATCTCGTCACTTACAACGGTAACCTCTACACGCGCGTCGTTATCGCTAAAAAAGAATTTATTTTTATCCTGCACCACTTCGGTTACGGTGCCGAGGTATTTTTTTTCGATCGGTTTTATCCCCAGAACGGGATTGTTGAGATGATGAAATTCCTCATCAACTTCTACATCATGATTATCGGTAAGTTCCGGATCAAGTATATTATCGTCCATCAAGCGCTATTTGGAGAGTTTATCTAATAATTTAAAGCAATTGGATTGCCAATATATTGATAATCGCCAAAAATCAAGCCAGTAAGATTTCAACAAGAATTATTCTAACGCCTTTTTAACACTGATGTCCCTGTTGTCCTGAACAAACATTACAGACACTGCCGCGCAAAGCATAAAAAAGCCTGCCAGAACAATGGCATACACCGACTGGCCGTGATAAAAATATTTTACTATTGGCCCACCGAACAGCCCGTTCACTATCTGCGGAAAGGTGATAAAGAAGTTGAATATGCCCATGTATACACCCATTTTTTTCGCAGGAATAGATCCCGATAAAATAGCGTAGGGCAATGCCAAAATACTTCCCCATGCCAAACCAATACCTACCATGGAAAGTATGAGCCAATGTGGATCCTTAATCAGGTAAATAGAAAGCAAACCCAGGCCGCCCATCACTAATGAAAAGGCGTGTGCTTTTTTACGGCTGGTTGCGCGGGCAATAGACGGCAGCATTAATGCGTAAATGGCTGATACACCATTATATACACCAAACAAAATGCCCACCCAATTGGCGGCCTCGTTATATTTCGCTGACGAAACATCACCCGTCGGCACGCCGTAAACATGCGAAGCGATTGCGGGCGTAGTAAATACCCACATTGAAAATAGTGCAAACCACGAAAAGAACTGTACCAGGCCTAATTGTTTCATAGTTGCCGGCATGCGGCGCAGGTCACCAATGATCTCAGCAATGCCGCTTTGATGTCCTTCTGTGTTTTCTGCCGGATGAAATTTGGCATACTCGGCAGGGGAGTATTCTTTGGTGCGGATAACGGTCCATAGCACGCTAAGCAATAATACCGTACCACCTACATAAAACGAATATTTAACATTATCTTCTACCTGGCCGTTAGATGCTGTCGCACCCAGGTGAAACCAGTTTGCGAAAATGTAGGGCAGCCATGATCCCAGCACCGCGCCAAAACCTATCAGAAAAGTCTGAACAGAAAAGCCGGTGCTTCGCTGACTATCGGGCAGGTTATCTGCAACTAAAGCGCGGAATGGCTCCATAGCCACATTAAACGAAGCATCCATTATCATAAGCATACCAGCGCCAATAATGATAACAGGGCCTACGCTGGCGATAGCCGCCGAATTAGGCATCAGGAATAAAGCCAAGGCTGATAATATCGCGCCGGTTAAAAAGTAAGGGCGGCGACGGCCAAGTCGGTTCCAGGTACGGTCGCTATAATGGCCAATTATCGGCTGTACGATCATTCCTGTAATGGGCGCTGCCAGCCAAAACCACGAAAGGTGTTCTACATCTGCGCCATATTTTTGCAGTATGCGGCTGGCATTACCATTTTGCAAGGCAAACCCAAACTGTATGCCCAAAAAACCGAAACTCATGTTCCATATCTGCCAAAAACTTATGCGGGGCTTCTCAATAATTGTACTCATAATTTAGGGTGTAACAGCCGCCCGTCAATTGGTATAAGGGCGGCATTAATCCCCGTAAGGTAACTAGAAATTAAGATAAATCATAAAAGGTCATGCCGTCCCGATAGCTATCGATCGGCATGACAAGGTAGTTTTAGACTTCTTGGATAGCAAACCCCGCTTTTTCAAGATCATTATAGAAAGCCGGATATGATTTTTCTACTACCCTGTAGTCCTCGATCTCTACCTGCGGAATGATGCAAGCTAGGGGTGCAAAGGCCATAGCCATGCGGTGGTCTTCGTAAGTTTTGACAGCAATCTTTTGAGGAATGAATTTTTCGCTCAGGTCCAGTTTATACACCTGGCCTTTCTCAATCAGCTTAACGCCCATTTTGCCAAGCTCGTTTTGTAAGGCTGCAATGCGGTCGGTCTCTTTGATCTTTAAAGTCTCTAAGCCGGTAAAAGTGGCCTCATGGCCTAAAGCCGCACACACAACAATAATGGTCTGTGCCAAATCCGGGCAAGATTTGAGGTCGAAAATCTTTCTTACTGTCGGCTTAGGTTTTTTCTTAAGGTAAACGCCACCATCTTTGAATTGAGAAGTGATGCCAAAGTTGGCCATTATCTCTGTTAATACACTGTCGCCTTGCAGGCTATAAGAGGCTAACCCGGGCAAAAATAATTCGGCTTCATCGCTCAGCGCGGCTATGGAATACCAATATGACGCGGCGCTCCAGTCGGGCTCTACCCAAATGCTAGCGTCCGTGAAGGGCTGATTTTCTATCGCGATGACATTGTCTTCCCAGGTATGTTGAATGCCCGCCTGCTGGAGCATGCTCAGCGTCATTTCTACGTACGGACGGGAGGTTAATTCGCCTTCAATTTCAAGCTGCAAACCTTGTTGCAGTTGAGAAGCGATCAACAGTAGCGCAGTGATATACTGGCTGCTGATATCACCTTTTATACTGATGCGGTTGGTCTGTTGTTCAAAACCGCCGGATATCTGCAATGGCGGATATCCATCCACACCTGCGTAGATGATCTTTGCGCCAAGTTTGCGCAAAGCGTCAACTAAAATACCAATAGGGCGCTGTTTCATACGTTCGCTGCCTGTCAAAAGAAATTCGCCCGGCTGCAAAGTAAGGTATGCTGTCAAAAAGCGCATGGCAGTCCCTGCGGGACCGACATTAATTTCGGATAAAGCCCCACCCAAACCCTCCACTGAGGGGAGGGCTTTTTCATTCTCGGTATTCTGAAATCCTGAAAATTTTGGCTCAGACAGAATCCCTGCCAGTGTCACCGTGTCCGCCGCGTCTGAAATGTTCTGAACTTTTACAACGCCTTTACTTAGGGCTTGTATAACGAGTGCACGGTTGCACTCACTTTTAGACCCTGTAAGTTGTATAGTGGTATTAACCGTTTTGTCCGGCTTACTGATGATAACATTGTGTGCCATTCAGCTAGTTTACGCGTGGGTTAGATTTTCGGCAACGGCCGCGTCTTTGTTCATGATTTCTGTCTGGCGACGGATTGACTCGCTGTGAATCAGTTCCAGCAGTTTCTCTGTGAACGAGCTATCCAATTTTAAGGCTTTGCCATAGGCGGTACGTTTTTGCAAAATTTCGTCCCAGCGGTTCACCTGAAGTATGGTGATGTTGTTGTCTTTTTTATACTCGCCGATCTTCTGAACAATTTGCATTCGCTCTGCCAGTTTCTGGATCACAAGGTCATCTATCTTGTCTATCTGGTTACGCAACTGGCTTAACTTATCATTAAAGTCGGCGCTTTTGATTTCAGGTTTACGCAGCGTTAAATGGCTCATCAATTCCGATAAGGCGGCCGGCGTTACCTGCTGTGCGGCATCTGTCCAGGCCACAGAAGGGTCAATGTGCGATTCTATCATTAAACCTTGCATGTCCATATCCAATGCCTTTTGTGCAACATAAGATATCAGGTCGCGGTTGCCGGTAATGTGGCTTGGGTCATTAATGATAGGCAACTCAGGCGCGTGTGTTTTCAAATTAATCGCTAAATCCCACATCGGTTCGTTACGGAATGCCGATTTTTCAAAAGAAGAGAACCCGCGGTGGATAGCAGCAAGTTTGGTAATACCCGCACGGTTGATGCGCTCCAAGGCGCCGATCCATAATGAAAGATCGGGGTTAACCGGATTTTTTACCATTACAGGTACATCTGCACCTTGCAAGGCATCAGCAATTTCCTGTACAGTAAATGGATTAACAGTTGAGCGTGCGCCCACCCAAAGAATATCAACGCCCGATGCCAAAGCTTCTTCCACGTGCTTAGCGGTTGCAACTTCAACGGCGGTAGGCAGGCCGGTTTCTTCTTTAGCGCGTTTTAGCCACTGCAAACCGATGCTGCCAATACCTTCAAACTCGCCGGGGCGGGTGCGTGGTTTCCAGATGCCGGCGCGCAAGGCGCTTACTTTTCCGGTTTTGGCTAAAAGGTGCGCGGTGGCGACTAATTGTTCTTCAGTTTCTGCGCTGCAGGGGCCGGCAATTAATAAAGGCTCGGCGGTTTTCTTGATCCAGCTGTCAAGAGGCTGTATTTTAAGGTCGAGTTTCATACTTTTTTTTAAGACGATGGACCATAGACGATGGACCATAGTTGTTATTTAAATGTTCGTATTTTAATTTTTTGCTTTTAATAATTTATCGCCCATGGTCTATGGACTATTGTCTCTTACTCTTCTACGTAGCGGAGATATTCCCCCAGGATGTTAAAATTGTGTGTATACTTTAATATCTGGCGGATGGCTTTGTCATACCTGGACTGCTCCTCCCATTCTACGTCTACATAAAAATTGTATTCGTTACGCTTGCCCAAAACCGGCATGCTCTGAATTTTGCTCATGTTTACCTGCTCTTCTGCAAGGATGTTCAATACCTTAGCTAAAGAGCCAACCTCGTTACTTACCTGGAAGCATAGCGATGCCTTGTTGGCACCCGTTGTCTTAGCGTTCTCATGATGGGTGAGAATCAAAAAACGCGTAAAATTCTTTTTATTCGATTCAATGCGTCGTTCCAGAATTTCCAGATCGTAAAGATTGGCGGCCAGGGTGTTCGCTATCGCGACGGTATCGGTCAGCTGCTCTTCGCGGATGCGCTTGGCGCATGCCGCGGTGTCGCTGCTTTCGACAACCTTTAAATGCGGAAATTCGTCAAAGAAATCAACACATTGCCTTATGGCGATGGGGTGGGATGTAACCACTTTTACATCTTCGAACTTTACTCCCGGCAAAGCCATCAGATGCAGTTGAATAGGCAGATATACTTCGCCCACCACCGGAAAATTGTAACTCAGCAGCAGCGAGTAGTTAGGCAAAATACTTCCGGCGATGCTGTTCTCAATGGCCATCACCACGTAGTCCGCTTCTTTTGCCTGGAGTTTTTCAAAAGTTTGTTTAAACGAATTGCATTCGATGGTTGTGATTTTCTCACCAAAGAACTTGAAAGCAGCTTCTTCGTGAAACGATGCCCTGATCCCCTGAATCGCAACCCGTGGTTTTTGCTGTGCCATTTTATGTCATAAAAAAAGTCCCGGCTTTTTGGCCGGGACTTTTTCTGATTTATTTTATGTCTTGTTTAGGCATATATCAGTCCCGGCTTTTACTGCTAAAGTAAAAGTAGAAACCAAAATAATATGCGCCTGTGTATTTCATTGTTGTAACGGTGGTAAATCTACAGGTAAAAATCAAAATGTCAATAGATAATTTTAAAATTCGTAAAAAAGTTACGGGCGAACAGAATTTAATTTGCTGAACCTTTTATCTAATTGTCATTTCGAACCATTGTTAATGGTGAGAAATCTCCTTAAACATATAAAACGCAGAAGATCTCTCCTCGGTCCTCGTCGAGATGACATAAGTACAGAACCTGTATCAAAACCGAACACTTGTGTAACGACTTCGAACGAATGCTTGAGCTGTTCTAAATTCAAAATGCTGACTATTAGTAATTTATATCAATGTCTTAATTATTGCTGATAATCACCAAACCTAGCTGCCATGCTTAAAAACTACTTTAAAGTTGCTCTAAGAAATATCGCCGCCCGCAAGCTATTTTCTTTTATAAATGTGCTTGGCTTAAGCATAGGCATCAGCGCGGCGTTGGTAATCTACCTCATAGTTGAGCATGACTTGTCGTTTGATAAGTTTCACTCTGACAGACATCGTATTTACCGGGTGGTAAGTAATTTTATTTATATGGGCAACCCAGGCTACAACAGAGGGGTGTCTATGCCGTTGCCCGACGCAATAGCTGCCGAAATTCCGGAAGTAGCAAAACTTACGCATTATTACACGTGGGACTTTGATGTGACGATACCAAATACAGCCGGCAACGCGAAATTTAAGGCTGTTGAAAACATCGTTTTTACGGACAAGAGATATTTCGGACTTTTTAAATACAAGTGGCTGGCAGGGAATATGAACACAGCCCTTAGCCAACCTAACCAGGTAGTATTGACGCAAAAGCAGGCTAAACTTTATTTCCCAAAACTAAACGCGCCCGATGTGTTGGGTAAGATCGTAGCTTATAATGACACCATAAAAACATCTGTAGTTGGTGTTGTCGCCGATTTTGAAGGAAACACCGATATCACTTTTCATGATTTTATTTCGTGGGGCACCGCGTTGACGAATGCGCAATTAAAACGGCAATTTCGCACCGATAACTGGGGAGGCACCACTTCCTCTTCGCAATGTTTTGTCATGTTAGATGCTAATGCTGATCCGTCTTTGGTTGAAAAGAAGGTAACACAGCTTTATTATCGCCACGATCCGCGTACGCCGCAGAACAAAGATGTGGTACGTAATTACCATCTTCAGCCATTATCAGATCTCCATTTTGGTACTAATTATGGTACGGTGGGCTACAACCAGCCTGTGAGCAAAACAGTGCTTTACGGATTACTGGTTATTGCTTCTTTTCTATTGCTGCTGGGTTGCATCAACTTCATCAATTTGGTTACCGCGCAATCTTCACAACGGGCAAAGGAGATCGGTATCCGCAAAACGATCGGCAGCACACGGCAGCAACTTGTAGTCCAATTGCTCAGCGAAACGTTTATCATCACGCTGGTAGCGGTTCTCATCTCTCTGGCCTGTGCACCGTTGATCCTAAAGTTATTTGCCGACTTTATATCGCCCGATGTAAAGCTAGACCTGCTTAATCATCCCGGTGTATTATTATTTCTGGCGCTGCTTACTATTGTGGTAGCCTTACTGTCGGGCTTTTATCCTGCTTTACTGCTCTCGAGATATAAGCCAATTGAAGTACTTAAAAGCCAGTCTGTCTTAAACAGTGGTACAACACGGACGGCTTGGATGCGAAAGTCCCTCACAGTTACACAATTTGTTATTGCGCAATTCTTTATCATGGCAACTATTTTGGTGAGTAAGCAAGTTTACTATGCTGTGCACAAAGACCTTGGTTTTAAAAAAGATGCCATCATTTATATGTGGACACCGTATAAGAAAAATTCTAATTACAAGATTGCTTATTTTAAAGATAAAATAGCTGCCATGCCGCAGGTGGCCATGATTAGCCGGGGCAGTAATCCGCCATCATCAAGCAATACCAATTCGACCGAGGGGACATATAAAGATGGCAAGAAGGAGATTAAAACAAATATTCAGATGAAGTACGGAGACGCCAATTACATAAAGCTATACCAGATAAAGCTATTGGCCGGCCGCAATATCGAACCGACGGACACCTCTAAAGCGTTTTTAATAAACGTGGCTTACACCAGGGCTATGGGCCTTAAAAACCCTGCAGATGCAGTAGGTAAAATAGTTGACAAATTTAATGGCGATAGCCGCATGCAGATCATTGGAGTGGTATCAGACTTTCAGCAAGGCTCTTTGCATGAAGCCCTTGAGCCGCTGTGCATTCAATGGTACCCCTCGCAGTATAACAACGAAGTTTTACATGTTGAGCTAAAACCACAGAGCGCCGGCGGAACCGAATGGGCAGACGCGCTGGCGGCTATAAAAACCGAGTGGAAGAAAATATATCCCGAGGATGATTTCACCTATCATTTTTATGACGAAAGCATCAGCAAGTTTTATGAGAGTGAGCAGCATACTTCGCGGTTGCTTATGTGGTCTTCCGGTTTGTCTGTACTCATCAGCTGCCTTGGATTATTAGGTTTGGCCATGTATACTACCCGCACCCGCACAAAAGAAATCGGTGTACGGAAGGTGCTGGGCGCGACAGTGGCACAAATCATTGCCTTGTTATCACGTGAAATAGTTTTGCTCATTGTTTTGGCCTTCGTTATTGTAACGCCTTTGGCTTATTGGGCCATGCACACCTGGATACAAAACTTTGCCGACCGCACATCAATCAGCTGGTGGATATTTGCTTTGAGCGGTTTAGGGATGCTGCTGACTGCCATGCTAACCTCAACGACGCAAACCTTTAGGGCTGCTACGGCTAATCCTGTAAAAAGCCTTCGCTCTGAATGATTTGTCATTCTGAACGCAGTGAAGAATCTTATGCAAAATGCATCAGCGCGTAAGATCCTTCGTATCACTCAGGACGACAACAAAAGGGGATTTAAGCCCTCCCTTAGAGGGAAAGTTGGGTTGGGTTGGGGCTTTTTCTACATCGACACCAGCTTTCCACCCTCGGCAGTAACGGTCAATTCGTGTACGACACCACACTTAAGCGCGAAATTATTGCGCTGATGGCCCACCGGAAAATCGAAACAGACCGGATAGTTATATCCTTTAACTTTTTCAAGAACGATATCGTAGATAGTTTTGCCAAACTCTTCGCCTGCATCGTCGGGCTTCATTTTAAATCCGCCGATGATGAGCCCGGCAAGTCCGGTCAATTGGCCGCTTCGTTTCAGGTTCCACAACAAGCGGTCAATGTTGTAGGGATATTCACCTGTATCTTCTATAAACAGGATCTTACCCTGCGTTACGGTCTGTGATTTGGTTCCTGATAAGTTGCTTAGTATACTTAAGTTCCCGCCAATCAATTGTGCTTTCGAGCTCCCGGCGCGGTTAGCGTTAGTCGGCGGCGAGGTGTAGCTCATACGCTCGCCTGTTAGTGCTTGCTTGATAGAGTTTATTGTCTCGATCTGTATCGGCTCAGCTTTTGTCCAATCATCCGGAAAGCTGTTACACATTTTAGCGTGCAGCGTAGCTATGCTAAAGTTGCGGTTAATGTGGCTATGCAGAACCGTGATATCACTAAAGCCGATGATCCATTTAGGCTGCCTGGCAAAGCGGCTAAAATTAAGGCGGTCGATAATACGCACTACACCATAGCCACCTCGGCCACACATAATGGCTTTAATATCTGTGTCGTCAAGCATTTTCTGGAAATCTGCCAGGCGCTCATCGTCAGTACCACCATAGGTCATATCTTTCTTGCCGACGGTTTCGCCCAGCACCACTTTGAAGCCCCAGCTTTCCATCAATTGTTTCGCCGATTCAACTTCTTTAACGGTTATATCACTCGCGGGGCAACTGATGCCTATCGTGTCGCCGGGTTTAAGGTATGGCGGGATCTTTAAACTACCTGTATTAGCTACAGTTTTGGCCTCTAAATTTAAAGTGGGGAGAGCCGTTGCGAAAGCCAGACTGGTGATAAAATATTTGCGGTTCATGATTGAGAGATAGCTAAGCTAAGATTTAAATCGCATTGCAGAAGCGAATTATTTTATCGTCGTTTTGGTCTTCCTCTAACTTTATCTAAATTACCGGGATGAAAACAAACTTTACCCTTTTCCGCAATTATAAACCTTTTGCTGCTCTTGCCGTCGGCTTAATGCTTTCAGGTAGCGTTAACGCGCAGTCGTCAAAATCTGTAGTAGATGCCATGGTGGCCGAAGAAACTAACAACTCGCAGCTGAAAACCCTGGCGCACGAACTTTTTGACGGCATTGGCCCGCGTTTGGTTGGCACGCCCGGAATGAAGCAGGCTAACGATTGGGCGGTAGCCAAGTATCAAAGCTGGGGTATATCGGCTAAAAACGAAAAGTGGGGCGAGTGGCGCGGATGGGAGCGGGGTATATCGCACATCGATATGGTATCGCCAAGGGTAAAGTCGTTAGAAGGAACACAATTGGCATGGAGCCCGGGCATGGGCAATAAAACGGTCACCGCCGAGGTGATTTTATTGCCCGATCTTGCAGATTCTGCCGCCTACGCTGCCTGGATGCCGAAAGTTAAAGGCAAATTTGTATTGGTGTCAACCAATCAGCCAACCGGCCGGCCCGACGATAACTGGAAGGAATTTGCCTTGAAGGAATCGTTCGATAAAATGAAAGCTGAGCGCACGGCTATGACGGATGCCTGGAAAAAACGCATCAGCAAAACAGGACATACTGCTAAAACACTACCTGTCGCTTTAGAAAAGGCGGGCGCGGCAGGTATTATTACTAACCTATGGTCGGCGGGGTTTGGGGTTGATAAGATATTCCAGGCGTATACGAAAGCGATTCCGACGGTTGACGTTGCACTTGAAGATTACACGTTATTGTATCGCCTGATAGAAGGTGGAACAGTTCCTAAACTGGCCATTCATTGCGAGTCTAAAGAGTTGGGTGTTGTCCCAACCTTCAATACCATCGCAGAAATAAAAGGAAGCGAGAAGCCGGATGAGTATGTGATGCTATCGGCACACTTTGATTCCTGGGATGGCGGTACAGGCGCTACAGATAATGGCACCGGCACCCTAACGATGATGGAAGCCATGCGCTTGTTAAAGACATTCTATCCGCACCCAAAACGAACCATTTTAGTTGGGCATTGGGGCAGCGAAGAAGAGGGCCTAAACGGTTCACGCGCTTTTGTGGAAGATCACCCCGAAATAGTGAAAAACCTGCAGGCACTGTTTAACCAGGATAATGGCACCGGTCGCGTAATAAACCTGTCAGGCCAGGGTTACGCAGATGCGAAGAATTATTTGACCCGTTGGCTTGCTGCCGCGCCGGATTCCATTAAGAACCGTGTTAAAACTGTTTTCCCGGGTGCACCGGGTGGTGGCGGGTCAGACTTTGCTTCTTTTGTAGCTGTCGGCGCGCCTGGTTTCTCGCTTGGCTCGCTTAACTGGTCGTACTTCAATTACACCTGGCACACTAACCGCGATACTTATGATAAGATCATCTTTGATGATCTGAGCAATAATGCAATGCTTGCCGCTATTATGGTGTATATGGCCAGCGAAGACCCTGAACGCGCTTCGACCGTTAAGGCCGAAGGCGTTAAGTGGCCGGTGCCAACCAAAGCGATACGCAGGGGAGGGTTGGATCAATAATTCTGCAAATGCGTCATCCGTAAAAATTTGGCATCTTTGTAGCACTTACATCCTATGACATTATACGAAAACATAAAGCAGAAGCCGTTTTTTATAATCGGCCCATGCGTAATGGAAAGCCAGGACCTGCTGTACACTGTTGCCGAAAAGGTGGCTGAGATAGGCAGCAAATACAATGTGCCGGTAGTTTTTAAGTCATCTTTCGATAAGGCCAACCGTACATCAGGGCACGCGTTTCGCGGGCCGGGTTTAGACAAGGGCATGGACATGCTGCAACTGGTTAAAGAGAAATTCGGTTTGCCCGTTACGACAGATATTCATGAGAGTATCCAAGCAAAACGTATTGCCGAAGTAGCCGATATTCTACAGATACCTGCATTTTTATGCCGTCAGACAGATCTTTTGATCGCGGCGGCTGAAACAGGAAAGATCGTTAACGTAAAAAAGGCACAGTTCCTGTCAGGCATGGATATGGAATATCCTGCGCAGAAGGTAGTTGAGGCCGGCAATCACCAGGTAATACTCACAGAACGTGGCAACATGTATGGTTATAATAACCTGGTGGTGGACTTCCGTAATATATACGATTTGAAAAAATTTGGCCACCCGGTGTGCATGGATTGCACGCACTCTGTGCAACGGCCCGGCGGTGCGGGTGGTAAAACAGGTGGCGACCGCACCTTTGTGCCGATGATGGCCTTAGCCGCCAAAGCCTTTGGCGCAGACGGTTACTTTATGGAAACACACCCCGACCCGGACAATGCCATGAGCGACGGGCCAAACATGGTAAAACTGCATGAGCTTGAGAAAACCATTGCTCCTTTGTTAAGCTAAGATGGATAATATAGCTAAACGCGTGTTCGATATCGAGATCGGCTCATTAAAACATGTTGCCGATAATATCGATGGTTCATTCAACGCGGTTGTAGAGGCCATACTCGGCTGTCAGGGCAAACTTATAGTAGCAGGCATGGGCAAATCGGGCACTATCGGTAAGAAGATAGCAGCTACATTAGCCAGTACGGGCACTCCGTCGTTTTTCCTGCACCCGGGAGAAGCCTTTCATGGCGACCTGGGCATGGTAGAGGCAAAGGATATTGTTATCCTCATCTCATACTCCGGCGAGACCGATGAAGTACTCAAAATTATTCCCTTTTTAAAATGGAACGGTAATACCATTATCAGTATGACGGGAAATGCCAATTCAACGCTGGCCAGGAATAGCGACCATCATTTATTGGTCGCCGTGCCGCGTGAGGCTTGCCCGCTTGAACTGGCACCAACATCATCAACCACCGCTACATTGGTTATGGGCGACGCGCTTGCCGTAGCTTTGATGGAACTGCGTGAATTTAAACCCGGCGACTTTGCTAAATTTCATCCGGGTGGTAACTTGGGCAAGCGTTTGCTGGCCAAGGTTAAAGAAAATATGCAGGTAGATAAACTGCCTTTCATTGACAAAGATGCTTCCTTTACAGACCTGTTGCTGCGCATGAGCGAGGGAAGATTGGGCATGGTGATCGTAGGAAATAAAGAACAAGTGGAAGGTATTGTTACCGATGGCGACCTGCGCCGGGCCCTGCTCAAGAACGCTAATGTAAACAATATGATCATTAGCGATATCATGACTGCAGAACCGGTATTTATTGACGAAAATATCCTTGCAGACGAGGCCGAGCAGCTGATGATCAGGCGTAAGATCACTACCGTATTGGTCGGCTCGGCAGAACAACGTACAGTATCCGGAGTTTACCAGATTTACAACAGGTAATGATCCACAGGTACGCAACGTTTATTAAGGCTGCAAATCTGGTTGTAGACTATATCGTGTTAAACCTCAGTTTGTTGCTGGCGTATGTAACAGTGAGCCTGTTGCCTGTAAGTACCATCCGCTCAGAGCATTACTTACCGCTGATATTGTTCGCCAATCTCATATGGTTTTTGTCGGCAAACATATCAGGTTTGTATAGCGGCGTGCTCAACAAAGATGCAATCATCACTTATCGCAATGTTTTCCGCACCTACTTGTTATTTGTTGCACTTATCTCCGTAACGGTTTTTATAACCGGAACAAAATCCTACACCGTAACCCGACAATATTTAATTTACGCGCTAGGCATTTTTGCAGTGTTACTGGGGCTTTGGAAACTGATCTTTCTGGGTATACGCAAAGGTGACCGCCACGTGCTGATCAGCAAAAGGAATGTAGCTATTGTAGGCGCGCGCCGGGTTGGGAATGACCTTTACGAATACATGAAAGAGAACCCGGACATTGGTTATAACATGCTGGGTTTTTTTGACGATAAGCCGGAATACCTGATCAGTAGCGACCTGTTATTGGGCACCACAGATACCTGTTTAAATTATATCAATGAAAAAAAAGTTCAGGAATTATTCTGCACCCTGCCAAACAGCGAAGCAGATACGATTGACCTTTTAATGCGCGAAGCAGATAAACACATGATCCGCTTTAAATTGGTGCCGGAATATTATAATTATAATAACCGCACAACCATAGTACAAAGTTTTGGCAGTATACCGGTTATTTCGCTTCGCCCAGAGCCTTTGGAAAATACGCTCAACCGCGTCATCAAACGTATCTTTGATGTGGCGTTCTCTCTATTTATGTTGGTGTTTGTGGCAAGTTGGTTAATTCCTTTAATGGGTATCATCATCAAGCTGCAGTCAAAAGGGCCGGTGTTTTTTACTCAGGCCAGGTCGGGGCTTGATAATAAACAATTTATGTGCGTAAAGTTGCGCAGTATGCGTATTAGCGATGATGCCCATACCAAACAGGCAACACGTAACGATAGCCGCTTAACGCCAATTGGCGCCTTTATGCGGAAGACCAATATCGATGAGTTGCCGCAATTCTTCAATGTGCTGGTAGGGGATATGTCTGTTGTTGGCCCGCGGCCGCACATGTTAAGACATACCGAGCAATACGCTAAAGAGATTGAGAAGTATATGGTGCGCCATTTGGTAAAACCCGGCGTAACGGGCTGGGCGCAGGTGCGCGGTTACCGCGGCGAAACTAAAGACCCGGCGACCATGGAAAAACGCATTGAGCATGATGTGTGGTACTTAGAAAACTGGTCTTTCCTTCTGGATATGAAGATCATTTTTCTTACCGTTTGGGTAACCCTTGTGGGCGACGACAATGCCTTTTAGCAAACCCTTCATTGATCAAATGGGCAGGGAGGTGAAAATTTCTTTTCCGCCGCAACGCATAGTCTCACTAGTCCCTTCACAAACCGAATTATTATTCGATTTAGGATTGGAAGACAAAATTGTTGGCATTACCAAATTCTGTATTCACCCGGCCGGTGAAACGAAGCAAGTGGTAAAAGTGGGCGGCACAAAACAGCTTGATGTAGAAAAGATCACGTCATTGAAACCCGACCTGATCATTGCTAATAAAGAAGAAAACGAGCGTGCTCAGATAGAAGAACTAGCCGTGCATTTCCCGGTTTGGGTTAGTGATATTTATGATCTGGATAGCGCGCTCGAGATGATTTGTGCTGTTGGAGAAATAACCGGAATGCCGGAGAAAGCCAATGACATAGCTGTCAAAGTAGAAGAACAGTTCTGCGAATTAATTGGGGCTGACTCGCAGACAGTGGCATACCTTATCTGGCGTAAACCATATATGGCTGCCGGCACCGGAACTTTTATAGACGACATGCTGCGTCGTTGCGGTTTTATTAACGCCATTGCGGATGGACGCTATCCCATGGTAACTTCAGAACAATTGGCCGATTTAAAACCCGATCTCGTTTTCCTGTCATCAGAACCGTACCCTTTCAAGCAAAAACATATAGAAGAACTTCAATTCTATCTTCCGGCTACCAGAATACTCCTCGTTGACGGCGAAATGTTTTCGTGGTATGGCAGCCGCATGTTGCTTGCTGTGCCATATTTTAAAAGCTTGTTAGCCAGCCTCAAAGGCTAAAAATTGAAAAATATTGCAGGATTACAGTTATAAAATGTATCTTTGCCCTCTCAAAATCCTAACTGCGGAAGTGGCGTAATTGGTAGCCGCACCAGACTTAGGATCTGGCGCTTCACGGCGTGGGGGTTCGAGTCCCTTCTTCCGCACTTTAAAAAGAAAACCCCGGCCATTTGGCCGGGGTTTTCTTTTTAAGTATGAATCGACTCGAACCCGGCGGGTTCGAACTATTCTCTTGAGCGGGAAAGTGCGCGGGATGGGGGGCGCGAAAAATCCTTTCTTCCGCACAACAAAGCCTCACAAATTTCGTGAGGCTCTGTTATTTAAAATCCCACCAAACTGCTGTTTTAGGCGGATCTCCTAACGTATATGGCTCGCCAATCTGCGGGACATTCAAAGGTATATTCAATTTTTGGGCGGCCGGTACTAACTTCTCTATCGGTTCATTCCATGGATGTTCTGCTTCTTTAAACTTTGCCCAATGAATAGGCTGCAGCATTTTTGCGTTAACGTCTGCTGCGGCTTGGGCTGCCTGTCCAAGCCACAGATGTGTCCAAGGCCAGTTGGGGCTGTATTGCCCGCATTCCAGCAGCGCCAAATCAAATGGGCCATAACGTTTACCTATATCTTTAAACTGGGGCCCGTACCCGCCATCGCCGCCAAAGTAAATTTTATAATTGTTAGACTGTATTATGTATGATGCCCAAAGAGTCTTGTTTTCCTTGCCGTAAGTACGGTTGCTCTTATGACGTGAGGGGGCTGCAGTGATCTTTATGCCACCCGGCGAAGTTGTAGATTGGTGCCAGTTTAATTCGATGATCTTCTTGCGGTCAAATCCCCAATAAACCAAATCTGAACCGATGCCAAGGGGCACAACTGCCAGTCTGATCTTATTTCGAAGTTTTCGCAGGGTACGGTAATCAAGATGGTCATAATGATCATGCGAAATAATAAGCACGTCTATTGGCGGCATGTCTTCGGCGTGATAGTTCATCGTGCCGGGGAAAGCTTTCATGACACGCGGAACAGGCCCTGCATGGTTGCTAAAGATCGGGTCGATAAGGATATTGCCTTGCAAGGTCTTAATCAGTAAAGAAGAATGCCCGAACCATACTATAGTCGGCGCGGGGGCTGCCAGTGCTTTTAAGTCGGTTTTTACCCACGGTATGGCGCTCGAAGGTTTAATCGTTTTAGGATGTTTATCTAAAAACACCCAGCGTTTTTTGGTCGAGTCCGCCCGCTCTGCTTCGTTGTCAAAAGCCCCGTTTTTGTAATTGGCAACAGTATCGATGCGTGAAAGGTCTGCACCCCGCGGGTTTTTACCAACAGACCTGACAACACCACAACCTGCTATTGAAGCAAGCAGAGCCACACCGATAAACCAACATAAATTTTGCCTGATCACTGTTTTAAAACGTTAAGCAGTAAAGCAGTATTTTGCCCTGCTTTTACCGCCGTAAAACGTGTGAGCATGAAATCTGTTTACAGGCAATCTTAAACGACAAAGCCCTGCAATTTGCAAGGCCTTGTCGTTTGGAATAAGCAAAATTACATTTTGCTCATGTTGTGCACTTTACCGCTCATCATTACCATGTCGCCGTCTTTAAGCTTCATGGTCTTGCCGTCTTTCATTTTAACGGTTCCGTCGGTCATAACCATTGTGCCGTTTTTCATGGTCATGTCTTTATCCATGGCCATGGTTTTACCATTTTTGGTGCACATCATTTTACCATCTTTCATCATTACGCAGTTGTCCATTTTCATGTCCGAATGCATTTTAGATGACGATTCCATTTTGGTTTGCGCCATTGCTGTGCAGCTTAACGCTACAGCAAAAGCGGCGATCATTAGTTTTTTCATAATTGGTTGAATTAGTTTTTCTAAAGTAAGAAGAATTAGTACCAATTAAAGTTTTAAGATTATCAGTGGTTTAAGGAGTGCGCCTACCAATTCAAATATTGCACGGGTTATCAAAATGTATAACTTAGCCTTTGCATGGAAGCAAAAAACAACCCTAAAACCATACGCGCCTGGGCCATGTTCGATTGGGCTAACTCATCGTACAACCTGGTAATCACATCAACCATTTTCCCGGCCTACTTTACGGCCATCACCACCACAAAAGAGCGCGGCGATAAGGTGACATTTTTTGGGCACGAGTTTGTAAATACTGCCTTGTCTGAGTATACCCTGGCAGTGGCTTACCTGTTGGTAGTGATTATGCTGCCGATACTAACTTCTATTGCCGATTACAAGGGCAACAAGAAAAGCTATATGCAATTTTTTACGCTGATGGGTGGCTTGGCCTGCTGCGGATTGTACTTTTTCAAACTCGATACATTGGAGCTGGGCATGCTTTGTTTTGGTATTGCCGCTATTGGCTATTGCGGCGGCTTTGTTTTTTATAATTCGTATCTACCACAAATTGCCACTGTTGACAGGCAGGATGCCGTGAGCGCCAAGGGTTTCACATACGGCTACATCGGCAGTGTAATATTGCAGGTTATTTGTTTTGTTTTTGTGCTTTCGCCGCAAACATTCGGTATTACAGATGCCAGCTTTCCTGCACGGCTGTCGTTTCTGCTCGTAGGTGTATGGTGGATGGGTTTCGCGCAGATACCTTTCGCCCGCCTGCCCAAAGGCGAACCTAACGCCAAAGTTTCCCGAAACTACAACGTATTTAGCGGCGGATTTAAAGAATTAGGAAGGGTATGGCGTCATGTAATGAGCATGCCTTTGTTGAAACGCTACCTGCCGGCTTTTTTCTTCTACTCCATGGGTGTGCAAACCATTATGCTGGTGGCGGCCAGCTTCGGCGCCAAGGAATTAAATTTGCCCGCCAAGAACCTGATTGCGGTGATACTGGTAATTCAATTGGTGGCTATTGCGGGTGCAACACTGATGTCTAAGCTTTCTGAAAAGTTTGGCAACGTGCGCGTTTTAATAGGGGTGGTATTTTTGTGGATACTGGCATGCATTGCCGCGTATCTAACCACGCTTGCTGTGCAATTTTACGCATTGGCAGTTGTAGTAGGTTTGGTAATGGGCGGTATACAATCGTTATCGCGATCTACCTATTCAAAGTATCTGCCGCAAAACATAACAGATACGGCCTCATACTTCAGCTTTTACGATGTAACAGAAAAGCTAGCAATCGTAATCGGACTTTTTACCTTTGGCTTTGTAGAATCGCTAACGCAAAGCATGCGCAACTCGGCCCTGGTGCTGGCGATATTCTTTGTTATCGGCATCATATTGCTGTTTACTTTGCTTACCGCAGAGAAAAGAGATAAAAGTTCTCAAATTAGCGGCTTGTAATTTAAGGCTGATGAAAGTTGAGTTGTTTGTTCCTTGTTTTGTAGATCAGTTGTATCCCGATACCGCTTTCAGTACGGTGAAACTTTTAGAAAAAGCCGGATGCAATGTGCACTATAACACAGAGCAAACATGTTGCGGTCAGCCCGCATTTAACGCCGGTTTTTGGGACGATGCCAAAAAAATAGGCAGCAAATTCCTGAATGAGTTTAGTGAAGACAGCGTAATTGTAACACCATCCGCGTCGTGCACGGGCATGGTGCGCAATTATTACAGCGATCTGTTTACCAATACGGTACTACATAATAAGTGCCGCGCGGTGCAAGGCAACATTTATGAATTGTCCGACTTCCTGGTGAATATCCTACAGTACGAATACTTTGGTGCCGAATTGGAAGGCCGTGCGGTTTACCATGATAGTTGCAACGCCCTGCGCGAATGTAAGATCAAAGACGAGCCGCGACGCCTTTTAGAAAACGTGCACGGGCTAGAACTTTTGAATATGCCTGACAACGAAACTTGCTGTGGTTTCGGCGGAACATTTGCGGTTAAGTTTGCAGCGATATCAAGTGCCATGGCCCAGCAGAAAGTAGACCACGCCTTATCAGTAAACGCGGAATACATCATCTCAACAGACGCTTCTTGCTTATTACAGCTACAAGGCTATATTGACAAGCAGCAGATTCCCCTTAAAACCATGCACTTAGCAGATGTGCTGGCCGGCGGTTGGGGGAATGTCTAGTTTCGATTGCACCGATTATAAGAACGATTTCGCCGATTCCATCCGATTCCCAAATTGGGTGTAATATTAAGCCTGTCGAAATATGGTGGGTGGGCACCGTTATGCCTCGAGAGGCTCAGAACAGGGTGTAACTACGAGGTGCTTATAATCTGTGCAATCTTTATCATCGGTGTAATCAAAAATCGTAGCTTTGCTCCCGAAATAAATCACTCCCGTAGGTGATCATATAATTGTTTTATTTTTTGAACCCGGAGGCTTTTCAAAGTCCCTCTCCTTGGGGAGAGGGATTTAGGGAAAGGTCGCCAAAATCATGTTTGTAGATGATTAACATTACACTTCCGGATGGTTCCGTGCGTCAGTATGACAAGGGAATCACTTCCATGCAAATTGCACAATCCATTTCAGAGGGCCTTGCCCGCAATGTTTTAGCCGCCGAGGTTAACGGCCAGGTTTGGGATGCTGAGCGCCCTATCGAAACCGACTCGAACGTTAAATTACTAACCTGGAATGACGAGGCAGGAAAGTCTACTTTCTGGCACTCATCGGCCCACCTGATGGCAGAGGCGCTTGAGGCGCTTTATCCCGGCACAAAATTTGGCATAGGCCCGGCTATAGAGACCGGTTTTTATTACGATGTAGATTTTGGCGACCAGGAGTTTTCTTCAGACCATTTCAAGCAAATTGAAGATAAGATGCTGGAACTGGCAAAAGCTAAGGAAGAATTTATCCGCAAGCCGGTGAGCAAAGCAGACGCTATAGAATACTTTACAGAAAAAGGCGACGAATACAAGCTTGACCTTATCAAAGACCTGCCCGATGGCTCCATCACTTTTTATAGCCAGGGCGGTTTTACCGACTTGTGCCGCGGTCCGCATATTCCCAATACCGGTTTTATTAAAGCTGTAAAGTTGATGAACACTGCCGGCGCGTATTGGCGCGGCGACGAAACACGTAAGCAGCTAACCCGTATTTACGGCGTTACTTACCCTAAACAAAGCGAGTTGCAAGAATACTTGCGCGTGATAGAAGAAGCCAAAAAACGCGACCACCGCAAACTGGGCAAAGAGTTGGAGCTTTTTGCTTTCTCAGAAAAGGTGGGTATGGGTTTGCCATTGTGGTTGCCTAAAGGGACTGCTTTGCGGGAGCGCTTGACCAACTTTATGCAGCGCGCGCAAGTTAAGGCAGGTTACGAGCAGGTGATCTCGCCGCATATAGGCCATAAAAATTTGTACGTAACATCCGGCCACTATGAAAAATATGGCAAGGATAGCTTTCAGCCAATAAAAACGCCGCAAGAAGGAGAGGAGTTTTTCTTAAAACCGATGAACTGTCCCCACCATTGCGAAATGTACAAGGTAAAACCACGGTCATATAAAGATTTGCCGGTGCGCTTCGCAGAATTTGGCACTGTTTACCGATATGAGCAAAGCGGTGAATTGCACGGACTAACCCGAGTTCGCGGTTTTACTCAGGATGATGCACACTTATTTTGCCGCCCCGACCAGGTGAAGGACGAGTTCAAAAAAGTGATCGATCTGGTATTGTATACCTTCGGCGCCCTGGGTTTTGATAATTACACTGCCCAGATCTCATTGCGCGACCCCGACAATAAAGGCAAGTACATTGGCAGTGACCATAATTGGCACTTAGCCGAGAAAGCCATCATTGAAGCTGCGGAAGAGAAGGGTTTAAAGACCGTTGTAGAACTTGGTGAAGCTGCATTTTATGGCCCTAAGCTAGACTTTATGGTGAAGGACGCCCTTGGCCGCAAGTGGCAGTTAGGTACAATACAGGTAGATTATAACTTGCCTGAGCGGTTCGAGCTTGAGTACACCGGCAGCGACAATCTTAAACATCGCCCGATAATGATCCACCGTGCGCCGTTTGGCTCGCTCGAACGTTTTGTCGCCGTATTGATAGAACATTGCGCTGGTAACTTCCCCCTGTGGCTATCGCCCGATCAATTTATCATTTTACCGATATCAGAGAAGTTTGAAGATTATGCAAATAATCTTTCAAATGAGTTAAAAAATTCCGATATTCGCGGTCTTATTGATTTTAGGGATGAAAAGATCGGAAGAAAGATCCGGGATGCCGAAATCAAAAAGATACCTTACATGTTAATTGTGGGGGAAAAAGAGGCTGCAGAAGGCACAATTTCTGTAAGGAAACATGGCGTTGGCGACCTTGGAAGTTTAACCATAGAAGAATTTAAACAACAAATAATAAAAGAAACAACAGTTTAACTTGGCATTAAATAAACCGAATTTTAATAGGGGACCGCGTCCACCTTTCAAAAAAAAGGAAGCAGAGCATAACATCAACCAATTTATACGTGCGCAAGAAGTACGTTTAGTTGGTGATAATGTAGAAACAGGAGTATACTCGTTGCGCGATGCTTTAGCCATTGCAGAACAGCAGGAACTAGATCTTGTAGAGATATCTCCAAATGCGGTTCCGCCGGTTTGTAAGGTTACAGACTACAACAAATTTATCTACGAGCAGAAAAAGAAGCTTAAGGAGATAAAGAACAATGCCAAGCAAACCGTTATAAAAGAGATACGTTTTGGGCCAAATACAGACGACCACGACTTTGAATTTAAGCTGAAACACGCGATTAAATTTTTAGAAGCAGGCGAAAAAGTTAGGGCTTACGTACACTTTAAAGGCCGTGCCATTGTTTACAAAGAGCAAGGCGAGATACTATTGCTCCGCTTTGCACAGGCTTTAGAAGAAGTTGGTAAAGTTGAGCAGTTGCCTAAATTAGAAGGTAAACGGATGTTTTTAACCGTTGCCCCTAAGGTTGGTAAGAAGTAGATATGAGATATTAGATGTGAGATTTGAGAAAATCAACGTCTATTGGAAATAAGTTGAATTAACAGACGATGTGTTTTGTGTAAAGTGAGTAGGTTTCTCACTTCTCATATCTCACATCTCAAATCTAAATAAATAGTTTATGCCAAAAATGAAAACCAATTCCAGTGCAAAAAAGCGCTTTAAGCTTACTGGAACAGGTAAAATTGCAAGAAAGAACGCATACAAA
This sequence comes from Mucilaginibacter ginkgonis, assembly GCF_009754905.2. NCBI lineage: Bacteria > Pseudomonadati > Bacteroidota > Sphingobacteriia > Sphingobacteriales > Sphingobacteriaceae > Mucilaginibacter > Mucilaginibacter ginkgonis. The sequence continues at coordinate 1,800,531 of NZ_CP066775.1, read as the reverse complement.
AGCCACATCTTAACCAAGATGTCTACAAAACGTAAGCGTGCCCTTGGCCACACCAGCTTAGTATCTGATGCGGATATGGGTAATGTTAAACGTATGCTTTGTATCGGTAAGTAATTAATTTTTAACCAGGTTTTAGAGTAATCAAGTCCGCAAGGCACTCACTACCAAAAACAACAAAAAATGCCACGTTCAGTTAACGCAGTAGCGTCGAGAAGACGCCGAAAAAAAATCATGAACCTTGCCAAAGGTTACTATGGTTCACGCAGCAAGGTTTACACCATTGCAAAAAACACAGTAGAAAAAGGTTTACAGTATGCATACCGCGACCGTAAAACCAAGAAAAGGGAATTCAGGGCTTTATGGATCCAGCGTATCAACGCGGGTGCACGCCAGCACGGTATCTCTTACTCACAATTAATGGGTAAGTTGGCCGGTAAAGAAATTGGTTTAAACCGTAAGGTTTTGGCCGATTTGGCGATGAACCATCCCGAAGCTTTCAAAGCAGTTATCGACGCTGTAAAATAAGCGATGGTAAGATATTTAAAAAGGCCTTTCGATTTCGGAAGGCCTTTTTTGTTAAATTTGATATCGATATGAAAAGATTGTTTTTTATCTGCTTGGGCCTGTTGGTATTGTCAGCTTGTACCACCAATATTGACAGCGGTGCCCTGCGCAACTTCGTGAAGGATAAACTTAAGGACAAAGAAAAAGGCACCTTCAATTTAGCTGACTATAAAGAAGGTGACTGGGATAAAGTTTATGTACTTGGCCCATATACTAACGACCGTGTTTTTGACGCTACGCTTAAAGCTTATAAAAAAGACATCCAGGCGACCGGTGTCGATACCGAGACCGACATCTGTTTGGTGATGCTTTTTAAAGGTGATAAGATGGTTACGCAATCTGTGTTCGACCGCAAAAAGATAGACTTTAATAACCTGGTAAAATTCACCACCAACACCCTGGCCATGCCTTACAAAAAAGGCGCAACCATGTTTGGTTTCGCCCGTAAAAGTAAGTATGAACCGTATGTTATAACGGCTAAGTAGTAACATCATCCAGTCATCCCGAACTTGTTTCGGGATCTCACATGATTATTAAAGACTTGTATGATGAGATGCCGAAACAAGTTTGGCATGACCTTATTTATCATCTATATATCCGCACCCACATTGATATCCATGTACTGTTTAAAGTTACGGACATCTTTTTCAACCATGTTTTTAAATACCGGGTTAAGCACATGCGCAAGCGCGAAACCAACTCCGCCAACCGGTGGCTCATAGCTGATCACTACATCTAATAAAGTCGTACCCGGCTCGACGCCGTCCTGGAAACGTATTTTGCCGGCATTGTCAATCGTAGAATCCGGTAATGAGCTCCAGCCAATCATTTCGTTTGGCTCATCTTTTACAATCTCCGCGTCCCAGCTTATGGTGGTAACATCCGCAGGTAACTTCAATACCCAGTGCGAGCGTTTTTCGTCCAATACTTCTACACTTTCCAGGTGGTTCATAAATAATGGTAGATTATCAAGCTTTCTCCAAAAGCTGTAGACCTCTTCTCGCGGTTTATTCACCACAAATGAGGTCCGGATATTCACATTAACCGGCTCTGTGGTAGACTTGCCTAGCTTGGTGTATAACTCGCAATGGCCTGTAATGCCGCGGCCAAGCAAATACCCACCGGCACCCACTTTAATGATGCTGGTCAAAGGGTGCTTAAAAATATGGGTAATGCCCGATAAGGCAAGCTTAGCGCCAAGCGCTATAGATACGTAGCGCTCGCCCCAGTTTAAGTTTATTGGTTCGGAGTGGTTATCCGCGCCATGTAATGTTATGCTTTTTTGTAATGCTGTAATAGCCATGATGTTTTTCTGTTGATGTTTCATTTTCAACAGTAACGGCATCATGATGTTTTCTCGAAATGAAAAATTGTTAAAGGCAAGTTCAATAAGGAAACTTAAACTTCTTCAAATCGGGCAGATGGTCTTTTTTGCGTCCTAACTCGTACCAGTAAATTACCTGACCCAGATTTTTCAAAAAAGGGAGGCACACAGTGGCGTATTCATATTTGTTGTCATTGTAGATACCATCTTCATTTGATTGTACCACGGCTGATAAGAAGAATTCCACTTTATTTTTAAAGTCGACTATGTATGCGTTATCGATATCGTAACCGTAGGAATCGCCCACTTTGTTAAAAATGCGGATGTTTGGATCGATAACTGCGCTGCTGTCGCCGCCACAGAACAAAAATTTACAATAAGCGGGAAAATAGTCAGGGTGGTTATACGTCGGCTTTTTGCTTTCAGTTGGATACATGCTCATGTATTTATAGATAAACTGATACTGATCGTTGGTAAGGTTGTACCGTTCGGCGGCCGGGAAAGCTTCCGGGAATATCAGTTTGCGCAACACCAATTGTTGGTCGGCCAGTGGGTACACGTTGTTTTTTGTAAAATCATATGGACGCATGATCAGGCTGTCGCGACGATCAAGATAGCCCTTGCCTTGCAGCATATTCTCCAACTGCATCGGGTAATCGTGTGGATCATACAAAGGTGGTTTGGTATAAATCAGTTTATCACCATCGTAAAACTGTATCTGGTTGGTATGTCTTGCGTTTTCTCCGCCGTCACCAATGGCCAAACGGTTTACAATTCGGGTTTGGTTAATTCCACGCGCTTTTAGTTTTTCATTGATCTCTTCTCGACCAACGAATTCATAAATGCGGTTGTAGGCGTCGTTATCACTTACCAGTAATATCTTTTTGATATAGTTCTCCATAGAAGGCTTGCCGGTTGCTGATGAAGTATCCATAGTAACTTTGGTTTGGGCTGCGAAACTACTGTCAGTCAGCATGGTTGAATGCATGGTCAACCCTTTAACCTTTAGTTCATTCAGTTTTTCTAAAGCGAATATTGCGGTAGGCAGTTTCACCGTACTCGCGGGATAGAAATAGCGGTTTGCGTTTAGGCGGTAGGTGTAGGTAGTGAAACGCGGAATGTTGTTTTTGTCGCGGTCTACGCGCGTGTAGATCACCTGCACCTCGTTGTGTGTGGCGTGTTGTAACACATGGCTAAACAAAGGCTTATTTTCATCTAAAAGTCTTTTTATAAATATCGTATCGGGCGCTTGGGCAAGTAATACACATGGTGTTAATAAGTATAAGATACTGACGATGAGTTTCATAAATAAATTCGTTGCAGCAAGGGAGCAAATTCGAAATTTTACAATGGCTTTATTTTGTGGATAACTGGCCTGTTTGTTTAAAACTTACGCTAACTGTGAAGCAATTTAACCTTTAGCTTTGAGATAAGTTCAAAGAGGCAATTTAACAAATGGTCGTAAGAAGGGAAGCTTATCCCCGAAAGGCCAAAAGGTTGCAGTTCAAAAACTTAGTGAGACCGGAGTTTAAGGGACGCTAAAATTTAACTGTAAATTAATTGTCATCGACAAACGTTTACACACATAAGGCTTGATAATTGGGGTATTTTCCCGCGGTGCATAGGTGCCGCGACGACTTGCCGTCTCTAATCAAATTTGAGAAAGAAACATTAGCGCGATATGCAACAGGAAGAAATATTATTAAAGGAAAACAAAGACCGCTTTGTGATTCTGCCCATCAACTACCCAAAGATTTGGGAGATGTATAAAAAACATGAGGCCAGCTTTTGGACCGCCGAGGAAATTGACCTTAGCGGCGACATGAAAGACTGGAACAACCTGAATGATGGGGAACGCCATTTTATTTCGCACATCCTGGCATTTTTCGCGGCAAGTGATGGTATAGTGAATGAAAACCTTGCGGTGAACTTTATGAGCGAGGTGCAATTGCCGGAAGCGCGCTGTTTTTATGGTTTCCAGATCATGATGGAGAACATCCACTCTGAAACTTACGCGCTGCTGATAGACGCTTATATAAGGGATCCTAAAGAGAAAGACCGTTTGTTCCACGCGGTAGAAACTGTGCCTTGCGTACAACGTAAAGCAGAATGGGCACTGCGTTGGATTGAAAACGGTTCATTTGCAGAACGTTTGGTTGCATTTGCGGCGGTGGAGGGCATTTTCTTCTCGGGTAGTTTCTGTTCTATATTCTGGTTAAAGAAAAGGGGCTTAATGCCGGGCTTGACATTCAGTAATGAGCTGATCAGCCGTGACGAAGGCCTGCATTGCGAGTTTGCTTGTTTGCTTTACAGCATGCTGGCTAATAAACTGCCCGAGGCCGAAGTGCACAAGATCATTATGGACGCTGTGGTAATAGAAAAAGAATTTGTAACCGATGCATTACCTGTTGACCTGATAGGTATGAACGCTCGCCTGATGCAGCAATACATTGAATTTGTTGCCGACAGATGGCTGGCAGAATTGGGTTATAGCAAGGTATACAACGCGGCCAATCCTTTTGATTTTATGGAGATGATATCGCTGCAAGGCAAAACCAACTTCTTTGAGAAGCGGGTAGGTGATTATCAAAAATCCGGCGTGCTGGCAGGTTCAAATAAAGAGAACCAGGCATTTTCGCTGGACGAGGATTTTTAGAAAAGACACAAGTAACCAGTATCAAGTAGCAAGTACAAAATGCCGGAGAGTAAAACTCAAAGTTTTGATACTTTGATACTAAGGACTCGATACTGAAAAACTGATCAATTAAAAATATATACAATTAACGTTCCGCGGCAGGGCGGAGTAAAAGGAGGGGATAATGTTTGTAGCAAAAAGAAACGGAAACAAAGAGAGCGTAAAATTTGATAAGATAACCGCTCGGGTGCAAAAACTGGCTTATGGATTAAGCCCATTGGTAGATCCAATTGATGTGGCAAAAAAGGTGATCGAAGGTTTGTATGATGGGGTAACCACTACAGAACTGGATAACCTGGCTGCCGAGACGGCGGCGTCTTTAACCACCAAACACCCCGATTACGCTTTGCTTGCCAGCCGTATTGCGGTAAGTAACCTCCATAAGAACACCATCAAGTCGTTTTCAGACACGATGCGCCTGTTGTACAATTACACAGATGAGGCTAACGACCGCAAAATGCCGTTGATTGCTGAGGATATTATGCAGGTGATTGAAGAGAATGCCGATATACTGGATAGTTCTATCATTTACGACCGCGACTTTGGCTTTGATTACTTTGGTTTTAAAACTTTAGAGAAATCATACCTGCTGCGCCTTGATGGTAAAATTGCTGAGCGTCCTCAGCACATGTATATGCGTGTAGCTGTTGGTATACACAAAAACGATATCGAAAGCGTTATCCGTACGTACAACCAAATGAGCGAGCGCTGGTTTACCCACGCTACGCCAACTCTGTTCAACGCAGGTACACCAAAACCACAAATGTCGTCATGCTTCCTGTTGTCTATGAAAGATGACAGCATCGACGGCATCTACGATACATTAAAGCAAACCGCGAAAATTTCGCAGAGCGCGGGCGGTATCGGTTTAGCTATTCACAACGTGCGTGCTACAGGCAGCTACATTAGCGGTACCAATGGTACAAGTAATGGTATTGTGCCAATGTTACGCGTGTTTAACGACACTGCCCGTTATGTAGATCAGGGTGGTGGTAAACGCAAAGGTGCCTTTGCGGTTTATTTGGAACCTTGGCATGCAGATGTTTTTGAATTCCTTGACCTGCGCAAAAACCACGGTAAAGAAGAAGCGCGCGCCCGCGATTTGTTCTACGCGCTTTGGATACCCGATCTGTTTATGAAACGTGTAGAAGAGAACGGCGACTGGAGCCTTTTCTGCCCGCACGAAGCACCGGGCATGTCTGAATGCCATGGCGAAGCTTTCGAAAAATTGTATGAGCAGTATGAGAAAGAAGGCCGTGCACGCCGCACTGTCCGCGCACAGGAATTATGGTTTGCCATCCTTGACGCACAGATAGAGACCGGTACACCATACCTGTTATATAAAGATGCTGCCAACGGCAAAAGCAACCAGCAAAACCTGGGCACTATTAAAAGCAGTAACCTGTGTACAGAGATCATGGAGTACACAGATGCCGACGAGGTTGCAGTTTGTAACCTGGCATCCATCGCACTGCCGCGTTTTGTTAAGGACAAGGAATTTGATTTCGAGAAATTATATGAGATCACTTACGATGCAACAAAAAACCTTAACCGCATTATAGACAACAACTATTACCCGGTTATAGAGGCAGAAAGATCTAACATGCGCCACCGCCCAATAGGTTTAGGCGTACAAGGGTTGGCAGACGTATTTATTATGCTGCGTCTTCCGTTCGAAAGCGAATTGGCTAAAGTGTTGAATAAAAACATCTTCGAGACCATTTACTTTGCCGCCATGACAGCGAGTAAAGACCTGGCTGTGAAAGAAGGTGCTTACGAAACGTTTAAAGGCTCGCCACTGTCACAAGGTAAATTCCAGTTCGATCTGTGGGGTGTAAAACCAACAGACCGCCACGATTGGGAAGGTTTGCGCAAAGCGGTGATGAAAAGCGGTGTACGCAACTCACTTTTAGTTGCACCAATGCCGACTGCGTCTACATCACAGATATTTGGTAACAACGAATGTTTTGAACCGTATACTTCTAACATTTATACCCGCAGGGTATTGAGCGGCGAGTTTGTGATCGTGAACAAGCACTTATTAAAAGACCTGGTAAACCTGGGCTTGTGGAACAACACTATGAAGAATAATATCATCGCGGCTAACGGGTCTATACAGCACATTCCGGAGATACCTTCAGATATCAAAGAACTGTATAAAACCGTTTGGGAGATAAAACAACGCAGCCTGATCGATATGGCCGCCGACCGTGGCGCATACATTTGCCAGTCGCAATCGTTAAATTTGTTTGTTGACAGCCCTAACAATTCTAAACTAACTTCTATGCACTTCTACGCCTGGAAGAAAGGTTTGAAAACCGGCATGTATTACCTGCGTACACAGGCGGCTACACAAGCGGTACAGTTTACCATTGAGAAACAAGGCAGCAAAGAAATGGAGCCGGTTATCCAGCCTGTTGCCGCAGAAACCAGTGCCCAGATGATGAATGACCTGGGCAGCATTGAACTAACCCAAACCAGCGGCCCAAGCTGCTCGATGGAAGAGGGTTGCGTTACCTGTTCTTCATAAGCCAATACCAAACAATCAACTAATACCAAGGCAGACCGGTTTCGGTCTGCCTTTTTTGCTGCCCTTAAACCCACCTTGTCATTGCGAGGCACGGCCTGTCCCGATTCATCGGGGAAGCAATCTCAGAGGACATTCTTTAAGATTTTATGCTTTGTCCCGATAGCTATCGGGAGCTTCGTCGTTTCACTTCTCGCAATGACAAATTTATCTTAGCCTTATTACCCTCAGACAACAAAACTACCTGCTAAGCCAACTCGTGCTATAATCTAAAATCTATTTTTACATTTGCAGTGCTTAAGGTTCAGTGATCAATTACGATCATTGATTAAAAGGGAAGCCGGTGATGATTCCGGCACTGTCCCGCAGCTGTGTGCTCTGTAACCAAAGCCCAATCAAAATGCCACTGTTCTTTAACTAACGAATGGGAAGGCCGGGCCAAGGGGAGTAAGTCAGAAGACCTGCCTATATAGCATTATAATATTCATGGCTTTCGGGGATTGAAGCTTGAATAGGATGCCGTAAATACCAGCAGTATTTCTATTCTTTTTGTATTACCCGTTGCCTGTGTTTTTAAGACAGATGGTAAAGGTGTACTTCGCTTATTTTTCAAAGAACATAACCGATCGACCCAAATTGGTCGGATTTTGCCTGCTTATAGCGTTAACCGTTCAAACGTTTACCGTTCAGGCCCAGAAAGACACAACCAAACTGAGCGAGGTTAAGATCAATGCCGACGTCCTTAAAAAGCAATACCCCACACCAAGCCAGCAAATTTCAAACGCAGATTTTAAGAAGTATGCCGCCCTTACAGTTGCCGACATTGCAAGCAACCTGGCAGGTGTAAACACCAAGGACTACGGCGGCATCGGCGGACTAAAAACAATTTCAGTACGCAGCCTTGGCGCAAACCATACCGGTGTTTTGTATGATGGTGTGCTGTTAAATGACGCGCAAAACGGGCAGATAGATATCGGCAAGTTTAATCTGTATGATATTCAAAGCATTACTTTATACAATGGACAGCAGCCCGACATTGTGCAGCCTGCACGGGCGTTCGCGTCGGCCAGCGTGCTGGATATCAAAACCATCCGCCCGCAGCTTACAGCATTAAAACCTTATAAAATATTGCTGGGTGTTAACGGCGGATCATTCGGTCTCATCAACCCCTATATTCAATATCAGCAGCGTGTGAGTAGCAAGTGGGCTTACGTAATCAACGCGAATTATACCGGTGCCAACGGAAAGTATAAATACAAAGTTGCGGGCGATGGCTCGGACACTCTGGCTACCCGTATCAACAGCGACGTAACATCTTTTCAAACAGATGGCGCGCTTTACTGGACAAAATCCGACAGTAACAAATTTAAACTACAATTTAACTATTACACCAGCGACAGGGGATTACCCGGTCCGGTGATCTTTTATAATCCACTGTCGGTGCAGCGTCTGCAAAATCACGACCTGCTTATCCAATCATCATACGAATATGTTGCTCCTAATAGTTTGCATCTGCTTGTTAACAGTAAATACTCGCAAAACTACTTATACTATACCGACCCAAGCTTTTTGAACGCAACAGGCGGCCTCAATGAGCACTATACACAGCATGAATTCTACCAATCCGTTTCGGTTGGTTACAACCTCTTACCCAACTGGCAAGTAGCATACGCTTCAGACGCTGCTTTAACTAACCTGTTTGCAGACGTTTATACATACGCGTTCCCAACCCGGTTGGCGCTTTACAATGTATTCTCTAGTGACGTTTCTTTAGGCCGTTTTAAGCTGCAAGGCTCATTGTTGAACAATTACATCCATGACCGTGTACAATCAGGAACGGCAGCGCAAAGCCAATCGGTATTTACACCAACCATTGCCGCAAGCTTCAACCCGTTTCAAAGATCAGGATTTCAAGTAAGGGCTTTTTACAAGGATGTGTACCGGTATCCAACATTTGCAGAACAATATTACTATGCCATCGCTCCGCGTAATTTAAAACCAGAACGGGTGAAACAGTACGATTTGGGCGCTACATGGCAGAAAACGTTTAATGGCTTGTTCAGCGACGTAGCCTTTACAGCGGACGCTTATTACAACAACATCGATAATAAAATAATTTACCTGCCAACGCGATCGCCCGAAACACCATCTGTTACCAATTTGGGTAAAGTTGACATAAGGGGCCTGGATGCTACTTTTAAAACGCACCTCGTTCCGGCGAAAGAGTGGCTAGTTTCCGTAAATGCTACTTACACCTATCAGGACGCAGTTGATGTAACCAATCCGACAGACAGCTATTACCTTAACCAAATCCCTTACACGCCTAAGAATTTAGTCACGCTCAATGGTGGGGTAAGCCATAAAAATTTAGGATTATACTATACACTCAATACATCATCTTCGAGGTATTACACCAGCAACAATGAACCACAATACTTTTTGCCGGCGTATAGCGTGAGCAGCGCCTCATTAATTTATTCATCACAAAACAAGCACTATCCTTATACCGCTTCAGTTGAAGTAAACAACCTTTTTAACGAAAATTACCAGGTGATAAGAAGCTATCCATTGCCAGGCAGGTCATACCGTTTATCTATTCAAATAACTATTTAATTCATATACAATGAAAATCATCAACTTAAAAAATCTATTGGCAGCCGCGATATTGTTATCGATATTCTCGTCGTGCCGCAAAAACAATTCGGACAATCCTGCGCCAACTACCACAGTGCAACGCGCGGGTATCTACATTCTAAATCAGGGCGGTTTCGGGTCAAACAACGGCAGCCTGAGCTATTACGATTATGCTACTAAAACCGTGACCGCGGATATTTTTACCAAGGCTAATAATAAAGGTTTGGGCGATACACCAAATGATCTTCAGATCTACGGTTCTAAGATGTACATCGCTGTAGACGTGTCGGGCACAGTAGAAATCTTAAACGCAAAAACCGCGGCAGAATTGAAACAGATATCCTTCAAAAGCGGAAACGTAAATAAAGAGCCCCGCAGTTTCGCGTTTGATAAGGGCAACGCTTTTGTAACCACTTATGACGGTAATGTAGCCGTGATCGACACCTTCTCTATGGCGGTTACAAAAACTATCGCCGTTGGCCGCAACCCCGAGCGCATGGTGGTGTCTAACAACAAATTGTATGTAACAAATTCGGGCGGTTTATCATTTGGCAATCCCGATAAAACGGTGTCGGTGATTGATCTGAATACTTTAACAGTTACGAAAACGATCACCGTAATTGCTAATCCTACAGGTATCGCGGCAGATGGTTCAGGCCACGTTTATGTACTGTCGAGCGGCGATTACAATACCATTAAACCGGGCATGACCGTTATTGATAACAATACAGACGCGGTAATTTCATCAAACAGCACCAGCATTGCTTACGGATCCAACCTGGTAGCGAATGGGGATTACGTCTACATCCTTACGTCTGATAAAAAGGTTGCACAGTTTAATGTTAAGACGCAAGCGTTTACCAACACCTCTTTTATAGACGCTTCTGCAGTTACTACACCATATAGCCTTAGTTATGATAGTGTGAACAGTGAATTTTTTATTACAGATGCTAAAAATTATGCGTCGAACGGAGCGCTATTCGCGTTTGATAAAACAGGTGCTAAGGAATACAATATTACAGTAGGCATAAACCCGGGTACAGTTGCCTTCTTTAACAAGTAATTGCTATTTCTGTAGCTTATCGCTATTTTTGAACAGATTATAAAAAGATATGTCATCACAACAAAAAATACAAGTACGCAACCTGGTGTTGATCTTAATGATAGTTGCAGCAGCAGCTATGCGCCTGGTAAGTTTCAAATATCAGCAATTAAGCAATTTTACCCCGGTTGGCGCTATCGCTATTTTCGGCGGTACATATTTTACCGATAAGTGGAAAGCTTATTTGGTGCCGCTCATTACGCTTTTTGTAAGCGACATCATCATCAACTACTTATATTTTCATAAGCTGATATTATGGACAAGCTACGCACCATTTGTTTACGGCAGCTTTTTGGCGATGGTATTTTTTGGTACGCTGATCAAAAAGGTAAACGTAGTGAACGTGATCCTGGCTTCTGTTGGTGGTGTATTGATCCATTGGCTATTAACCGACATCCACCCCTGGTTAAACGGGCCGGAGTATAGCAAAGGTATTATGGGTTATTTCCATTCACTTTGGAATGCTATCCCTTTCGAGAAAAACATGCTTTTAGGCGATTTAATTTACGGTACGATATTGTTCGGTGCCTTTGAACTGGCTAAAAGCAAATACATTTTTTTACGCACAAAGCGCGATCTGGCACTTGCTTAATCAAATAGCGATATTTTAAAAGCGGTGAGCGATCACCGCTTTTTTTATGTCATATATATTAACACCGAAGCTCCTCTCTTTGGAGAGGATTAGAAGAGGCCTTATGACTAAGCAGAAATTAGTAATATTAACCGGTGCCGGCATCAGCGCCGAAAGCGGGCTTAAAACCTTCCGCGATAGTGACGGACTGTGGGAGGGCTACGACATAAATGATGTGGCTACCCCGGAAGCGTGGCAACGCAACCCCGCATTGGTTCAGGATTTTTATAATCAACGCCGCAAGTCCGTCCTGGAAGCAAAACCCAACGCCGCCCATTATGCTTTAGCCAAATTGCAGAATAAGTTTAACGTTACCATAATTACCCAAAACATTGATGATCTGCATGAGCGGGCCGGCTGTAAAAATGTACTGCACCTGCATGGCATTATCACCCTTTCGCAATCGAGCAAAAACCCTAACCTCACATACCCAATAGATGGCTGGGAAATTAAAATGGACGAGGTGTGCGAATTAGGATCGCCACTACGTGCACACGTGGTATGGTTTGGCGAGGCTGTACCGATGATAGAACCCGCTGCAGACGTGTGCGCTCAGTCCGATATTTTTATATTAGTTGGCACCTCACTGGCTGTTTACCCTGCCGCCGGTTTGATCAATTTTGTTCCGCGGGAAACACCGAAGTATATTATAGACCCGGTAGTCCCGGATGTTTATCTACCGAATGTTATCAAGATAGAAGAGAAAGCCTCGGTAGGTGTTCCAAAGTTGGTGGAGGAGTTGTTGAAATGAACAGCGTTGTAAAGCTCTCTCCTTCGGAGAGGGTTGACTTAGGCATTTAATAATTATACCTAAAATACGTTGCTTTAAAATCATCATTCATAGCCTTGAAGCGTTCATTAACAGTGGCCAGAAACTCATCATCTAAAATTTCGAATACACTGTTAACGCCATCTGTCAAATCCATCTCAGGTATCTTATAGATTTGCTCAAAAGTGCCTTTTTCTATCTTGATGATAAACTTTTGGTTCATATTCAGAATGGAAACTTTAAAATCGGGGTGGGGCAGCTCGGCAATGATCCTCATTTGGTAAAATTAAGCAATCCTTTTAAAGGATCTGCGCCGTTAATGCTGCCTATCGTATCAATGATCTTGAAGCGCGCAAACAACTCTTCGCTATACCAATCATTGTCGCGGGTTTTTTTGATGACTTCGGCATGTTCACGCGAACGGTAAGCAAAAGCTTTAACATCGTCCAGGCTTTCCCAAACAGAAAAGGTCGCCTGCCTGAATACAGGTGCTTCGCCGATACCTAAAGACATCACATAACCTTTAGCAGACGTCATGATTTTGGCCACACTATCCACATTTGCCCAAAAGCCTTTCAGTTTATGCAGGCGGATGGTTGCCCGCGTAAGTACAGCAACAGGGCCTGTATGTTCTGATGGCGTTGGATTGCCAAATGGCGCCCGGCCGTCCCACCTGCCGTGGCTTTGCAGTGGTTCGCAAAGTATGGTCCATTGCTCGGCAGCAAAAACATCCCACCATTTGGCGACCAGCGATTTTTTATAAAACTCGTCAAAATCTTCCCGGTTATTCCAAACCGCTAAAAGGCCCCATTGCTGCCAGTCGGGAGATAGGTCGAAGGTGCCGTTTTTGCCGCTGCCTAACAATTTCCAAAAGCGGCAGCGCCGCTGAAACACCATGGGTATGCGATGCAAAGCCATTGCCATAAGCCCAAATTGGGTAAATGTTTTTTGATACCGGACGATGGTAAGGCTAACGATCACGGCGGCTAAGTAAGCTAATAAATGTGAGATTTAACCCATTAACTAATCACCTATGTGTTTAAATTTGTGTTATGGCAGAAGACCTCAAAATCAGCAGCGGCGATAAGGCTGCGCAGTATGAATCGCTTATTCCGCAGATCAAAGCTTTGCTTACGGGCGAGACCGACGCGGTGGCTAATATGGCTAACATGGCTGCGGCGCTAAAGGAGCAATTCAAATGGTTTTGGGTAGGATTTTATCTGGTAAAAGACGGCGAATTGGTTTTAGGCCCGTTCCAGGGCCCGGTTGCCTGCACGCGCATTGCTTTAGGCAAAGGCGTTTGCGGAACTGCCTGGCAGCAGGAAGAGATATTGGTAGTTCCCGATGTTGACGCGTTCCCCGGCCATATTGCCTGCAGCTCACTATCAAAATCAGAGATAGTGGTGCCAATGGTCAAAGACGGACAGATCTATGGCGTGCTTGACGTGGACAGCGAAGAGCTTAACCAATTTGACGAAGTTGATGCTAAATATCTTGAGCAGGTGGTTCAGTTATTAAATGCGTAAGGTTTACTTTATCTCCGGTCTCGGTGCCGACCGCCGCGCTTTCGACCGTATCAGGATCACCAATGTTGAAAAGGTATTTGTCGACTGGATAGAACCGGATAGGCGTGATACTATCGCCACTTATGCCGGGAAGCTAATCTCTCATTACGGCATAAAGCATAATGATACTGTGGTGGGCTTGTCTTTGGGCGGAGTAATGGCTATTGAGATAAATAAACAAATAGGGTTGGCTAAAGCTATTTTGATATCAAGCATTAGAAGTACAGATGAGGCGCCGGCCTACTTCAAAACCTTTAGCCGGTGGCCGGTATTCAAGCTGGCATCAGAAAAAGCAATTATTGATATTGCTGCCCGTATGGTGCCCGTGATGGGCAAAATGGAGAAAGTTAAAACCAACCTTTTTACAGACATGATCCGCGATTCATCGCCTAAGTTTGTAAAGTGGGCAATGGGTGCTATACTCAAATGGCAAAGTACAACGCAATTCGATAACGTTTACCAGATCATTGGCGATAAAGACCGCGTTTTTGATTTTCGTAAAACTCCAAACGCTACCGTCATTAAAGGCGGCAGCCATATTATGGTCTATAACCGCGCAGACGAAGTGAGCGCCTGGCTCGAACAAATACTCGCTGAATGAAACTGCCCGATTCTTATTATCAGTCTAATGATGTGGTCGCCCTTGCACGCGATCTCATTGGCAAATACCTGTTTACCAATTTAGACGGGCAACTTACAGGTGGGTACATTGTAGAGACCGAGGCTTATGCCGGCATCATCGATAAAGCATCGCACGCTTACGGCGACCGCCGCACGCCACGTACGCAAACCATGTATATGCAAGGCGGTGTCGCTTATGTTTATCTGTGTTATGGCATTCATGAAATGCTCAATATTGTGACATCAGTTGAGGATCAGCCGCACGCTGTATTGATACGCGCGGTTGATCCAACCATAGGTCTTGACGTTATGCGATACCGCCGTAATATGGCGGTCATCAAGCCTACTATTACTTCGGGCCCGGGTTCGGTTGCAAAGGCGCTGGGTATATCACGTAAGATCAATGCCATAAGCCTGCAAAGCGATGTTTTGTGGCTGGAAGACAGGGGTTTGTCATTCGCGGATGAAGAGGTGGCAACAGTGCCGAGGGTAGGCGTTGACTATGCCAAAGAGGATGCCTTATTGCCTTACCGTTTTTATGTAAAGGGCAACAAATATGTGAGCAAACCAAATCGATAATATTTTAAACTAAAAGTAAATATTGATGGTTGTATGAATAACAAACAATCACCAATATGGAATTTGAAGACGAACTAAAACGTTTAGAAAATATTGAAAAGCTGCGCAAATTGGTCGACAGCATACGCACCGGCATGCTCACCACTTACAATGCTGCAGAGGGCTTTCACAGCCGCCCAATGGGTACCGCCCAGGTTGATGTAGACGGCAATTTTTGGTTTTTCACCAATGAATTTTCTCCAAAAGTGCAGGAAATTTCTGTCGATAATACGGTTTCGATCACCTATTCAGACATCGCGCAAAATATATACGTCAGCTTAACCGGCGTTGCCACTACGGTGGACGACCGCGCGAAGATGAAAGAGTTGTGGAACCCGTATGTAGAAATATTTTTCCCCGACGGTATTGACGATCCAAAGTTGACCTTGTTAAAGGTTGAGGCGCAGAATGCCGAATATTGGGATAGCAGCGCCGGCATTATCGCTATAACATTTAAAAAGCTGGCTGCCGCCGTCACCGGAAAAAAATACGTAGAAGGCGAGCATGATAAGTTAGCCTTATAATTATACAAGCAGGTTCGGCCTGCTTTTTTTGTATAATTGGCACATGGAGTGGCACAATAGTTTGGCCTTCGCGCAAGATCAGGATATTAACGACGAGTTTGCAGCATTCAGGGAAGAATTCCTTTTTCCGCAGAATAACGGTAAGGATGTTATCTATCTGTGCGGTAACTCTTTGGGGTTGCAGCCGAAAGCTGTTGTTGAGGAAATAACAAAACAACTAAGTTCCTGGCAGCAACTGGGGGTAGAGGGGTGGTTTAACGGAAGTGACCCATGGCTGCAATACCATCGCAAACTTGCGGCACCTATAGCAAACATAGTAGGCGCTAAGGACAGTGAAGTGACGGTAATGAGTTCGCTGACCGTTAACCTTCACTTGCTGCTAGTTAGTTTCTATAAGCCCGCAAAGAAGAAATACAAAATATTGATGGAGGGCGGGGCCTTTCCGTCTGACCAATACGCCATTGAAAGCCAGGTTAGGTTTCACGGCTTCGACCCGGAAGATGCGATCATCGAGGTATTTCCCCCTGAAGGAGAATACACACTCCGGACAGAGGATATAGTCGCCGCTATTGAAGCCAATGCAGACGACTTGGCACTGGTGCTGTTCAGCGGCATAAATTACTACACGGGCCAGTTTTTTGATATCGAAACCATTACGCAGGCTGCTCATGAACGTGGTATTCCCGCCGGATTTGACCTGGCTCACGCTGTGGGGAACGTAAACCTAAAGCTGCACGACTGGAATGTTGATTTTGCCTGCTGGTGTTCATACAAATACATGAATTCCGGTCCGGGTGGTATCAGCGGAATATTTGTGCACGAGCAGCACCACAGAGACAGCACCTTAAACCGTTTTGCAGGGTGGTGGGGTTATAAGCTAAACGAGCGTTTTAAAATGACCCAGGGTTTTGTACCCGAGGCTGGCGCCGAAGGATGGCAGGTGAGCACAAGCCCCATTCTGCTGATGGCATCTTTACACGCATCTTTGCAGCTATTTGAGCGCGCCGGTAGCGTGGCAAAACTGAGACAAAAAGCTGACAGGCTAACCGCTTATCTGGAATATCTCATCAATGGAATAAATAAAGACCTGGGTACAGAACAGTATAAGATCATTACTCCTGCGCAGCAAAGCGCGCGCGGCAGCCAGTTATCGATCATTTGTAAAAGCAACGGTAAAAAGATATTTGACAAACTTCTAGATCAAGGCGTTATTGGCGACTGGCGCGAACCTGATGTAATACGCCTGGCACCGGTGCCGCTGTATAATACATTTACAGACGTGTACCACGCGGCGGAGATCATGAAAGAAGCAGCGTCTGCAACAGCCTGATATGCTTAAGATAGCCTTTGACCCAATATACGCGCATCCATTGCCGGAAGGTCACCGTTTCCCGATGCTGAAATATGAATTAATACCGGGGCAGTTACTGCATGAAGGGTTGATCACAAAAGACAACCTGTTTTCTCCCGACGAGCTCGACGAAGAAACGATATTGCGGACGCATGACCGCGAGTATTGGCATCAATTACGTGATCTGACGCTGAGCGCGAAAGAGCAGCGCAGAATTGGTTTTCCGCTTTCGGCTAAGTTGGTTGAGCGGGAGATACGTATTGCCAAAGGAACGATAGATGGCTGCAAGTACGCCTTTGAGTATGGCGTGGCATTTAATGTTGCAGGTGGTACACACCATGCCGGTACTAATTGGGGCGAAGGTTTTTGTATGCTGAATGACCAGGCCATAGCGGCAAATTATCTGCTGCATCATAAATTAGCGTCGTCGGTACTGGTCGTCGATCTGGATGTGCATCAGGGGAATGGTACAGCACAAATATTTGAGAACCAGCCGCAGGTTTTCACATTTTCTATGCATGGTGCTAACAATTTTCCGGCGCGTAAAGAACACTCGGATTTAGACATTCCATTGCCGGACGGCACCGATGGAGAAAGCTTCCTTACAATCTTAAAGGATACGTTACCTAAGCTTATAGCGCAACAAAAACCCGACTTTATCTTTTACCTGGCGGGTGTAGATGTTTTGGCTACGGACAAATTAGGTAAACTGTCACTAAGCAAAGATGATTGCAAAGCCCGCGAACGATTTGTGTTTGAACAATGCAAAGCAAATAATATCCCGGTACAGGTGAGCATGGGTGGCGGCTACTCGGCAGACATCAGAGATATCGTAAACGCGCATTGCAATACATACCGCGTTGCCGACGAGCTATATTTCTAGAAGCCAAATTCAATCAAACCGTCGCGCATTAGTCAATTGATTAGCACAAGCCGTGTGCCTGTATCGCCGCCGAGTGCAGTTACCGCTTTAATGACAGGGGTGGCGTCGCCAGTGGGGCGCTCAAAAGCAGTAATAAAGATTGTTCATATAGCGTTGTAAATCAGTTATATAGATTTTTTAGTTTTCGTTGACCTTATAAAAAACATCCATTTGAGCCATAAAATGACCCGCCATCGCCATAGTATCGCCATAGCGTCGCCAGGGGACAATGTAAGATCACCTGCACGTAAGTATAGGCTTTGTTGGAAACGCTTACCGTTATCCGGAGTGGAGAGATTTGCATCCACCGTTACAAACTGATAGATAAAAAGGCAAACTTGATTAGATGAACGTGCGGGCGTCGCTGCGCTCCTTGTAATGACACATTTTATTTAAACTCAAATCCCTGAACAAACCGCCACGGGCCGCCAAGGTATTCCCATAGCGCAAATCCGGTGGCAGTAATCTCGAATGGAGCAAAGCCTGCATCTATTTGTGTCAGTAATGTTTTTACGACGTCGGCGGTTACTTTATTCTGAATTGTAATATGCGGATGTAGCTTATGCCGGTCTTGCGGAATGAGCCACTGCTGCCACGATTGTTGCAGGCGCGCATGTATTGCGGCAAGCTGCCCACTCTTTATCTTGAATGCTACTCCATTACCGATACTAACCGGAGCTTCCACCAGCATGGCAAATGGCTGCGTCATAAGGGCAAGTTCTTTAAGCTGACCCACAATAGATGGTTCGTCTGCCGGCAATTGATGAAATAAAGTGAGGTGTGCGCCAAGGAAATTACGTTCCGGTGGAAAGTGTTGCTTCCTTAATGTGTTGAAATAGGCTTGAGCTTCATCACTGATGGTCAGCGTCAATATTAGCGGGTTTACCATCATCTTAACTATTTAAAGCAGCTATTTCTGCAAGGGCCTGTTGATGTTTAGCTATGCTTCTGAAACGGAAATATAACATCAAAGCGGCGGCTAACAAACCAAAAACCAATCCGTACCAAACTCCGGCCACACCCAATTTAAAATATAATCCTAATAGGTAACCAACCGGGATGCCAACAACCCAATACGCCAAAAAGGTGATAAACGTGGGAATATTAACATCACCCATTCCACGCAGTACACCAAGGCCAATAACCTGCGCACCATCAAACAATTGAAAAACTGCAGCTATCATTAACAGTTGGCCTGCAATAGCAATTACAGATCTGTCGGTGGTATAAATGTAAGGTAGCCATTGATGAAATACGGTGAAGATCAATGCTGTGATGGTCATAAATATTAACACAATGTGATAACTGGCAATAGCCGAAGCCCGCAAGTCTGTAAATTGCTTAGCCCCAAAATAATTGCCAGATTTTATAGCCGCTGCCGCTGCAACTCCGCTGGCCGCCATGTAGGTCATTGCTGCTAAGTTTAAAGCTATCTGATGCGCGGCCTGCGGCACAGCGCCCATTGTACCGATAATTATTGCCGCCCCGCTAAACGCGCTGATCTCGAAAGTATATTGCATGGCAACGGGCGCGCCTATTTTAAGGATCTTTGCGGCCCGCAACTTATTGAAACCGCCAACTACGAAATCTATAAGATAGGCTTTGAACTTTGCAGAACGTAATACATAAGCCGACATGACAATTGCCATGAGGCTGCGATCTATCAGGGTGCTGTAACCAACACCACGCACGCCCATAGGCTGTATGCCAAACATGCCTTTCACAAAGATGATCCCTAATACGATATTGATGATGTTACCCCAAATGGATATAAGCATGGCTTGCTTTGTAAAGCCAAGGCCTTCTGCAAATTGCTTGAATGTATTGAAGATAAGCAGCGGGATAATAGACAAACCCATGAGCAGTAAAAACGGCTTGGCTTGCTCAACCACGGCCGGCACTTGCCCTAAGTGACTGATGATGCTTTCAGCTCCAAAGTATATGAGTACAAATAGCAGAACCGCCGTTGCAATGTTTATCAACAAACTGGTTGACAGCAATCGCCCGCATTCAGCATAATTTTTTTGCCCGTTATATTGCGCGATAAGCGGAGTTATACCATAAGAGATGCCAATACCGATCATCATAATGACCGTAAACATACTGCTTACCAGAGACACAGCAGCTAACGCGATGGTCCCTGCAAACTGACCAACAATGATACTATCAGACGCGGCAACCAGCATATGCCCGAGTTGTGATATCACAACCGGGATAGCTAATTTTAAGTTAGGGCGGTAATGCGGCTTGTAGTGATCAAAGTAGTTTTTCATAATCAGGCAGGTATTGCCAAAGTTATGAAAACAAATGTGCCGTTAACTGGCTGTGTAAAACTCTTCCTTTTCTGTGGTGTGTACACGTATCACACCTGATAGTACGAGGTCAACCATAATGCGCTGCGCACGGCGCCGTCCCAGGTTTAACATCTTGCCATATTCGGTCAGTGTGATGCGCTCATTCTTCTCCAGGTATTCTAACAGCGCTTTTTCTTTAGACGAATACTCGATGAACACACCTTTATCTGCGCCCTGGCGCTTTAAAACATCCACCACGATCTTGCTGGCCAAAACGCTTTTATCTTTCACCCGCACGTATACCCACCATTTGCCATCTTCGCCTAAGGCATAATGCGGTTTGGTGTCGCTTTCTTCTATTTCTACAACCAGCACCAGTTTATCATCTACGTAGATCTCTTCAAAAATGGGTTCAAGCGCAGGCTTGGCATAAAAATGAGCGGCTTTCGTAAGCATGTAACGTTCTTCATCCTCAGACTTAACACCTTTTATGGTTCCATCGTCCAGGATGCCAACCAGCAGTTTGCCGCCTTTGTTATTAGCGAAGGAGACCATTGTTTTTGCGATCTTCTCGCAACTGGTTATTGTCTTTTTAAAATCCTGGGTAACAGTTTCACCCTCAAGGATCATTCTTTTTATGTTCATCTCCGCTCAGCTCCCTTGCTCAATATAAGGCTTATATTTCTCCATCCAAATCTCCGGTTTTGAGATTTCTGCAAACCCAAATTGCTTGTACAGGCCATGTGCATCGCGCGTAGCCAAAGACCATCTTCTAAGCCCCTGCAATTGCGGGTGGTTCACTATTTCATTGATCAGAAATTTGCCCAAACCTTTGCCCCGATAATCTTTCGCAATGAATACATCACATAAATAAGCAAAGGTGGCCTTGTCAGTAATTACCCGTGCGAAGCCTGCCGTGATATCTTCTTTGATAACGCCGAAGACCATTGAATTATTGATAGCGATGCCGAACTTTTCTTTTGGCATGCCTTGCGCCCAGTAGGATTCATTGATCATAAACTGATAAACCGCTTCAGTATCTATCATTGACAGATTATTAGTTACTGAATAGCCTTCGTGTCTAAGCTCTTCAAATGAGTTGTTATTTTCCATCTTCGGGTGCTAAAAAGTTAAGGTTTCGAATGTAAACTTCGTTAGTCACAGCGGCACAAACTTCGCCTGCTTTGTTTTTAATTTCGATGTCGAAAAAATAAGTGTGCTTGCCTTCTGTATTGATGATGTGCTCTATTTCGGAGATATGCGCGTCATCAAGGATTGCTTCAAAAAACAGGTCGGTGTTGCCGGGCTTTACAAACAGTATCTGCGATGATTTGCTCCACACCAATACGTTATAACCTTTTTTGATAAACACCTGGTGGACCATTACGGGATAAAATGGGTCGGTTGCCGAGAAAATGGTGCCGCCAAAAATAGAGTTGTTGTAATTGCTCGTAATCAGGCTTTTGTTGATCTTAACACGTGCTTGTTTAAAGTCGGCAGACAAGCTTTGTACCCAAATGCGCTGAAAGAAAAGCGGCGGATAGATGCGCAATAACCACTTGACCCAAAACGCCGACACAGACATGCAGGCAATATCAGCATTGCGATATAATTCTGCGAAGCGATGTTACTTTTTTACGCCGATGTGGATAAATAGTAAGGGGGTTGTCACAATTTAAAATGATTAGCAATCAGGTCAACGAATTCATCCCAATTATGAGCGTGCCCATTAACTCCCGCATGTGTACATATTCGCCCAAATACCTCAGCCGGAGTAGCTCCGTTTTCGCGTAAATATTTTACAGACGTGTCACCTGCCGATTTAGACAGCTTGTCGCCGGATGCATTTTTAATGAGCGGATGGTGGTAAAAAGCAATTTCTGCAAAATCAGGACGCCCTAATTGTTGAGCTAAGAATTGCTGCGCGAGTGTAGATTCCCAAAGGTCCTGCCCGCGGACAATAAGATCAACCCCTAAATGCAGATCATCAACCACCGAGGCTAGCTGATAGGAAGGATAATCATCTTTTTTTCGAACAATAAAGTTTTGCATGCCTTCCGGCAATTCGGCTTGGATGATGGTACTGTCTAATTGCTTTATTAGCAACTGACAATTGTCAGAAATTATCCGCCAATTGGCAGCTGATGTATCAAAACTTAGGTGCTTATTGCGGCAATCGCAAGCTGCTGGTGAATACGCGGTACGCGAGCATGTGCACGCGAAAAGTTTACCGTCATTTTTTAGTTGTTCAATGGCCTGATCATAGAGCCCTAGTCGTTTGGTTTGCGAAAAATGGTTTTCAAAATCAATTGCGTGTCGGGGGCCTTCTTGCCATTCAATACTTAAGAAATTTAAAGTTTCGAAAATGTCAGCAACAAAAAGCGGATTAGCCCTAACCTTGTCCAGGTCATCGATACGCAACAGCGTTTTTGCCTTATATTTTTTAGCGAGCCCTGCCGTGATTCCGAACGAGAGTATGTTTCCGATATGCAGGTAGCCGCTGGGCGTAGGGGCAAGGCGGGTTTTGGTGAATTTATAAAGCAAAATATCAGGCTGATTCTTTGTAGAACCGATGAATTTCTGAACGTTTTACTTTTCGTTCAGCATGCCATAATTCATAATTATTTTGCAAATTAACCCAAAATTGAGCCGTGTTACCAAAAGCCTCGGAAAGCTTTACAGCAAGTTCGGGACTGATGCCTAAATGACCGTTGATGACAGATGAAAGATTAGCACGGGCCATGTTTAAGCCTTTTGCAACTTCTGTTATTGTTAACCCGCGTTCAACAATAAACATCTCTTTTAATATTTCGCCGGGGTGAGTGGGGGGTAAATTCCTTTTAAGCATAGCCAAATGTTTTAATGATAATCGAGATAATCAACATCGAAGATATTACCATCGTCAAACCTAAAAATGATGCGATAATTAGCTGTCACTTTAATTGACCAAAAATCTTTTAAAGTACCTGTCAACCTGTGAACGCCCAAACCAAGTTGCTTAATATCTTCTTCAGAAGAAACCGCATCTAAAGCAGATAATATTCTCGCGATCTTACTTAATTGCTGCGACGGTAATTTTGCGCCATTCCCCGTTTGATAATAAAGGGTGAGTGCTTTGCTCGTTATCGTCTCGATCATAAATACAAATGTAATACGTAGTACTACATATTACAAGTTTGATTAGCAATCTCATATTCCCTTTGCAACACCTTAGCCGTTTGTGTGCTGCCGTCGTGGCTCCAGCCCGGCGGGTTAAAAATATAGTTTAATTTTTTGCCCAAACCAGGGGCCCGCTTTACATCATGGCTAAGGGCTTTCCACTCGTGGAAAATCGTATTCACTGCACCATTGTCTTTGAGGTTATGGGTCAGGCCATAGCGTATGGGTTCACTAAGGTTTTCTGCCCGGAACGTACCGAACATGCGGTCCCAGATGATGAGCATCATGCCCATATTTTTATCCAGGTAGGGGATATTTGAAGCGTGGTGTACGCGGTGATGCGATGGCGTGACAAATATCCACCCATACCACTTAGGCAAGTTTATCTGATACTGGGTATGTACAATGTTGCCGTAAAGCTGGGTGATCAAATAAGCATATAAAATGTCTATGGCATTAAACCCCATAAATGCCAATGGCAGGTAAAAGAACACGCGGTACAAAGGTTCAAAAACGGTCGACCTGAAACCGGTTGTCAGGTTAAAATGCTCTGACGAGTGGTGCGTAACATGCATGGCCCAAAACAAACGCACATAGTGTCCGGTATAATGCAGCACCCAGTAAAGCAGGTCCTGAACTACAACCAGCAAAAACCAATACAGCACAACGTTTTGTATTTGAAACAGACGGAAACGGTAAAAATATTGAAGTATAAAAAATGTAAATCCTTTAACAGAAAGATTAATAACAAACGCGATGATAGTAAGGTAAATATTGGTTAATGTGTCGCGGCGTTCGTAAAGTTTCTTGTTTTCGCGGTAGCTGAACCACATTTCTGCAAGGGTAAGAATAACCAGCAGCGCGACAAGCACCACCACCGCGTTTGTTTTACCGTCTAAAGAAAACATGCCCAAATAACGTTAAAAAAGGGGTAATTGTTAGTCATGATACAACATTAGATTGTCATTCTGAACGGAGTGAAGAATCTTATGCTCAAATGCACCGGCGCATAAGTCCTTCATTTCACTCAGTATGACAAGCGGGAAAAATCAAAGCCCTGCATAAAATTCCAAACTTTCGCGCAACTCATCTTCGCTGCAGATCTGGTCTATCAGGCAATTGCCGATGGACACTAATAAAGTACAATTAATTTTATTGCCTTCATTCTTTTTGTCCTTACGCATCAGGGTTATGATTTCGTCTGCCCGTTCGAGTTGCAAATTGTATTTAGGATACAGGCGCATCAATACGCCGACGATCTCGTCTAACTCATTTTGGCTCAGGCCACTCTTTTTACAGGAAAGCCAGCTTTCGCACACCATACCAATCGCTATCGCTTCGCCGTGGGTAAGCGAGCGTTTATCATTATCTAATGAAAACGTTTCGACAGCGTGGCCAACTGTGTGCCCAAAATTCAATGCCTTGCGGATCCCTTTTTCGTGCGGGTCAGCAATGACAACTTCATTTTTTATCTCGACTGACCGGTAAACTAATTCTGCAGATGGCAGCGACAGATCGCTGTTTTTCAAATCGTTCCAGTACGCCTGGTCTTTAATAAGTCCGTGTTTCAGCATCTCGGCCAGGCCGGAAAGTATTTGCCTTTCGGGCAGCGTACTTAAATATTCGTGTGCAATAAATACGGCTTTAGGTTGAGTGAACGTACCGATGATATTTTTAATGCTATCCAGGTCGACACCGGTTTTGCCGCCCACTGAGGCGTCCACCTGCGAAAGCAGGGTAGTCGGCACATTTACAAAGTCGATACCGCGTTTGTAAGTAGATGCGATGAAGCCACCCATATCTGTTACCACACCACCGCCGAGATTAATTAGCAGACTTTTACGGTCGGCGTTAAAATCGATGAGCATTTTCCACACGCCAATGCAAAAGTCCAGGTTTTTACATTCTTCACCGGCGCTCACTTCTATCAGATCATAAGTGCGACCCACTAATCTGACTTCAAGTGCAGGCAGGCAATGCACGGTAGTGATCTCATCTGTAAGGATGAAAAATTTTGTGTAGCTGCTGTTGTCAATGAAGCTGATTAGCTGGTTAAGGCTATTTTGAAACGAAATCTCGTACCCTATGCTGTTTATGTTGTTCACTCTTTTAGTGATTGGGTTATTAAGTTATTAGTTATTCCTAGCCTGTTTGTCATTGCGAGTACGTAGCGACGCGGCATACTATGAGCCCCACCTAAATCCTCCCCGGGAGGGAGGACTTCAAAAGCCCTCTCCTTCGGAGAGGGTTGGGTGAGGCTTACACCACCTCTATCTTTTGCCCGTTGTATTCTATTCTGTCGCCTTGTCTTACTTTCAGGCGTTTGCGGTAATCTACTTCGCCGTTATATTTTACTTCGCCTTCTGATACAACTATCTGCGCCTCGCCGCCTGTTTGTACCAGGTTGGTGGCTTTAAGTAATTGTATCAGCGGGATAAATTCGCC
Source organism: Mucilaginibacter ginkgonis (assembly GCF_009754905.2). NCBI lineage: Bacteria > Pseudomonadati > Bacteroidota > Sphingobacteriia > Sphingobacteriales > Sphingobacteriaceae > Mucilaginibacter > Mucilaginibacter ginkgonis. Next base: position 1,774,786 of record NZ_CP066775.1, on the reverse strand, counting down.
CTCCAGTTTAAACTTGATCATACCCGGCAAAAATAAACTATTCGCGTTATAATGGGTTATGATAATGCATTTCTAAATTTGCACCATGCCAGTTGAAAGTGACCCGGGCGCAATGCCCAAATCTAAATTATCGTTCGAGAACACCGAGATCGCGTTCAGGCATCTGAACAATGCCGGGCTTAACCGTGCTTACTGGCTTTTTAGGGCTATAAATATAAATACGCTGGTAAAAGTCGGTCCGCCCATTACCAATTTTGCTATGAAGATTGGCTTGCCTATAAAGGGAATTATTAAGGCTACCATATTTAAGCAATTTTGCGGCGGAGAAACCATTGAGGAGTGCACACCGGTTATACAAGAGCTGGCCGGCGGGAGAGTAGGGACCATATTAGATTACTCGGTAGAGGGTGAAGACGAAGAAGCTGTTTTTGACGAGACCCGCGACGAGATCATTCGTACCATTGTACGTGCCACAGGCGATAATGCCATCCCGCTTACTGTTTTTAAAGTTACAGGTGTAGGCCGCTTTGGTTTGCTTGAAAAATTGGATGCAGGCCGGGGCCTCACCGCCGAAGAAAGCGACGAGTGGCAAAAGGTACAGGCCAGAGTGCTGGCCATTTGCCAGAAAGCATCAGATGCCGGCGTGCCGGTAATGATAGACGCCGAGGAAAGCTGGATACAAAAAACGATCGACCATTTGGCGCTGGAAATGATGCGCCGTTTTAATGCAGATAAGTGCATCGTTTATAATACTTATCAGATATATCGTCACGATAAATTGCAGTCGCTTAAAGATGATTTTGCAGTTGCCGAAGAAGAAGGCTTTATGCTTGGCGCTAAGCTGGTGCGTGGCGCTTATATGGAAAAGGAGCGTAAACGCGCTGCTGAAAAAGGCTATCCATCACCTATACAGTCTGATAAAGCTGCAACCGATAATGATTACGACAAAGCCCTCGATTTTTGTACAGATCACATCGATAAGATCGCTTTTGTAGCAGGCACCCATAACGAACAAAGCTGCAGGGTACTCACCGAACTAATGGAGCGTAAGGGGATAGCACATGACAATAAAAACGTGTATTTCTCTCAACTTTTGGGCATGAGCGATAATTTAAGCTTTAACCTTGCCAGTGCCGATTACAACATTGCCAAATACGTGCCTTACGGACCGGTTAAAGCAGTGCTGCCATACCTTTTTCGCCGTGCACAGGAGAACACCGCCATTGCCGGGCAAATGAGCCGCGAACTGAGTTTGATAGTCAAAGAAAAGAAGCGCAGAAAGTTGTCGTAAGGTTTTCCTAATAATGGATTACTTAAACGGCTCGTCGTTAAACAAGCGCTTCACCCGTTCAGCGAAAATCCTGAAACGACTTTGCGTAAATAATTTTTGGTGAACGGTTTCCAGCTCAGCTTTTAGCTGTTTGCGGCTGTATTGCTTTATAAGGTGATAGGTGCGTGCCTGGGCTGTTACATTTTCCTCAAGCGACGGATTAATCAGCATATCTGCCTTGAAAAGCAAGGCATCATTTGGCTCCATATCGCCTTGCAGAAAAATTTCAGTTTCGGCTATCTTATTCAACGAAGTCCGCATATTGCAATTGTTTTTGTTTTACGGTGTCGCGCACTTTCTCTAAACACTTATATTTCTGCACAGTTGCCGATCTAACACCAGAGAAGCCAAATTGCCCGGCAAGTTCTTCGTGCGGCACTTTGTCATAGTAGAAAGCGCGGAGGAGCTCCAAACATTTCTTACCGGCTTTTTCAAGGAAATTTAGCACGCGTGTCTCAGACAGATCTTCACTTTCCTCTACAGGCAGATCAGTAATCTGTTCGATCGGCGTTGTCATCTTTTCACTGTTAAACTTGCGCAGCCAAAGGTTTTTAGCAACCCCCATCAGGTAAGCCTGCCGGTTATGCGGCTCTGTCTTGTTGTTCACAAAGTGCTCGTAATAAATTACAACCGCATCCTGAAAAATATCTTTTGCATCTTCAAAACTGCCGCCTCTTTTAGCCACATACGCGGCAACGGCAGGGAAGGTTTGTTTATAACACAGTAGAAAAAATTCTTCCCGTTGTTGTGCATCGACAGGAAAGGGATGTGCTTGCATAAAAATAGATTTTGGTGATGTGCATCTATGCTGCGAAATATCACCATTAAAGTGAAAATAAAAAAGGATGGCTTTAGCTATGCCAAATATGCAATGAGCGTCTTTTTTGCTAGACTTAGAATTTTAAGTTTTTAAATTGTGACTCGCAAAGTCTTTTAATTTACACGCATTTTTATAATAAGCGAATGTAGTATAGGTGTAGTATTGCTTTCCACAACCGCTCTCCGTTCAAGGTTGCCTCTTTCTATGATTTGATCACGGTTTACAGTAATTAAAATTTCGCCTTCTTGACCTTGCGAAAGAGAATCTTTGGTAAATTTTGCTACTGTACAAGAACAATCAGAGGCTATGTTTTTGATAACCAATTTGTGCCCACCACGGTTTTTAAACCTGAATGTTTTTGTTGTTATCTTATGCGTGCTATCGAGAACACCCATATTAACTGTTTGATACATGAATACGATTTTCGGGGGTTTTTCTTTACAGCCGCTTGCAATTATCACGGCCAGTGATATAAGACGGATTAATTTATTGCGCATTGTTAATAAATTTTAATGTGTTTTCCTTGTAGAAACTCTCATCAGATTCCTGAAATCCATCCTTAAATCTTAAAATTTTAAGATCGGGACCTATAAAAATTTCACGTGGGAATAGTGTTATACCCATTTTTTTTAGCAATACATTATCGTTTAAATAAGCATAAATAATTTTATCATCGTTTTCGTGCGTTAGATTCTCTTTAAAATATTTATAGGTTTCTGCAATTGATGGCGAAATGTAAACAATCTGCAAATTTGAAGGGCTTTCTTTAGAAAAGCGCTTTAAGAAATCTAATTTGATTCTACAAGGCCTGCAATCGCGATAACTAAAATCGAGTATGTAATACTTTTTATCATTAAACACCAAGTGGTTGCCTAAGGTATCTACTAGTTCATTCTCAATTTGTAAAATATCTTTTTGGTTTTGTTTTTCTTTAAAGACACTTGTTCGCATCTGGCTATCATCGGCAAAGTCCTTTTTAAAAAGATACCAGCAACACACAAATAATACAATTGCACCCGATATGCAAATGGCAGCCTGCTTAAAAAAAGCAGGCTGCTTAAATTGTGATGCCTGTTTGCCTAAAAATAATGCAAAAAGTACGTTTATCGTTTGTAATGGATACTTATATGGAAATGCGTAAGGGTTAGCGTATACCCCAAATACGGATAAAAAAAACACGGGCAAAAACAATAGTAATATCAGGTAATTAGTATTAACAGTGCCAAATACTTTAGTAAATATTATTATTGAAAAAAAATAAAGAAAAAAAAGCGATTGATTACTAGCTAACCTGTTATCTCGTATTATAGAAACTGACGCTAAATAAGCGTTTGCAAACATTATCGCGCAGCTTATTATTACGATTCCAACTATATAAAAAATTCTTGCATAAGGTTTCACAGAATCAAATTTAATAACAAAGACCATTGCAATCATATTGCAATAACGTCCCACAACCGGTGTCATGACTACAAGACCTGCCATAGCAGCCATATGCAGTACCGCACCAATCTGATTGCATACTGCAACCGCAACTTGCTGGCACATTCATTGTTTTAACAACAGCCTGTTGTATTGTAATATCTTCGCTACCCAATTTTACAAAGTCACTCTTATTAAAGATAATTATATCGCTCAACAAATACTTTAATTGAGCCAACGAAAAATGTTCTTTAGCACGAATTTTCCAATCAGCAAAAAAGAAACCGTTAGTATTGCGCACTAATGTATCAGTGAAAAAAACGGGAGTGACTTTTGCAACCACTTCTTTAATGAGTCCTAGCTGTTCCGCATTGAAAGCATGAGAGGAGATAGCATCTTGGAAGCGCGTATTCCAGACAGTGTACTTTTCGTAATCACTAAGCATTTTTACATAAGCAGATTTTCTTTCGCTGTAAGTTGGAAGACTTGTTACCTCTCGAATAAGAGCTGAGTTGATACTTTGTGTGGCAATCGTTTTTGAGGTGTTGACATCATTCGCAACATTGCTTTGTTGTTCTTTTTTACATGAGAAAAAAAGAACTGCGGTTAAGGCCGTTAGGATAATTTTTGATTTCATAATATTGTTTAGTTTAGAGAAACTAATATATATTATATATTAAAATCCAAATTTATTTTATTTTTTGCAGCAGCGCAATTGTTTTTGTCCGCCGCAAATTGATACTTTTAGCCATGCAGCCCGTCAAACTTACCAGGTCACAAATTATAAGGCAACAAGCCAAAGCCATTTTCGGCGGCTCTGTTGGTAACTTGGTGGAGTGGTACGATTGGTATGCCTATTCTGTTTTCGCGTTGTACTTCGGCGCGGCGTTCTTCCCCAAAGCAAATCAGACCGCCCAGTTGCTTAATACAGCCGGCATTTTCGCCATCGGTTTTTTAATGCGCCCTATTGGCGGGTGGATCATGGGCACTTATGCAGATAAAAAAGGCCGCAAAGCGGCCCTAACCTTGTCTGTTTTAATGATGAGCGGCGGCTCGCTAATGATCACCTTTGTGCCCAACTTCAATACCATAGGGATTGCCGCGCCTATCATCCTGGTACTTGCGCGCATGTTGCAAGGTTTAAGCATTGGCGGCGAGTATGGAACGGCGGCAACTTATCTGAGCGAGATAGCCCCCAAACATCGCAGAGGGTTCTACTCCAGCTTTCAGTACGTAACATCATGTTTAGGCCAGATCATCGCGTTAACGATACTACTTGCTTTACAGCGCATATTTTTAACCCCCGCGCAATTGGGCGAATGGGGGTGGCGCATACCTTTTGGCTTAGGCGCGTTGCTGGCTTTCTCTGCCATTTATTTACGCCGCAGTTTACCTGAAACGGAGTCATTTAAAAATGAAACCGTTGCCGAGTCGCGCAAAGGTAGCTTTGCAGAACTGTTGAAATACAAAAAAGAACTGTTATTGATCGTAGGCTTTACCATCGGCACAACAGTGGCGTTTTATACGTTCACAACTTATATACAAAAGTTCCTGGTCAATACGGCAGGCTTCACCAAGAATGAGTCGACCACCATTACCATGATCGCGCTTATTGTGTTCATGATAGCGCAGCCATTATCCGGATTGTTAAGCGATAAGATCGGCCGAAAAAGATTGATGGTGATTTACGGCGTTGTCAGTATGGTTACCACTTATCCTATTATGACAGCGCTTGGCCGCACGCATGATTTTTATACGGCAACCCTGCTCATTGTAGCGGCACTGGTTATCTTAAGTTTTTGCACTTCTATATCTGCCATCATCAAAGCAGAACTGTTTCCGGCCAACATCCGCTCGCTGGGTGTAAGTTTTCCTTATGCCTTATCCGTTGCGATTTTTGGCGGGACTGCCGAGTCTGTTGCCTTAAACTTTAAAGTAGCAGGCCATGCTGAATGGTTCTTCTGGTATATAACGGCCTGTTCTGTAGTATCGTTAATCGTCAGTGCTTTTATTCCTGATAGTGACAAGCATACTAAAATGGAAGATAATCATATAAGCCACATAACCCACTAAATATGAACCACATTAGCATTGTTTCAATCCCGGTAAGCGACCAACAGCGCGCTAAAGAATTTTATCTGAAATTTGGTTTTGAACTGATCATTGAGGCGCCTTTGGGCCCTGATCAAAAATGGGTACAAATGGCTTTGCCCGGCGCGCCGCATACGACAATAGCGCTGGTAACCTGGTTCCCCGAAATGCCCGTAGGCAGCCTCCGTGGATTTGTTATCCACTGCAACGATCTTGATGCCGAGCTTGCCACCCTTCAAAGCAAAGGCATAAAAGCAGAGCCGATAGACCAGACGCCATGGGGCAGATTTGCCGCCGTTATAGATCCAGATGGTAACCGCTTAAGCCTGCACCAGGAATAGACTTTATTTAACGGCGTTACGATAGGCTGCTAACAGGTCCGAAACCAGGATGCCGTTGATGGTCATTCCGGCCAGGTTGCAATCTTCGATCTTCGCGTTAGTGAGGTTACAGTTCGTAATGGTGAAAGATCCGAGGTAACAATCAGACATTGTACTATTATTTAAATTACAATCTTCAAACTTAACTGGGCGCTGTTTAAAGTTTGGGTCGTATGCAGGGTGACCTTCGGGAGGCCCGCCTACATTGTGGATGTACGCGCCGCCCATTTGCGCGCCTTCGATTTCCAGGTCGCTAAGGTTGGCATTAACGATCTTTAGATTGCACATGGCAACATCATTCAGGTCCCAATCGTTCAACATTGCGTTGTGAAATCTGGAACCGGAGAGGTTAGCCTCTTGCGCGAAGATACGCTTGCTTTGTTTTTTTATTTCGATGGTCTCCATAATTGGTAATCCCGGTGAGGCAATATCTTAAGGTAATTAAATTAAAACACGCTCTTCATCTTTTTAAAAGTAAGTAATTTGCCTGCATAATTTCAACCCGCAATGAACAACAAACTATTTATGCTGATGCTTGGCTGCTGCCCGCCGGGACGCCATACAGAACAACACGACATCTTTTTTAGCGTAGGCACCTCGTTAAAAGAACTGGTGCCGGGTATCATTAAGTTTTGGCCCGAAGCCAACGGACGCATCCATGTTGATGCCTGGCGCGAGGTAAATTATGTGGGGGGATATAAAATCGAGGTTGTCGAAAAAGGAAGCAACGAGCAGACAGGTAATACCGATGCTAAACTGTTCTTTATCAACCTTGGCGGTTATCAGCGTGGTTTATTTGACGAGCCGCATAAGAAGCTGGTTACTGTGCAGCCAAACATGAGCAAGGCTATTGCATGGGCTAAAGAGACCGAATTTTTCAAGACCGTACATTTCGAAGGCGCCAACTCGCATATCGATGATAAGTTTGGCGTAGACGTGGATGACATTTACGAAATAGAAGACATTTTGCCGGCTTGGGAAAAGCAACGGTTTACGCTGAGGATAACACCAACAGAAGAGCAAGCAGAAGATGAGATCCATCTTGGCTATTTTAAACTGGCAAATCTTTAGAGCGTTTACCTTACTAAAGTCTGCGCGCGCATCAGGTTATCTGTTGCTTGTTGAATTTTTGCTTTAAGTTTTGGGTTATAGTTTGGGTGGCTTGCTAAAAAGTCCTTCACGATACTAGCGGCCTCTTCGCTTTGGTAGCTGCTGAAAATGGAGGCCAGCCACGACTGCGGGAAAAACAGGTCGCCGGTTTGTTGTATCTCTTCTACCATATCCAAACTCTTTTGTAAATATTTCACAGAAATTGACTGCCGCAACGGGTGGTTAAGGTAACTTAAAGCCGCTGTAACCCAAGCTTCCTTCTGGCGGTTTTTCCGGTCGGCAAGGCTTGCAAAGAATGCGTCGCGTTCGCGCACATCCTGCGATAGTGCAGGCAGCATAAATTCCAAACGTTTTTTGCGCTCATCGTTCTTTACCCGGCCGATCTGTACAGGTAAGATGTCGTGGGCGTTATAGCCCTTTAACGCTAATGAAAGCGCCAGCGAGGTGTAGTCATCTTCAGTCAGTTTAACTCCTTCCGGCGCTTTTTGCGTTTCCCAAATGTTATGTATCTGTTTTAGCGCATCGCCCGAAGTATAAATATCCTGATATGCTTTGAACAATATTTTCTTATTGTTTGCTGCTGTTTGAATTGTCATTGCGTTCCATAACGCTTGCTCCAGACCGGCAGAAACAGCAGCGCGCTGCTGCGCAGTTAAAAACTCCCAATAGATATTGCCGAAATAATTTGTCAGCAAGCGCAGGCTGCTTTCGTTTGTTTCAGCAGTAAGGCCATTCTTGTAAAGTTCTAAAAGTTCGGCAGGTTTAAAATAACGGCCTGCCAGCATATTCTCATAATCACCAATGTAAAGCGATGACCTTTCTGTGGTGTTAGTGCGGTTATATAAACCGGCATTTGCCCCGGCATCATTCGGAAATAGTCCATAGCCATACCCGTCAGAATTATAGATAATGTACAACGGCTTTTCTAAACCAATGGCCTGGCTTACGCTTACCAGTTGCTTATCCATCTTTAGCTTAATCGGGCGTTTTGTATTGGCATAAACCAAGGTGACACTAAAATTTTGCGGCCAAATGCGTTCGGGTTTTTGTTCTGCGGTTTGGGTGATGTCAAAACCTGTTATTTGGTTCCCGCTGTAAGTAATGCGGCTATCAAAAACAGGCCGGCCCGGCTGGTTTACCCAAACTCTGTTCCATTTGTAAAGATCGGCCCTTGTATATTTGCTCAAAATGCCGATCAGGTTATCCCAGGTGGCGTTGCCGTAAGCATACTTTTTAAGATATTCCCGTATGCCGGCGCGAAAGTGCTCTTTGCCCATCAACAGTTCCAGCTGGCGCATCATAATGGGTGCTTTGTGGTAGATAATGTTACCATACAGCGAGCCGGCATCCTGCAGATTATCAAGCTGCTGGCGGATGGGATTTGCTCCCGCTGTACGGTCTACGGCGTAGGCAGCAGGGTAGTGGTCCTGCAAAAAGCGCAGGTTAAACTCATCTGTGCCCAGAACCTTCTCGCTTACCTTGTCGGCCATAAAGTTGGCAAACACCTCTTTCATCCACACATCATTGAACCATTGCATGGTCACCATGTCACCGAACCACATGTGCGCTGTTTCGTGTGAAATTAGCGTGGCACGGCTCAGAAACTGGTCGCGTGTGGCGCCCTCATCCAGGAAAAGGCTCGATGCTTTGTACTGCACCTCGCCCGGATGTTCCATGCCGCCAAATTGAAAATCGGGGATGGCAACAAAGCCAACTTTTTGAAAGGGGAAAGGTCTACCGGTCCAATTCTGTAAAAAGTTAATCGCGTTTTTGTGGTCTATAAAAACCGAATCTACGCTTAGCCTGATCTTCGCGGGATCGGTTTCCCGATACAAAAATTCCGCGTCGCGGTTGCCGATGTTTTGTTTCGCATAGGTATATTTCCCGGCCGTGAAAGAGAATAAATAGGTGGGTAACTTGTCGGAGTTTGCGAAGTGGTAGGTGACGCTTGTACTGTTTTCCCGGTGGTCTGTTTGGCGTCCGTTGGCTAAAACCTGCCAGTATTTAGGGACAGTAAGTGTCAACAGGAATCTGGCTTTCAGATCAGGCTGATCAAAACAGGGGAAGACGGATCGCGCATGATCTGGCACAAACAGGCAATACAAATATTCATTATTTCGGTTTAGCGAAGCATCGCCGGATGTAAACGACAACGCTACCCTGTTAGCACCTTTTACCAAGGCGTTCTTAGCTATTACGAGGTGTTCATTAGTTAAATTTATCATCGATGGCTTGCCATTTACCGTCAACGCCGTCAAGTTTTCTGCAGATTGTTTAAAATCCAATTGCAGCGGCTGACTGTTTTCTGTGAGGTTGAACGTCAGCACCTCTGTCCCGGTTAAAGCAACAGATTTTTCCGCCGGAATGTTAAATGCCAGCTTGTACTGAATGTTGCTAATAATTTTATGCCGGTAAGTTGCCAGCTTTAATGATACACCATTTTCTACAGGAACCTGCGCAATGGCCGCTTTAAGGATCAATAATGAAATAATAAGACAGGCAGCAAATTTCACGATCTTAACTTTTAATGATTTGTATAATAGCGCCATAGCTCATCCACGCCATCGTTAATGTCACGATAACGCCCAGCACGGTAAGCCAGAGAGGTTGGCGATAGTTGGCAACTATTTTACTAGCGTAAGCGGCCACCAGCATCGTTCCCAACGCCAATGGTAATATTAGTCCGTTAACGGCACCTGCCGCTACCAACAATTTTACCGGTTTGCCTACAACCAAGAATATAGCACAGGCAATAATTATAAAAGCGATGATAATGTGCCGGTTATATTTCAGTATAACGGGGCTAAAACTTTTGATGAATGATACTGATGTAAATGCCGAGCCAACAACAGAAGATATACCTGCAGACCACATAATGAGCCCGAAGAGTTTATACCCAATTTGGCCCGCCGATAGTTTAAATATCGACGCAGCCGGGTTAGCAGGGTCTAAAACGTTGCCGGCACTTACCACGCCAAGCGCTGCAAGAAACAATAATATGCGCATAACAGATGCCAATCCTATCGCGCTCAAGGCGCCCTTATTTATTTGCGGCAAGTTTTGGCGGCCTGTTAGCCCGGCGTCTAACAAGCGGTGCGCGCCCGCGAAGGTTATATAACCACCAACCGTTCCGCCAACAATGGTAAGCACCGCGGCAAAACTAAACTGAGTTGGGTTGACCGATCGTGCAGCGGCTTCCGTCAGGGGCGGGCTGCTTATGTAAGCAACATATAAGGCCAGTAAGATCTTTAGGCAGCCGAGGGTTTTGGCAAAGGTGTCCATCGCCTTACCGGCTTCTTTGTAAATGAAAATTCCAATAGCGATTATGGCGCTCATGATCGCACCCTGGCCAACACCTACACCGAGTAAAACATTCAACCCCAAGCCAGCACCTGCGATGTTGCCAATATTAAACGCCATGCCGCCAAGAAAAACTAAAACCGACAATGCATAACCAAGGCCGGGTACCAATTGGTTGGCGATATCTTGCGCGGGTTTATCAGCAATGCATATTACCCGCCATATATTTAGCTGGGCGACGAGGTCAAGCACTATTGACAGCAGGATCACAAAACCAAAACTGGCGCCCAGTTGCGCGGTGAACAACGCGGTTTGCGTTAAGAAGCCCGGCCCGATCGCCGATGACGCCATCAGGAAAACGGCGCCTGTGAGTACGCTCCAGTTAAATTTCTTCGCAGAGCTCAAATTCGCGGCGCTTTAATGGTAAGGCCCTCGGCTTTTAATCGTTCATTTATTTTTTTGGCAAATGGCACCGCGTGCGCGCCATCACCGTGCAAGCAAAGTGTATCGGCATTTAGCTTTACTATTTTGCCGGTTACAGAAACCACTTCGCTTTGCGTAACTATTCGCAGTACCTGCGCTATCGATGCCTCTTCGTCCGTAATCATGGCGTTAGGTTGCGAGCGCGGGGTAAGGGTGCCGTCGTCCTGATAAGTGCGGTCGGCAAAAACCTCCGACGCTGTTTTCAAGCCTAAGCTCTGTGCAGCAGTTAACATTTCGCTATTGGCCAAACCGTAGAATATAAGATCAGCATCAAAATCTTTTACTCCCCGGGCCAAGGCTTTGGCCAGCGCGGCGTCTTTCGCTGCCATGTTATACAAAGCCCCATGCGGTTTCACATGGTTCAGCTTGCCGCCCGCCGCTTGTGCAAAGCCCGCAAGGGCACCTATCTGGTAAAGGGTAATCTGGTAAGCTTCGTCTGCGCTTATTTTCATTTCCCTGCGGCCAAAGCCTTGCAGGTCTTGCAAGCCCGGGTGGGCGCCTATTGCAACGCCCTTTTGCACTGCCAGGGAAACGGTTTGCTGCATAACCGCCGCATCCCCGGCATGGTAGCCACAGGCAATATTTGCCGATGTAATATAATCCATCAAAATAGCGTCGTTGGGCATAGCGTAGTTGCCGAAGGCCTCGCCCATATCGCAGTTTAGATCTATAGAGATCATCCCGGTAAGTATTTAGTTTTTATAGCCAGTTGTAATTGTTTCAATTCTTCGTGCCGTTCAAGATAAAGCATTTCGGCTTCATGGCGGCTTATCTCTTTAAAATAGATATTGTCGCCGGGCTTCAGTTGGGCACATAGGGGTAAGTCTACCGCTGTAACCTGCGCAATGCGCGGGTAGCCACCGGTGGTTTGGCAATCGCCCATTAAAAGGATCGGGCTGCCATCATTTGCTACCTGGATTGTTCCGGGTGTAACCGCCGTCGAGATCATCTCCGCCTTGTTTGTGCTCACTAACTTTTCTCCTGCCAAGCGGTAACCCATCCGGTTACTCTCGGGCGTAAGCGTATACGGCAGTGACAAAAAATTTAAGATAGAGGTTGCGTCAAAGCGTGTAAATTCGGGTCCTGGCACAACGCGTATCAACTTCGTATCCGCAGGTGCAAACATATCGCGGGCTATGCTCCAGTTAGCACACTTAATATCCCTGCCTTTCAATGCAATTAGAATTGCTTCGCTCAATTCGCTTTTATAACCGATGGCCTTTAGCGCGTCACCTTTCTTTATCACCCGTCCGTGATACCCACCAAAACCTGCAACCAGGCACGTGCTTTTGCTACCCATAACCACAGGCACATCCCATCCGCCGGCTATTGCCAGATAAGTGCGGCAACCTTCCGTTTCAGGTATTGACGTAATTGCTGTTCCTTTGGGAATAAAGATGGGCTTGCCTGTGGGTAAAACGCGGCCCTCAACTTTAAAATTAAGTCCGCCTCCGCAATAAGCTACTATCAGATCGTTTTCTGCAGTGAACGTTGCGTCTGCGTAGGTAAATTCTATAACGGCATCATTCATATCGTTTCCACAGGCAATATTGGCAATTGCTGCAGATAACTTGTCCATAGCGCCGCTAACAGGCACACCATTGGCCAGATATTTAAAGCGGCCTAAATCCTGCACTGTACTTAGCAAACCCGGCTTATTGATCCTGATCTGCATACTGGTTGCCGGTTATAAAATTAAATTCGTCACGGGTAATTGGTTTAAAAACTACTTTATCGCCCGCCTTTAGCAAACTTGTTTGTTCGCCTTCGGCATTGAACATTGTTAGGGGCGTTCGCCCGATGATCTGCCATCCGCCGGGGCTGTCTAAAGGATAGATACCTGTCTGGCTCCCCGCTATCCCTACCGACCCTGCAGGTACAAATTTACGCGGCGATGCTTTTCTGGGTGTAGCCAATCGTTCATCCAACCCCATCAGGTACGCGAACCCGGGCAAAAAGCCTATCATCCCCACCGTATATTTTGCGCTATGATGTATGCTTATCACTTCATCCGCACTTAAACCATTAGTTTTAGCTACAAAATCCAGATCAGGACCAAAGTCGCCACCGTAGCATACTGGTACCTCTACTGTGTGAAAGTTGCCGGCTGCGTTTGTGCTTTTTTCAGCAATACGTTCCTTTATAAAATTCGACACTTTCTCAAAGCAGTCTACGCCCTGCATCGCCTGGTCGGCGATCACAATAACAGGATCAAAAAAAACTGATAGCGTAGTATAAGCCGGCACGGTGGAAATCAATCCGTCAAACGGCGACTGACAGACAAGGTTGTTTAAACGCTGCACATTTGCCAGCGCCTGGTTGCTGATCTGGTTTCCAAATTGCACCGTTAACGCGCCTTCACTAAGGTAATAGATCTGTATGTCAGCGTTGTTAGACCCGGCCATTGGCCGGTTAAGTTAGCCTAAAGATGGGTTTAAACCAAACAGACATGATGTTGAAACCTCATGTGGACATTTGTGCCTGATTTTTGTACAAATGTCAGTTACCGGCGGTAGTGGATAAGTTGCCTGTTGTGAAAAACTTTATCAGTAGTTTGTTAATTTATTTGTCAGATTGTCAGATATCCACTTGTGGCAAGCGTTTTGATTACTCTATATTTGTTGAACTTTAAATAAAAAAATATCATGGCTTTAGAAATTACAGACGCGAACTTCGATGAAGTTGTGTTAAAATCAGATAAACCGGTACTAGTAGATTTTTGGGCAGAGTGGTGTGGCCCTTGTCGTATGGTTGGCCCTGTTGTAGAAGAAATTGCAAAAGAATATGACGGCCAGGCAGTAGTAGGTAAAGTTGATGTAGATAGCAACCCCGGCATTTCTATGAAATACGGTATCCGCAACATCCCGGCTTTACTATTTTTCAAAAATGGCGAAATAGTAGATAAGCAAATCGGCGCTGTGCCTAAATCTGTACTTGCAGGCAAACTGCAAAGCCAGCTGGCATAAGCAATTAAAATAAATTGATATTAAAACGCTGTAACGTAAGTTACGGCGTTTTGTATTTTTAGGCAGATGGAACTCAGTGCAGAAAATCAGGTAAGGCAACTAGCTAACTTAGAATTATTAGCCAGGCAAGTGGTAGAAGGTTTTATAACCGGCCTGCATCAAAGCCCGTTTCATGGATTTTCTGTTGAGTTTGCCGAACATCGGCTTTATAACACAGGCGAGTCCGTCAAGAATATCGACTGGAAACTTTTTGCCCGCACAGACAAGTTGTTTGTAAAGCAATACGAAGAGGAGACCAACCTGCGCAGTTACCTTTTGCTGGATACCTCTTCTTCGATGAATTTTCCAGACCGTATTACCAATAAGCTGCAGTTTAGCATTTACGCCATAGCCTCGCTTATGTACTTGTTCAAAAGGCAACGCGACGCCTTTGGTTTAGGCCTTTTCGCGGATGATCTGCAGATGCTTAGCGCAGCCCGTTCAACCACACAGCACCTGTTTTACTTGTATGCCCAGTTAGAGAAAGCATACGAGTCGCCGCGGCTCAACGCGCAAACTAATATAACCGGTGTGATGCACCGCGTGGCCGAAGAGTTACATCAGCGCAGCATGGTCATCATTTTTAGCGATATGCTGGAGAATGCGATCAGCCCCGAAAAAATGAATGCTTTGTTCGCGGCTATACAGCATTTGAAATATAACAAACACGAGGTGATCATTTTTAATGTTGCCGATCATAAGCTGGAAGTAGGGTTTGACTTTGGTAACCGCCCGCACCGTTTTATAGATATGGAAAGCGGCGAAGAAGTGAAGATACATCCAAATAGAGTACGCGACAGTTATGTAAATTCTTTGAGCGAGTACAGGCGGCAGCTGGAACTCAAATGCGCGCAATATAAGATTGATATTGTTGACGCTGACATAAACGGCGGCTACTATGACGTTTTAAAAGCCTATCTTATAAAGCGCAACAAAATGATTTAAGATCGTTCTGGCCTTTTTTGAATTAGTAGCAAGAAAGGCTGTCCAGGTATACTGACGCTATTTTGTCATTGTCACATCCTGTGACAATATGTGACACTTTTCGCGCGAAAACCGCAAACCTGAAACACTGACACTATTGTGCATGATTGAAAATGAGGCGTTCGCAGCGCTGACAATCTATTGTCAGATACCAATAAGTCAGTATTATGGAGAAAGTGTCACATGTGACACTCGGGTAAACATATGGGTTTATATAAAAAAACTGCCCCGATAAAATCGGGGCAGCCGTCAAAATAGGGGTAACTCGAAACTAAAACTTTACGTCTCAAAGGTGAAAATCGAATATGAAGATTTTGTGAAGTTAGCTTTCGGCCTTAAACAGCAGGTTTATAGCTGTTCCCTTGTCTTTTGCGGAGTGGATAGTAATATCGATACCGTGGAAAATGGTGATACTTTTTACGATAGCTAAGCCCAATCCAAAGCTTTCGGGTTCACCCGTATCAAATTTCTCAAAACGGTTAAACGCGTTATCTATTTGCTGCTGGTTCATGCCAATGCCGCTATCGCTGATCACCAGGCTATATCTGCCATCAGCCCATCGATCTTTTACTTTAATTGTCCCGCTTTTATAATTGTATTTAATAGCGTTATTAAAAAGATTAAACAACATTGTATGTATAAGCGCGCGGTTACCGGTAATCTGCGAAGCATATTTCAAATCGTTTTGGAAGGTGATCTCTTTATCTTCTAAACGGTCCTCCAGTTCTTCGGCGGTCTCTGCTATCAGCTCCGCGATATTTACTTTGTCATTTTTGTTGAACTGATTGTTCTCAACCTGCGATATCAGTAACAGGCCGTTTATGATAGACTTTAAGCGGTTTAAAGTTTTCAGCGAAGCGAAGATCTTGTTCTCGGCATCTTCAGAAAGTGTTTCGTGCGAAAGCATATTCTCCAATCGCGAACTGATGATAGAGATCGGCGTGAGTAGCTCATGCGATACATTGGCTATGAATTGCTTTTCCAGCATAAACATGCCTGTTATCTTTTTCATCAGCGAACTAATGCTGTCATCAAGCAAACTAAAGTCATCAGTAGTAGTGGCAACTTTTTCGTAATCGAAATTAAGCGGGTCGTTTACGCGGATAAGCTTTTTATCTATAATGCGATAAAGCGGACTAAGCAGGTATTTAGTGAAAAACATGTCGCTTAAAAGCGATAAGGTAAGGGCCACGCCTAGTATAATCAACGTGTAGCCTTGTATAGTGCTTTTAAGGTCTTCTACAGCGTCGAGCGTATTGCCAACCTCTAATTGGTATGTTTTATTTTTATTATTGAACCTGCACCGTAAAATGCGATAGGTATCTGTTGTGCCTTCGATGGTGCGCTGCCCGGTGCTAAAAGTGTCGACTATTGCAGACGCGGGCATAGATGCGATTTGCTTTACCTGTATGTAATCATCTTTAAGAATATTATAATCGGCATAAAACTTTTGCTGTTCTAATACGCTAGACAAACCTGTCGAGCTCAATTCCCTGAAAAACTCACGCTTTTTATTTTGCAGCCGGACGGAGATATGATGGTAAGAAATCCTTTCGAGCGATAGATAGATAAGGATACCCGAGAATACGATCACAGCCACCTTGGTTAGGGTGTTGTAGAGCGTAAGTTTAATCTGCAGTTTCATGCAGCTTAGATGTTTACACGGTAACCAATACTACGTACGGTTTCAAACCAGTCTATAACGGCAAACTGAGAAAGCTTTTTCCGCAGGTTCTTTACGTGCACATCGACGAAGTTGGAGTCGGAATTGATCTCCAATACATCGCCCCAAACGTGCTCGGTTAAGTTAGTACGGGAGATCACCCTGTTCTTATTCAGTACCAAATAGTTCAATATTTCAAATTCCTTGCGGGTAAGGTTAATACGGTCATTACCATATTGCAAAGTGCGGTTTTGTATATTCATCCTGAAACCTTTGATATCTATCTCGTTGGTTTCCAGTTTATGCTTGCGACGAGTAATGGCGTGCATCCGTGCCAATAATTCATTTAAAGAAAATGGTTTAGGCAAGTAATCATCAGCACCGCCTTCTAAGCCCCGTATACGGTCATCAACCGCCGCACGGGCTGTCAATATGATCACGGCATCTTCACGGTCGCGCAGCCCCTTAAACGTTCTTAGCAGGTCAAAACCGTCACCGTCGGGCAAACCTAGGTCAAGCAGTATAAAATCGTAACTGTTTACAAATATCTTCTCTTCTGCAGAGCGGCTGGTGCGGGCATGTTCAACGGTGAAACCTTCGTGGGTAAGAAATTCATCCATCTCAAGGGCAAGGCTCCGCTCGTCTTCTACAATCAAAACGTTCATACGGCGCAAATTACAAAATTGTAAAACTTAAAACGGTGAACAAACGTGTATGTAATTATTAATACATTGGCACAGCAGAACAACTAAATCAAAAAAGCGCAATCAATTTGTGGCAACCGGTGTTACGTTGTCAGCTATTTAATTTATGAGACTATCCATAGAGCGTAAACCCGTAAGAGTAAATCCCGATCCCAAACGTGTTATAGCCCGCTTTTTCTTCAATGGCCATGACAGGGCCAAAGAAGTTATTCAAAGGGTAATGCAATTGAATGAAGATCAGGCTTTCGAAATCATATCCCCTTTACTGCAAGAGTACTCCAAAAGGCACCGTAACATTACCCGCGTGCTTAACAGGCATTGCAGCAAGCTAAAAAACCTTTTTACCGAACTGAATATCGACTACGACAGCCTGTCGACTTACTTAAGGCTATTAATCGGTTCATATTTTACTCACGAATATTCTATCGAGTCGGCTGCGTTCTTTAATCCGTCAATAGTAGATGACCCGGATCAGGGCGACCTGGAAGACGGTGAGCGCCGCGTGATCATTAGTTTCCGCGCGGTCGGTGAGGGACACATATCTTCTATCACTTTCCGCAGGGCGTTGATAGATAAATACAACAATATCACCGTTATCCCCGCCGGCGACTACATCGATGAGGCAGAAATTGTTCGTAATGCGGTTTACAACAAGAAGTTATTTTTTGAAAAGGCTGTAGTTACCCAAATAAACATCGATGTGCTTAACGAAATTGAAGGTAAGTTAGACCAGCATTTCGAATACGCCAACCTGCGCCGCATATTGATCGATTCACAGGCTGTGCAAAAAGATGATGTTAAAAAACTGGAGTATGACAAGATTCTCTGGCTGGCCGATTCATATTACGAGATAGTATTCTCGCTGGATACCGATATCTCTGACAGGGTAATATTTCCTATCTCTGAATATGAGCGTAAAGGCATTGAGGATGCACGCTTTGTAAAATTCTACCATGAAGATGGCAGCACTGTCTATTATGCAACCTATACAGCATATGACGGTGCGTTGATTATGCCAAAACTTTTGCAGACAAATGATTTTTACAACTTTAAGATAATGCCGCTTTACGGCGATGGTGCACAGAATAAAAACCTGGCGCTGTTTCCGAGAAAGATCAATGGCAAGTATGTGATGATATCTCGTATAGACGGGTGTAACAACTACATCATGTATTCGGATAAAATTAATATCTGGGAAAAACCGATAGAGTTGCAGCGGCCAAAGTTTGCCTGGGAATTTGTGCAGATCGGCAACTGCGGTTCGCCAATTGAAACCAAGGCCGGCTGGCTGATGATAACCCACGGGGTAGGGCCAATGCGCAAATATGTATTGAGTGTGAGCCTGCTCAAACTTGACGACCCGGCAGTAGAAATTGGCCGTTTACGAGAGCCCTTACTGGTGCCAAATGCTGAGGAACGTGAGGGTTATGTACCTAACGTAATTTACTCTTGCGGTGCCATTATCCACAATAATAAGTTGATCATACCTTACGGACTGTCAGACTATTCTACCTCTTTTGCTGAAGTAGAAGTTGACGCGTTGATCGACCGGCTTTTATCTGATGGCGCGATAAACAAAAAAGCCAACGACAAAACGATTTAATCTCTGTAGACAAGCGTAAAAACAAAAAAGCCTCCCGGAAATTCCGGGAGGTTTTTTGTTAGAGATAATGCTTAGCGCTTATTTCATGGTGTCATGGATCTTGTTGATCGCGTCTAAGTGCATTTTCACTATCGGCGCAGTTTTAGCAGCGAATGCTTTAAGGTCGGCGTCTTTACCATCTTTAGCTTCTGAGTTCATCAGGTCTAAAGTCTTTTTGTGGCCGTCTACCATTGCATCAACATACGCTTTGTCAAAGTCTTTACCAGACATTTTGCTTAAGTCATCCGCTTTCTTTTGGTGCTCCTCGTCAACGGTAGCAGGCAGGGTAATGTTTTTTGCTTTTGCTAAAGCCATCAGATCGGCATTTGCTTTACCATGGTCGTTCACCATCATGTTGGCAAAGCCTTTAACATCTGGATTGGTGCTTTTTGTTAAAGCTAATTTGCCTAAGGCAACTTCTGCCATGCCACCATTGGCCGCGTCTGTAGCAAATTTTGCGTCGCCCTGGTCAACAGCGATACCGCCTGTTGCTGCAACGTTAGTTGTAGTGTCTTTAGTTTTGTTTAAGCTGTCTGCTGTTTCCTTTGCATCTTTTTGGCCGTTGCTGCAACCCTGGAATGCCAAAGCTGATGCAGCCAGCATCAATGCGAAACTTAACTTTTTCATAGGATTATAATTTTAAGTGTTTTGTGTATCGCTATAACACATACTTAATCTTAAAAGTTTTAATCAACGTTTTTTACGATGGTACGCATGCTGCATATACTATTAAGTTACGTCTGTGAAGCAATGCTATTTAACTTTTTGTAAAACAATACGATAGGAGGGGTGTTGAACGGGTACAATCATAATTCACCAAGACAACAAGACACTATGAAAAACAACATGTTAAAATTTGCTATCGCAGCAGTGTTTGCAGGTAGCATCGCGGTAGGTTGCAGCTCTGAGAAAGCAGCAAGCTCTACTGATAGTACTAAAGTAGATTCAACAAAAATGATGAGCACACCGGCTCCTGCTGATTCTGTTAAGAAAGACAGCATGATGAAAACAGACACCACCAGGAAACCATAATACTTCTGAATTAATTAACAAAAAGCCACCTAATGGGTGGCTTTTTTTATTTGCTGGAATGTCGAAAATGGTATAAACTAATAGTTAATTAATATTGTTTATCAGCTTTTTATAACGCTCATATAAACTTTTAATTAGGTTGGCTCTTTATCCAATTAGTTGAGGATCTTAGTTCAAATAACATTGCATACAAAGCCCTTAAACCAAATGTGCCCAAGCCTCCATAATCTGAAATCTTTTTTACGCTTCCGTCGTTAAATTTTATCTCAAGGTTGTAAGTTTTATCGTCAGTCCAGTTTACTTGATAGTTTTCCTTCAAATCTCTTAGATGTATATAATCCATAAGTGACAAAATATCGCGAAGCTTCTTTTTGTGTAAATTGCCGGTAAAGTCACCATTTGTAGGATTATAGTATTGTGCTGAATATTCTGCAAATCCATTTTTTGATATTTTAAGCAGAAAGCTTGGACAAGTTCCGAAGCACATACCTGCATGGAATATTATTGTGTCGACATTGTACTCCACTTTTTTTGAATGATATTCAATGAAGTTAGAAAATTTGTAAATAAGGGTATCTACTTGGATATGTTCACTATAGCTTCCAAAAAGTTTGCCGGGCACTTTTGATTTGCCATAAAACATAACCATTAGCTTTTGGTCAACGATAATTGGTTTAGCAAATTGGCAATTCTCGAAAACTTCTTTGGACAGCCTTATAAGCTTATAGCCACTATTGCCGTTATCAATTGCGACGAAAACTTCAATTTTATACCACAATGGCATTGCCAACAGGTCTGTTTTACCGTCTCCATTCAAATCGCATTTACTCCAGCTTTTTAAGTTCAGTACGGTAGCAGTTTCGGGACATCCTAGTTGTTTACGAAATGCACTATCTGTCAAAAATTTAAGCCCGGGGCTGTATTTCGTGGTAAAGCTACCATCTAACCTATTTAAAAAATTGATAACATCTTGCGGAGTTTTCAAACTATCGATAGTATTAGAAAATGCTGATTCCGATATAAAAAGATAGGACAGAATTATTAGTAGTCTTCTCATTTAAATATAAAGTATTAGTATCTTAAAGTTAACCCTTTGCAGACAAAACCAATAAGTCAAATGCGTATATTTGCACCCTTGTAAAATGAACAAAAAGGTAGCGTTATATACTTTGGGCTGTAAGCTTAACTATTCGGAATCGTCCGGGATAGGGAGGCTGTTCAACAATGCCGGTTACCAAACCGTCGGCTTTGCAGAAACGCCTGATGTTTTTGTGATCAATACCTGTTCTGTTACAGAAAACGCCGACAAGAAGTGCAAAAAAATCGTTAAAGAAGCACTTAAGATCTCGCCGCAGGCTTACATAGTGGTAATAGGTTGTTATGCGCAACTTAAGCCCGTTGAGATAGCCGAAATTCCCGGTGTAGATATGGTATTAGGCGCTGCCGAAAAGTTCCAGATCGTAGACCACATTACCGACCTGACCAAGCAGCCGAAAGCTTTGGTTTATAATCAGCCGGTATCAGAAGCCAATCAGTTTGTATCATCATATTCATTTGGCGACCGTACCCGCACTTTCTTAAAAGTACAGGATGGCTGCGATTACTCGTGCTCATTTTGCACCATCCCGCTTGCGCGTGGCAATAGCCGCAGCGATACCATAGCAAACGTTATCGAACAGGCCAAAGTCATCGCGGCTTCCGGTGTACGCGAAATCGTTTTGACCGGCGTTAACCTGGGTGATTTTGGCCTGCAGAATGGTGAGCGCGTAAATAGGTTTATCGACCTCGTAAAGGCGCTTGACGAAGTTGAAGGCATCGACCGCTACCGCATTTCTTCGATCGAGCCTAACTTGCTTACCGATGAGATCATAGACTTTGTCGCATCATCAAAAAGGTTTGTTCCGCATTTTCATATCCCGCTGCAATCTGGCTCAGATAAGATCTTAGGGTTGATGCGCCGCCGTTACAAACGCGAGTTATATGCAAGCCGCGTAGCGAAGATCAAGCAAGTAATGCCGCATTGCTGTATAGGTGTTGATGTGATCGTTGGTTTCCCGGGTGAAACACGCGAAGATTTTATCGATACCTACAATTTCCTGAACAGGCTGGATATTTCCTACCTGCACGTCTTTACTTATTCTGAGCGTGACAACACGCCTGCAGCAGAAATGACCGGGAGCATACCGGGATCTACCCGTGCCGAGCGAAGCAAAATGCTGCATATTCTGTCTGACAAAAAACGCCGCGCGTTTTACGAATCGCAAGTAGGTATTGAAGACGAAGTATTGTTTGAAGGCGATGTAAAGGATGGTTACATGCATGGTTTTACCCGCAATTATGTAAAGGTAAAAACCAAGTATGATCCAATTTTGGTGAATGAATTGCGTAACGTAAAACTTACCCAAATTGCTGCCGACGGCGACGTTGAAATTGCCGAGGCCGAGGAAATATTGGTGCATTAGCCTTATATTCGCCTCAAAATTCTGCCTGATGTTCCCAACCCTTTCAGACCTGATCAGATACTTTACAGGCCTAAACATCCCATTACCTTTTCAAACTTTTGGATTCTTTGTAGCCTTGGCTTTCATTGCTGCATATTGGGCGTTTACAGAAGAGTTTAAACGTAAAGAGCGCCTGGGATATATCCATCCGTTTGAGAAAACAATCACTATCGGCCAGAAGGTTAGCTATGCCGAATTGCTTACTAATGCCATATTTGGTTTTATAGCAGGTTATAAATTGATAGATGCTATTTTAAACTACCGCGACTTGGTAAACAGCCCACAAGACTTTATCCTTTCTACCCGTGGCAATCTTATTGGCGGTATAATACTTTGCGCAGGGTTCGTTTATTGGGCCTGGCGCGATGCCAAAAAGAATGAATTAGCCGAGCCAATAACCAAACGTGTTATGGTCCATCCATATGAATTGATGGGTACTATATTGGTTTGGGCTGCGATATGCGGTTTTGCCGGAGCTAAGCTTTTTAATGCCCTTGAGAATTGGGACGAGTTTATGCACGATCCTGTGGGTATGCTGATTGGTTTTAGCGGTTTAACCTTCTACGGCGGTTTAATTTGCGGAGGAGCTGCCGTACTTTACATTGCCAACAAACACGGGGTAAAGCCGCTTACCATGCTTGATATTGGGGGGCCGGGTATGATGCTTTCTTACGCTATAGGACGCATAGGTTGCCAGATGAGCGGCGACGGCGACTGGGGCATCCCGAACCTAAACCCCAAACCGCAATGGCTTAGCTGGGCACCAGACTGGATGTGGTCTTTCAAATTTCCGCATAACGTAAACCAGGTTGATTTTAACAACCCGATCGCAAATTGCGTGGGTAAGTATTGCAATGAACTGCGCCTGCCGGTTTACCCAACCTCTTTTTATGAGTGCGTAGTTTGCCTGCTGCTGTTCTTCTTTTTGTGGAGCATCCGCGACCGCATTAAAAGCCCGGGCATGTTCTTCGGGATTTATTTGATCCTTAACGGCATAGAACGTTTCTTTATCGAGTTGATTCGCGTAAACACGCGTTATCATATCGGCAGCTTGTCTTTCACCCAGGCAGAAATGATATCCCTTATTTTGGTACTGGCGGGCGTTGCATTATGTGTAAACGCCAGGAGAAATAAATATATACCACAAGGTGCCGCCTAAAGGAATATGGCAGGCTATTTTGGGCAACCAGATGCTAAGATTTGTTCTTTCGGCCGGTATTGGTTTTATAGTCGATATCAGCACTTTTAACATCCTCTATTATTTAGTGTTTAAAAATAATACGCAGGCGGTAATGGGGTTCCGCATAAATTACGGCGTATCATTTTGTATATCGTACGTGCTGGGTGTGGTAGTTAACTTTCTGATTACGCGCTACCTTGTATTTTCCGAATCTAAACTACCCCCGGCACAGCAGTTCATCAGGTTTTTGAGTGTGGCTTGCATAGGTTTTTTTGCCAACCTGTTTATCTTAAAAATTATGGTGATGTACCTGCACTTCCCGCCACCTGTGGCGCGGCCTGCAGCTGCATTAAGCCTGTTCCTTGCCAGTTTCTTTATTCATAAACTATTCTCATTCAACTTAACGCTAAGGCACCATGCTCGAAACAATAACACAAAAGGTAATTGAAGTTGCTAAGCAAGCCGGCGCCTTTATCAGGGATGAGCGCACTAATTTCGACCCTGATAAAATTGAATATAAAGGCCTTAATGATCTGGTGTCTTACGTAGATAAGGGCGCGGAACAAATGATTGTAGATAGCCTATCTAAAATATTACCTGGGGCCGGTTTTATAACAGAAGAAAAAACCAGCAGCCGTATTGGCGAAAGATATAATTGGATAATAGATCCTTTGGACGGTACCACAAATTTCATTCATGGCTTGCCTGTGTTCTCGGTCTCAATCGCTTTAAAAGAATACGATGAATTGGTTCTGGGGGTGGTTTACGAAATAAATCAGGACGAATGTTTTTACGCCTGGAAAGATGCACCTGCCTATCTGAACGGTAGGGAAATACGTGTAAGTAACAAGCCAACTATTGGGGATAGTCTTTTGGCTACAGGCTTCCCTTATTATGACTTTGAAAAGCAGCCGCAATACATAGAACTGTTTACCCACCTTATGCGCAATTGCCACGGCTTGCGACGCTTAGGTTCTGCGGCTGTCGACTTGTGCTACACCGCCTGTGGCCGCTTTGAAGGCTACTACGAATACAATTTAAAACCCTGGGATATTGCTGCCGGAATAGTTATCGTTCGCCAGGCCGGCGGCACGGTGGTAGATTTTAAGGGCACTGCCGACGTTTTAGCTACCTGCGATGTGGCCGCGAGTAATGGTTTGATATCAGAGGAATTGCTGACTGAAATACGAAAATATTTTGGGTAGTTTTTAATTCCCCTCTTGAGAGGGGTTAGGGGTGTGTCTTTATACGAGAACTTACCTCAGCCACCACAGTTCCCACCGCACATCCTCCCCGGTGGAATTAAAACTGATCAATTATGTCAGCCTGATCCTGTTGAATGGACTACTGTAATTTCTTAAATATTTCCCACCTGTGGCCGAAAGGATCTTCAATGCAGCCCAAACGGTATCCATAGCTTTGATCAGCAACAGGGTAAACTTCCTGTGCTCCTGATGCTACCGCCTGCGCGGCAACACCATCCGGGTCATCAACTTCTAGACCCATGCGTATTGTTGTGCCGCTTAAACTTTCCGGACTGTAGTTGCCATAATCAGGGGCCTCATCAGCCACAATAAAATGAACTTCGTCTATTGCCAGTTCAGCAACTATGTTGCCTTCCGGGTCAGCTACCATCATTATTTCAAAAGCATTGAAAGCTTTTTTGTAAAAGTCTACTGCTTCTTTACCTCGGCGGACGGACAGAGTTGGTAATAATCTGGTTGACATAACTTATTGACTTGCATGTAAATATATGCATTTCAGAATGCCGCGATCGGAATGTACTTACATAAAAAAGCGCCCCTATAGAGCGCTTAGTATCTATCAGTGTAATTTCACCAAATCGGTGGAATCATCAAATTACATAGCCTCAGAAACTACTTCCTGTACTTCGGGAACCATGCGTTTTAACAGGTTTTCAATACCGGCTTTAAGGGTAATGGTCGACGATGGGCAGCCGCTGCATGAACCGCGAAGTTCAACAGTAACCACGCCTTCTTCAAAAGATTTATAGGCAATAGCGCCGCCATCCTGCTCAACAGCCGGGCGAACGTAATCATGCAAGATCTGCTGGATCTTTACTTCAGCGTCTGTACCTTCGAAAGTCACGTCAGATTCAACTTCTTCCGCTTTAACTTTTAACTCCGATTCCACCGCGCCTTTAACAAACTCTTTCAGTATAGGCTCTATATCGTCCCATTCACTGCCTTCCGTTTTGGTCACAGTAACAAAGTTGCTGGCGAAAAAGACACCGTTTACAAAAGAGAACTTGTACAATTCTTTGGCGAAAGAAGCATGCTCTGCAGACTCTTTGGTGGGATAGTCCTGGCTGCCGTTTATCAGCAATTTATTGACAATGAATTTCATTGTTGCCGGGTTCGGCGTGCTCTCGGTATATACGTTGATGTTCATTATGTTAAGATTAATTTTCTGGAGACCGTCATGCCGAACTTGTTTCGGCATCTCACTTGCAATTCAAACTGTTCTGAGAGATCCTGAAACAAGTGCAGGATAACAATAACCCCTAAGCAAAGTTAGCTATCTAATTCATCTGGCAATAAAGCCAGGCTTGTTTTGACCCGTTAATGACTTACACCCCTGTATAGTTCTGTGGCGTCATACACTTTAACTCCCCGCGTGTCTCTTCGCTTACGTCCAAGGTATCAACAAAAGCGGCAATGGTAGCAGCATTTATCTGGCTATTGGTACGGGTAAGGTCTTTTAAGGCCTCGTACGGATTAGGGTAGCCATCGCGGCGAAGGATGGTTTGTATAGCTTCGGCAACTACTGCCCAGTTATCTTCCAGATCGGTGTTAATGGCGGCCTCGTTCAAGAGCAATTTGTTTAAACCCCTAATTGTAGATTTAATCGCGATGAGCGTATGGGCAACCGGCACGCCAATATTGCGAAGTACGGTAGAATCAGTAAGGTCGCGCTGCAAACGTGATACCGGCAACTTCGCGGCCAGGTGTTCAAACAAAGCATTGGCGATCCCAACATTCCCCTCGCTGTTTTCAAAGTCAATGGGATTAACCTTATGCGGCATTGCTGATGAACCAATTTCTCCCGCTTTGATTTTCTGTTTAAAGTAATTCATGGAGATATAGGTCCACATATCACGGTCAAGGTCGAGGATGATATTGTTGATGCGTTTCAGCGCATCGCATTTGGCGGCAAAGTTGTCGTAGTGTTCAATCTGAGTAGTATGCTGCGAGCGGCTTAAACCTAAAGTGTCATTTACAAAGGTGTTTCCAAAAGCTATCCAATCATGCTTTGGATAGGCCACTTTATGGGCGTTAAAGTTGCCCGTAGCCCCGCCAAATTTAGCAGAGAAAGGAATTGCATCAAGCAGTTCGAGCTGCTTTTCAATCCGCTCAACAAACACCAGTATCTCTTTTCCCAGGCGGGTAGGTGATGCCGGCTGACCGTGTGTATGTGCCAGCATAGGGATATTAGCCCAGTCTGAGGCGTAGGTTTTAAGCACCTCAACCAGCTCATTTATAGAAGGGTAGTAGACATTATTTAAAGCCTCCTTAAAACTTAATGGTATCGCGGTGTTATTTATGTCCTGAGAGGTAAGCCCGAAATGTATAAACTCTTTGTGCGATGACAAGCCCAACTCGTCGAACTTTTGCTTTAAGAAATACTCAACCGCCTTGACATCATGGTTGGTTGTTTTTTCGATGTCTTTGATGGATTGCGCATCTTCCTCCCTAAACGTTTTATAAATGCCCTGTAACTTTTCTGTTATCACGCTATCTAAAGGCTGAAGCTGCGGCAGCCCATATTGGGACAGCGCGATGAAATATTCAACCTCTACCAATACGCGGTACTTAATGAGGGCAAACTCAGAAAAATAAGCAGCTAGTTCTTTAGTAGTATTTCTATAGCGGCCATCAATAGGCGAGATGGCAGACAGAGCAGTAAGGTGCATGGTTATACGTTTGCACAAAGATAATAATTAGCTTTTGGCGTAAACGATAAAGTTCATGTCGCAATTATCCCCTGTAAATGTCTTAAGCACACGCCGTTTACTAAAGTTTCTTAAGCAAAATTTGCAATGTTCATTTGTTAAGTCAAGAATGTCTGGAAATTGTAATAAACGATGGAAACTTTTTAATCAAAAAATGTTTCCATAGTTTTGCGTCGAAATGAGTCAGTTCGAAAGAATATTAAACGGAGCATTAGACCTGTTTTTAACAGCGGGGATAAAAAGCGTTACGATGGATGATATTGCCCGCCATTTGGGAATGTCGAAAAAGACCATCTATCAGCATTTTGCCGATAAGAATGAGCTGGTAACAGCTTTGGTGAAGATGCGGATGCAGCAAGATGAGACCGAGATGGACAAGATGATGAACGAGGCAGATAATGTTATCGCGCAGTTATCAGAATGGATGCGCTGTTCAGAAGAGATGCTGTCACGGATGAACCCCATTCTTATGCATGATCTGCAGAAATATCATCCGGAAGGCTGGGCCATTATTCAAAAGTTTAAATGGGAGTCTATAGTTCAGCGATTAGAAGAACTGATGCTTAAAGGAATAGAGGAAGGTTATATACGCCCCGAAATTGATGTACGGGTCATTGCGCGCATGCGCATCCTGCAGGTAGAATCGGGTTTTAATCAGCAAAATTTCCCCGCACCTCAATTCAATGTTGTAAAAGTACAGCAGCAGTTTGTGGAGCATTTCAATTACGGTATAGTAACGCTTGAAGGGTACCAGCTCCTCAATGAGTATCAAAATAAATTAAAGAAAACAGCATAAAACCATCACTATCTTGATATGAATAAATTGTTTCTAACATTAATTGTAACAGGTTCGCTTATTACGCGGGTAATGGCGCAGACCCCGCCGCCTGCGGCGCCTACGCACAGTTTTACCCTTGCCGATTGTATCGCCTATGCGTTACAGCACCAGGACACTGTGATAAACGCTAACCTTGACATCAAAAGCGCGCAATACAGGGTGAAAGAGGTTACAGGTCAGGGCTTGCCGCAGTTGACTGCCTCGGCCAGTTTATTAGACTATCTTAAAATTCCTACTACCTTATTACCCGGCGAATTTTTCGGCGCGCCCGGAACCTTCATCCCGGTTAAATTTGGGGTAAAGTACCAGTCTAACTTTGGGGTTGATGCCAGCCAGTTATTGTTCGATGGTACATTCTTTATAGGCTTAAAGGCATCTAAGACTTATCAGGAGTTGTCCCAAAAAAGCCTTACGCGTTCAAAGATCCAGGCAAACGTAAATGTTACCAAGGCATATTACTCTGTTTTGGTTAACGATGAGCGGGTAAAACTGCTTGATGCGAACATCAAACAACTGAAGACACAACTCGACCAAACCACAGCGCAAAACAAGCAAGGCTTTGTAGAGAAAATCGATGTAGATCGTACAACTGTTCAATACAATACTTTGGTTTCTAACAGAGAGAATGCATTACGATTATTAGCAGTAGGCTATCAAATGTTAAAATTTCAAATGGGTATGCCTATCCAGGAGAATCTGATCTTGTTAGATAAACTTGAAGATGTTAAACTGGACGAAACCGCCGCTGCACAAACTACGGACACCACCCTCTATAAAAACCGAATTGAGTATAGTTTATTGGAAACCCAATACAGGCTTAACCAATTGGACGTTAAGCGTAACCAGGCTAACTATTTTCCTAAGCTTTCGGCGATAGGCAACTTTACATCTGCTTACCAAGACAACGCGTTCGGTAATTTGTACGCCAACCAGTTCCCGTCAAGCTATATCGGCTTACGTTTAAGCTGGCAGGTTTTCACGGGATTCCAGCATAAATACCAGGTAGCACAATCTAAGATCACCGTTCAGAAAACGCAAAATGACATGGAAAACGCTAAGAATGGTTTCGCATTACAGGCAGAGTACGCAAGGATCAATTATATAAACGGTTTGCAAACACTTAACAGCCAGCGCCGCAACCGTGATTTAGCACAAGAGGTATTGCGCGTATCGAAGATCAAATATCAGCAAGGCGTAGGGTCGAGCATCGAGGTAACCCAGGCAGAAACTGCCTTGGTTGACGCCGACGATAAATACATACAAGGTTTGTACGATGCCCTGGTAAATAAAGTAGAACTTGACCGCACTTACGGCCGCATTCAATATTAAACTAAACAATCACACACTCAAATAAGCACCATGAAAAAGATTTTATATACCACATTGGCTGTAGTTGCACTGGCAGCTTGCAACAAGCCCAAAGACGCTAAAACAGAGCTTGCCGATCTTAAAAAACAACAAGCAGACCTGACAACCAAGATCACTGCATTAGAAGCTAAAACCGGCGCAGGCCAGGACTCTTCTAAAGTGACAGAGGTGAATGTTTATGATATTAAACCCGGCACCTTCACAAATTACGTAGAGTTGCAAGGTAAGATAGACGCGCAGGACAATGTTACGGCTTATCCGCAATCGCCTGGTACTATTACAGCCATTTATGTAAAAGTTGGCCAGCATGTGTCGCGCGGACAGGTAATGGTTCAATTAGATGATAATGTTTTAAGGCAAAACATTGCCCAATCTCAGGCTCAGTTGCAACTGAACAACACTTTATACCAGCGTCAGAAAAACCTGTGGGACCAAAAAATAGGTACCGAAGTGCAGTTTCTTCAGGCTAAAACTACTTTAGAGGCCAGCCAAAAAGCTTTAGCTTCTTTAAGACAACAAGCGGCGATGTACACCATCAAATCGCCTATCAGTGGTACGGTTGACCAGATGGACCTTAAACTTGGCCAGGTTGCGCAGCCGGGGCAAACAGGCATCCGCGTAGTAAACGCAGACCAATTAAAAGTTAAGGTTGACGTTCCCGAATCATACTCAGGAAGCGTAGGCACCGGCAACAGCGTAAAGGTTGTGGTTCCTGATGCTAATGATTCACTAGTAACTAAAGTGACTTTCGCTGCTAAAGCCATCGATCCAACATCAAGAAGCTTTGCTGCCGAAATTAAATTACCTGCACGTGCTTCTCTTCGTCCTAATATGACAGCCATTATCAAAATAGCAGATTACAACAAGACAAACGCTATTGTTGTACCGGTAAAAGCTATCCAAAAGTCTGAGGGCGGCGATTATGTATTTGTGAACCAAAATGGTGTTGCTAAACGCAAAAACGTAAAAGTTGGCGCAAGTTATGGTGGCAAGTCAGAAATCGTTTCCGGCCTTTCAGCGGGCGATCAATTGGTGACAGATGGCGCGTCTGACATTGAAGACGGCGATAGAATAAAGGTTGCACAAGCGGCTAACTAAACCAAAATCTTATCATAAGAGCATGAAAGACGTTAAAAAAGAATTCGGCCCATCAAGTTGGGCCATAGATAATAAGACAGCTATTTACGTACTGGTGTTCCTGATCACCGTATTGGGGATCATCAGCTACAATACGCTGCCTAAAGAAAACTTCCCTGACATTGCCCAGTCGAAGGTTTTCGTAACCACAACTTTTGCAGGCCAATCGCCACAAAATATTGAGAATCTGGTAACCAGGCAGATAGAGAAGCAACTAAAGTCGCTTAAGGGATTAAAGAAGGTTACCTCAAACTCTGTACAGAACGTATCTATTATTACGGCAGAGTTTCAGGCTAACGTAGATATTAAAGACGCTAAGGTTGATGTAAAAGACGCGGTGGATAAAGCAAAACAAGATTTGCCGCAGAATGACAATAATCTTAAGGAGTCTGTGATATCAGACATCAATGTGGCCGACTTGCCTATCCTTTACATCAATATTTCCGGCGATTATGACCTGAAGAAGCTAAAGGAATATGCAGACCTGTTGAAAGACGAGATAGAAAGTTACAAAGAGATCTCTAAAGTTGATGAGGTAGGCGCGCTGACACCGGAAATTCAAGTAAATGTCGATCTGAATAAAATGGCCGCGGCGCAAGTAACCTTTAACGACATTATTCAGGCTATAGGTAATGAGAACATTCTTACCTCTGCGGGTACAGTAAAGACCGATGGTGTGCGCAGGAGCATAGACATTAAACAGGATTTTAAGAGCGCTGATGAAGTGTCCCGCATGGCTTTGCGTAATCCAAAAGGTCAGGCCATCTACCTGCGCGATATTGCCGAAATTAAAGACTCATTCTTAGAGCAGGAAAGTTATGCGCGTTTAAAAACGCCGGAAAATCCTAATTTCAAGAATGTTATCACGCTAAACGTTAGTAAACGTACAGGAGAGAATCTGATCGAAGCTTCTGACAAGATCAACGCGTTGATCAAGAACAAGCAGAAAACGGTTTTTCCTAAAGGTTTGAATATCACGGTGACAGGCGATCAGTCAGACAAAACCCGCACTACCCTTAATGACCTGATCAACACCATAGTTATAGGTTTCATCTTGGTAACGGTGATCCTGATGTTCTTTATGGGAACTACCAACGCGGTATTCGTAGCACTGTCGGTACCACTGTCGTGTTTCATCGCGTTCCTGGTAATGCCTGTTATTGGTTTCACACTTAATATGATCGTGTTATTCTCATTCCTGCTCGCATTAGGTATCGTTGTGGATGATGCTATTGTGGTAATAGAGAATACACACCGGATATTTGACAACGGCCGCGTACCGATCAAAGAGGCTGCTAAAATGGCTGCTGGTGAGGTGTTCTTACCGGTATTCTCGGGAACGATGACAACCTTGGCACCATTTATTCCTTTGGCTTTCTGGAATAGCCTGATAGGTCACTTCATGTTCTTCCTGCCGATCACGCTGATCATAACCTTGTTAGCGTCTTTAGTGGTGGCTTACATTATGAACCCGGTTTTCGCGGTTGATTTTATGAAACCGCATATTGCCGGTGAGCATGATAATCCAAAGTTTGATAAAAAGACTGCCAAGGTTGTGGGCATTATGACTGTGTTAGCGGCCTTAAGCTATATCATGTTCTTTGCCGGTAAATGGACCATGGGCATGGGTAACTTCCTTGTACTGGCCATCCTGCTTTATCTGCTTAACCACTTTGTTTTGCTGCGGGCTATAGATACTTTCCAAACCAAAGCCTGGCCAAAATTCAGGGACTGGTATGCAAGAATATTAGAAAAAGCCGTGCACAGGCCTGTTACTGTACTGTTTGGTACGCTGGGTCTGTTCATCGTAGCCTTGATAATTAACAGTGTATTAGGTAAAACCCCGGTGTTCTTCCCTTCGGGCGACCCCAATTTTGCCTATGTATATATTACTATGCCAATTGGTACAGACCAGGCAACTACAAATGAGGTAACCAAGAAAATTGAGAAGCGCGTAGCCGAAGTAGTTGAACCTGACAAGGACATTGTATCGTCGGTAATATCAAACGTTACAAAAGGCGTTTCTGATCCAACCGATGAAGATCAAGGCGATTACGAAAATAAAGGTAAGGTAACCGTTGCCTTTGTTGAATTTGGCAAACGTGAAGGCAAAGACACTAAGAAGGTCTTAGAGCGTATCCGTGGTGCCGTCCAAGGTTTACCGGGTGTTAAGATCTCTGTACAACAGGAAAACAGCGGCCCGCCGGTACAAAAGGATATCAGTATTGAGATCATTGGTGATAACCTTGACTCTTTGGTAGCCACAGGTAACCGTTTAAAGAGCTACCTGGCTAAACAGAATATCGCCGGTATAGAAAACCTGGTTGCCGATGTGCAAAATGACAAACCCGAAATTGTATTTGATGTCGACCGTGAGCGTGCAAACCGCGAAGGTATAACTACAGCGCAGGTTAGCCAGGCACTTGGTGCAGCGGTATTCGGCGCTAAAGCAGGTGACTTCCGTAATACCAAAGAAGATGATTACCAGATCAAGGTGCGTGCGCTGGAGTCGCAGCGTGGCAACATCGACCAGTTGCGTAATATGAAGATCACTTACCGCGACCTTGCTACAGGCGGGGCCATTAGGCAGGTGCCAATTTCAGCCTTCACCAATGTTGATTATACCAACACTTACAGCAACATTAAACGCAAGCAGCAACGCAGGGTGTTGACATTGGGATCAAGCGTTGTGAAACCATATAACCCGAATGATGTGAACGCTACCATCTTTAAAGCGATACAAAACTTTAAGAAAGATGATAGTATCATCATCCGTCAGGGTGGTGGTCAGGAAGATCAAATGGAAGCCGTTACCTTTTTGGGCGGTGCTTTGGCAACTTCATTCGGTTTGATCCTGATCATTTTGATGATACAGTTTAACTCGATAGGTAAAACGCTGATCATTATCAGTGAGATCTTCTTCAGTATCATTGGTGTATTACTGGGCGTAAGCTTAACCGGTATGACCATGGCTATTGTGATGACAGGTGTTGGTATTATTGCGTTGGCTGGTGTCGTCGTCCGGAATGGTATCCTGCTTGTAGAATTTACGGATATACTGATGGAAGAAGGCATGAACCTCCACGATGCAGTTGTAGAGGCAGGCCACACCCGTATGACGCCAGTATTGCTAACAGCTACTGCGGCGATATTAGGCTTGGTGCCGCTGGCAGTAGGTTTCAATATCGACTTTGTAGAGATGTTCACGCATTTTGCGCCGCATATTCACTTTGGTGGCGATAACGTAGCATTCTGGGGGCCTTTAGCCTGGACGATGATCTTCGGTCTTGGTTTCGCTACCATCATTACGCTGATCCTGGTCCCATGTATGTACATCATCCGTGTAAATATCAAGAACTACTTTAAGAAGAAACCCGTACAAACCGAAGAGCCAAAATTAGTGACCGAGTAATAGTTTAGTTTATATAATGTGAAACGCCGCCCCGGATTTCCGGAGCGGCGTTTTTTGTTTTTTACAATTCGACAATTTCATCATTGCAATCCGGGATTGCTTCGTCACGTTGTTGCTCGCAATGGTGATGAAAGTGGCTGATTTTAAAACCTCTTCTTGATATTGCTTATGACCCCCCTGTCTTTCAGCTGCGTAAGTAATTTATTGAGTTTACGTTCGTGGCGGCCGCCTGCATCCAGGGCGTCATAAGCTAAACCTGTAGCCAGCGCGTAAACCGCGTGATGAAAACCGTCAATTGCTACCGCTTGCGGTTCTTCTTCAGTTACCGGCGGGGCTACTTTAAGTTTTGGCAGCATCACCATAGATGCCCCCCAAACCAAGCCAAAGTGAAGTGCAGTAGCCTTCCAGCCTTTTAGACCGGTAAGGCCGATCAGTCCGCGTGAAATACCCAGGGCGGTGCCGTAAGTCCAGTGTATTTCATTATTTACTTTTTCTTTTTCATCTTCGTTAACCGGCTTTACGTCAACAACTTTTGACACCGCTTTAGACGGCGCATCGCTGGGTTCGCGTTTGGTAATATTCATCTCGATCATTTGAGATAGTGTCATGGCGGCGGTACCCGCTAAGCCTGCTAATAAACCTTTACCTATGGCGCTTCCTAGTTCGCCAAGTATATTCTCCTCTTTTAATCTCATAATAAAGTGTTTAGAAGGTCAACAACCATACTTAATTATTGATTTAACATTTTACCGATAGAGCTAAAATGTTTGCGGGTACAGGCAAACATAACCCTGTATAACGCAGTTTAGATTCAGGATAATTCAATAAGATATGTCAAAGAAAATGAAGGAGCCGTTTTGGCAAGCAGTTGGTGTGGGAGCATTAGCGGGTATGCGTACTTTTTCTGCACCGGCTGTCACCAGTCATATTCTTAGTCACCATCATAGCAGGAACATCGGCAGATCGGGCTTAAAATTTATGCAAAACGACAAAGTATCCGTCGCTTTAAAGGTGCTCGCTTTGAGTGAATTTGTTGGCGATAAGATGCCATCTGCCCCAAACCGGATACAACCTGCCGGACTGATAGGCCGTGTTGCCGCCGGGATGGTGGCCGGTGCCAGTATCTACAAAGCCGCAGGCAATAAACCTTTAAGAGGGGTTATTATTGGCGGTGTAAGTGCATTGGCATCTACATATGCGAGTTTTTACATCCGTAAGCAAACGGTTAAACAAACAAGAATTTTAGACCCGGTTATCGGACTTATTGAAGACGCCTTGGTTGTGAGCGGCGGAGCGGGATTAGCCGCTGCGTAAGACAGACCTTGATTAAAAAAAGCTTAGGATTAGGCTTCTAGGAAGATTTCCTCCTGTTCAGTTCGTCACGGATTTTTGCGGCTTTCTCATAAGCTTCGTCGCCAAGGGCAGAAGCGAGTTTAGTTTTCAACTCATCAACGCTTAATGAGCCATATCCGCTGCCACCTACAGGAACTGTATTTTTTTCTTCAGCAGGCTCGCCCATATTTTCAAGGTACACAAAGTCGTTGCCTTCAATTACAATACCAGCTGTCGACAAAATAAATTCGTGCGTGTAAATGGGGCACTCGAACCTTACCGCCATCGCAATGGCGTCAGATGTGCGGGCGTCTATCTCCATAGTTTTCTTACCGTCGGAGCAAACCAGCTTTGAGTAAAATATACCGTCGACAAGATTATAGATGATGATCTCTGTAATATTAATGCTGTAAGCCTGGGCGAAGCTTTTAAAAAGATCGTGCGTAAGCGGGCGGCTGGGCGTCATTTTCTCAATTTCAATAGCGATGGCCTGTGCCTCAAAACTGCCGATGATAATCGGCAGCCTGCGGCGGCCGCCAACTTCGCCTAACACCAATGCGTAGGCGCCGGATTGCGTTTGGCTGTAAGAAAGCCCAACAATATCCAGCTTGATCTTTTTCATATTATTCGCCATCACAAATCTTTTAAGCCGACGCTTTGTAAGCTTTAACAGCTTCTATCAATTTTGGCACCACGTCGAAAGCGTCTCCAACAATGCCATAATCGGCTACCTTGAAGAACGGCGCTTCGGCATCTTTGTTGATGACAACAATAACTTTTGATGCGCTGATACCTGCAAGATGCTGTATCGCACCGGAGATGCCTATCGCGATATATAAATTTGGACTTACTGCAATGCCGGTTTGGCCTACGTGCTCGCTGTGCGGGCGCCAACCTGCGTCTGATACCGGTTTTGAACAAGCGGTTGCGGCACCAAGCAGTTCGGCAAGATCTTCAACTAATTTGAAATTTTCAGGCCCTTTTAATCCGCGACCACCAGATACTACGATCTCAGCATCGGGTAAAGAAACCTTACCGCTTGCTTTAGCAATGTCTTTTAGCATTGCTTTAAAATCGTTTTCATCAGTTTCAACGGTAAAGGCTTGCGGTTGCGCACCGGTGGCATTCTCTACAACTTTGTAAGAGTTTGGCGTAAGTGCGATAACCTTCACAGCAGAAGTAAGTTCGACAGTCGCGAACGCTTTTCCGGAAAATGCCGTTTTTTTGATAGTGAACTTGCCGCCACTTTGTTCAGGCAAGGCAACCGCGCCATCTGCAACTCCCGCACTCAATTTCACTGCAACACGCGGGGCTAATCCGCGGCCAGAGAATGAGTTAGATATTACTACAACATCTGCCTGCTCGCTTTTAGCTGCCTGTGCGATAACTGCTGCATAAGCCTGGTTTACAAAGTTTTTAAGTTTGTCATTGCTGACAGTTAAAATCTTCTGCGCACCGTAATTACCTAACTGGCTTAATTCGCTATCAGCAACATCGCCGATTGAAATGGCCGTAACAATTGTATTATTTTGGTCCGCGATGGCGCGGGCATACGTAACGGCTTCATAAACCGATTTCTTGAATTTGCCATCCGCGTTCTCTGCATATACTAAAACCGACATATTTTAAATTTCTAGAATTTTTAAATCAGATCACTTTGGCTTCGGTGTGCAACATGTTTACCAGTTGTGCGGTTTCATCTGTGCTCACTAATTTTACCTGACCGCGTGGGGCAGGAGTTTCATAGCTTAAAATTTCCGAATAAACGGTTGCTTCAACAGGCTCTAAAACGGTTAGGGGCTTGCTGCGCGCGCCCATTATACCGCGCATGTTTGGGATTTTCGGTTCTGCCACACCCTCTGCGCAACCGGCAACAAACGGGTATGGAATGGTCAGCACTTCTTTGCCGCCTTCTATCTCGCGCTCAACTGTCGCTTCACTATCAGTAGTATCCAACTTTTTAATGATCGATACAGATGGGATGTCCAGCAATTCGCCCAGCATCGCTGCTACTTTAGACCCATTATAGTCTATCGACTCACGGCCTGTCAGAATCAGGTCGAAAGGATGCTGCTTTACGTAGGCTGCTATCTGCTCAGCTACAAAAAAGGCATCGTGCGCTGCTGAGTTGATGCGTACGGCATCAGTTGCGCCTATGGCAAGCGCCTTGCGTATCGTTGGTTCGTTAGCGGCTTCGCCCACGTGGATCACCGTAACATTACCCTTGCCACCGTCGGTTAGTTCTATTGCCCGGGCCAGAGCTATCTCATCATAAGGATTGATGATAAATTGAACGCCGGCGCTATTAAATTGCGTGTTGTTATCTGTAAAGGTTATTTTTGTAGTGGTATCGGGCACGTTGCTGATACAGACCAATATGTTCATAATTCACAGGTTTTTGCAAAGGTATTAAAAAAGGACGAGTTAAAGATGGAGCAAACCCGCTTGGAGAAGCTATTAGAATTTATAAAAAACGAACCTAACGACGAGTTTTTGCAATATGCCATTGCTACAGAATACCTTAAGTTGAACGACCATGCCCGCGCGCTTGAATATTATGAAACGCTGGTTAAAGATCATCCCGAATACTTTGGCACCTATTATCACCTTGGCAAATTATACGAATTGCTAAACCGAAAGGATGAAGCTATCGCTACTTATCAGAAAGGGATGGAAATAACCCTGGCATCACGAAATAGCCATGCTTATAATGAGCTGCAAGGTGCATTACGCATGGCGCAGGGGCTTGAAGAGGATGACGATGATTATTAAATGTAACCAGTGAGCAAGCGTTATCTGTTGTTTTTGCGCGATGTGCTGATCTACACATTTACAGCCTTCGGCGGCCCGCAGGCCCACCTGTCTGTTTTACTGCGCGAATTTGTACATAAACGTAAATACATTACCGAAGAGGAGTTGATGGAGCTGAATGCTTTGACACAAATGCTGCCCGGCCCGTCATCTACGCAAGTTGTGGTGGGCATTGGTTACAAAGTAGGGAAAGTGCCGCTGGCTGTCATGACTTTCCTGGTTTGGATATTTCCGTCGGCGGCTATTATGTGTGCAGCAGGTATTGGATATAAAAGTTTATCAGCAGGTGCCCACTTTACAGATATCATCAGGTTTATACAACCCATAGCCGTAGGTATAGTAGCATATGCCACTTACAGTTTCGCCAACAGGTTTTTAACCAGCAAGTTGAGCATCATGTTGGCGGTGGGCTCGGCCATTGTTACCCTTATTTTGCGCACGCCCTACGCGTTTCCGTTGCTGATCTTACTAGGCGGCATAATGTCATCGGCCTTAGAAACTAGACCCCAGGAAGATGAGTTGAGGCAAAAGTTGTTCTCAAACGTTAACCCCAATAAGATATCTTATTTCATAGGCGTATTACTATTCTTTGCCGTTTTGGGCACCATCATCAACCGTACATCTCCGTTTAGTTTACCCGTGCGGTTGTTCGAAAATTTTTACCGCAATGGTATCATGACGTTCGGCGGCGCACAGGTTTTAGTACCACTGATGTACACTGAGTTTGTGGCCCTAAAACATTACCTGGCAAATACCGAATTCCTTGCCGGATATGCCATACAACAAGCCTTGCCGGGGCCTACATTCGCTTTTACATCTTTTGTTGGCAGTGTGACCATGGCCAATCAGGGCTACACTATAGCCGGGCAGATACTGGGGGCCTTAGTCGCGGTTATCGGTATCAACATGCCGGGGTTGATACTTATCTTGTTCATTGTACCGTTTTGGGAAGATTTGAAAAAGATAACCCGCATTAGAAATTCGTTGAGCGGCATAAACGCGGTAGCTGTAGGATTTATGTTTACCGCGATTTTTTTGTTAGCAAAACCAATGGGATTAAATTGGGTCTCCTACCTTATAGTGGTGTTAACCTTTGTACTGTTAAAATTTACGCCGGTTAAGACTCCGTTAATCATTATTGCCGGCGTGCTGATTGGGTGGTTTTTGTAACCCCCTTAACCCCCTGAAGGGGAGAAACGCAATGACTTTGCGTTAGGGATAGCAGCGGAAAGCCCACATCCCGATAAAATCGGGAAAGGACTTGGAGCGAATAGCCCGACCCTGACGAAGTCAGGGAAACGCCCAAGGAGTTTAAGTTGCCTTTAATCTTTATGAACTATTTAACGCATAAGATTCTTCACTACGTTCAGAATGACAGTAATTTTTAAGTTTTATTTTCAAAATGGCGGCGCGTCGTCCTCCATATCATCCATACGGCTTGGGCGAATGATAAAGTTGTTCGGTTTGTCAAAGTCTTGCGAAGGAGTGAGGCCAGTAAATGCGTTTGGCGCAGCGCCAAATGAATCGAAGCCGGTATCCAAGTCTGTAAACTTCACGTACTTACCAACGAATTTCAACCGTACCCGACCTGTCTCGCCGTTACGGTGCTTGGCAATGATCACTTCACCCACACCCTGGGTTGGGTTATTGTCTTCGTCGAATTCCAGGCCGTAATATTCAGGGCGATAAAGGAACAATACCATATCCGCATCCTGCTCAATAGAACCCGACTCACGCAAATCTGAAAGCATTGGCCTTTTAGATCCGCCCGGCCTGTTTTCAACCGCCCGGCTTAACTGAGATAACGCAATTACCGGCACATTCAATTCCTTAGCTACAGATTTTAGAGCACGTGAGATACTGCCGATCTCCTGCTCACGGTTGCCGCCCTTACCATCAGATTTACCGTGCATTAATTGCAGGTAATCGATGATGATCAGTTGGATATCGTACTGAGATTTTAAACGGCGGCATTTAGCGCGGAACTCGAAAATATTAAGCGATGGGGTATCATCAATGATCAACGGCGCTTGCTCCAGGCGGCCGATCTTTGAGTGGATCTGCTGCCATTCCCATTCTTCGAGATTACCCTTACGGATCTTCTCTTGCTCTATCTGTGTCTCACCAGATATTAAACGATTAACCAATTGTACAGACGACATCTCTAAAGAGAATACTACTACCGGCTTAGAAAAATCGACAGACGCGTTGCGTGCGCAACTTAATACGAAAGCCGTTTTACCCATAGCCGGACGTGCCGCGATAATCACTAAGTCTGACCTTTGCCAGCCGGATGTAATACGGTCGAGGTCGGTAAAGCCTGATGGTACCCCGGTTAATCCGTCTTTTTTATCTTTAAGTGCTTCCAATTCTTTCAACGACTCATGCAGAATATCATCCATTTTACGTGAGTCGCGGCGCAGGTTGTTTTGCGCAATGTCGAACAGGTTTTTCTCGGCCTTATCCAACAGATCAAGCACGTCTGTCGTATCCTCGTAGGCATTGTTTATCACCTCGGTTGAGATACGGATCAATTCGCGCTGAATGAATTTTTGGATAATGATACGCGCGTGGTACTCGATATTAGCGGCAGAAGCTACGCGGTTGGTAAGCTCCGTAATGTAATACGCGCCGCCAATCATTTCCAGCTCGCCATTTTGGCGCAGTTGTGCCGTAACAGTTAGGATATCCACCGGCGAGGTTTTTTCGAACAGGGTACGGATGGCATTAAAGATCTTTTGATGTGCTTCTACGTAAAAAACGTCGGCTTTCAGCACGTCGATAACAGATGATAAGGCGTCTTTCTCCAGCATCAATGCGCCTAACACTGCTTCTTCAAGGTCGCGGGCCTGTGGCGGTAATTTGCCTAAAGTGCTAGCTGCGGCTGCGAAATTACGGGTGCGGGTGCCTGTGCGGCCGGTAGTATTGTTATCGTTTTCGAAGATCATCGTGTGGGCTTACTCAAATAGTTTAACGGGGTAACAAAAATATCTAAATCGCCCACCCGAAAATAAACACTATTATTTTTAGCAAATTTACAACAATTATCTGCCAGCCAGAAACGAATTGTGATATCAACATGCTATGTGGAAAAGCTGTGAAGAACAAGGTTATGAAGTTGACAGACAGCTATGTTTATAAAAAATGCTGGTGTTGATGAATATCTTTCAACGAATGCCCTTTGACGTGTTCACTATTATGCTTTGCTAATTTTAGTACCTTCGCCAACTGATATTTAGTAAATGGCATACAGCAATTCAAGAGAACCACGCCGCGAAACCAATCAAATGGTATTTGGTATACGCGCAGTTATAGAAGCCATTAATTCCGGCAAAGAGATAGAAGCTTTGTTTATGCAGCGTGGTTTAGGCGGTGGCTTGATGATGGAATTGAAATCCTTGCTAAACGAAAATGGCATCACCGCCCAGCAGGTGCCGGTAGAAAAACTTAACCGTATTACACAGAAAAACCACCAAGGCGTTATTGCGATAATTTCACCCATTACCTACCAAAGAATTGAGGACATCGTTCCGCAGGTTTTTGAACAGGGTAAGGTGCCGCTGATATTAGTACTTGATGGCGTTACCGATGTGCGCAATATGGGGGCAATTGCCCGCACGGCCGAGTGCGCGGGTGTGGATGCAATTGTAATCCCATCAAAAGGTTCGGCACAAATAAATCCGGATGCGATTAAAACCTCCGCAGGGGCACTGTACAAAATTCCGGTTTGTCGCCACGATAATCTTTTGCAGACCGTTAAGTTTTTGCAGGAGAGTGGCTTACAGGTGGTTTGTTGTACAGAGAAAACAGAAACATCAATTTACAGCATTGACTATTCGCTACCCACAGCCATTGTAATGGGTTCAGAAGAAGACGGCATCCGCAACGAAATCATACGCAGCGCAGAGCACTTGGCCAAGATTCCTATGTTTGGCGAGATTGCTTCTTTGAATGTATCTGTTTCTGCCGCTGTAATCATTTATGAAGCGGTAAGGCAAAGGTCTTAAATGTGCAGATGCGAGAATGTGCGGATGTGCAGATAATTTTGGTTTAAAATAGATAGCGATGTGCAGCCTATTTATCATCTCGAGCAACGAAGCGATCTCAGGGTAAAATCATTATGTCATGCAGAGCGTAGCGAAGCATCTTATTAAGCAATGCATTTACGCATAAGATTCCTCGCTGGCTCGGAATGACACTATCAAAGAATTAATAAACCGTCCCGTTAGCCGAAGCAAGGGTGTTCTTCAGTAAACCAATAATGGTCATTAAACCTACACCACCGGGAACGGGGGTTATCCACGATGTTTTTGGCGCAACGTTCTCGAAGTCGACATCACCGTATAGTTTGTAGCCGGATTTTGTACTTGCAGAGATTTCGCGGTTCATGCCTACGTCTATCACCACAGCGCCCTCCTTTACCATATCGGCGGTAATGAAATTCTTTTTACCGATAGCTACGATCAGGATATCAGCGTCAAGTGTGAATTTTTTAATGTCGGGCGTGCGGCTGTGGCACATGGTAACCGTGCAATTGCCTGGCTGAGCGTTACGCGCCATCAGGATGCTCATCGGCGAACCCACAATATTGCTGCGGCCAACAACCACGCAATGCTTACCGGCGGTTTCGATGCTGTATTCTTTAAGCATTAGCGTAATTCCGTATGGTGTAGCCGGGATGAACGATGGCAAATTACGCTGCATACGGCCCAGATTAATAGGTTGGAAACCGTCTACATCTTTGCGGTAGTCTATACGCGCTGTTACTTTTTCAGGATCGATATGTTTAGGAAGCGGAAGCTGAACAATTATGCCGTCGATGTCTTCGTCGGCGTTCAATTCTTCGACTTTTGCTAATAGTTCTTCTTCGGTAACATCGTCTTCAAACCTAACTGTACCCGACTTAAATCCAACGGCTTCGCAGTTGCGCATTTTGCTGGCCACATAAGTTTCGCTGCCGCCATCGTGCCCAACCAAAACCGCAACCAAATGCGGCTTGCGGCCGGATTTTGCGAGGTATGAAGCCGCGTCTGCGGCGATCTCGCCTTTTAATTTTTCTGAAACGTATTTTCCGTCGAGTAAATTCATGCTCCCTAACCCCTAAAGGGGGGAATTAAAGTTTAGCCCCAACCCCCTGAAGGAAGCAATACAACTTTACCACGTATTCTTACTCCCCCTTCAGGGGGCCGGGGGGTGGCTATTAGTCTAACTTAAGCACAGCCATAAATGCCGATTGCGGTATCTCTACGTTACCAACCTGGCGCATGCGTTTCTTGCCTTTTTTCTGTTTTTCTAACAGTTTACGTTTACGCGAGATATCACCACCATAACATTTTGCTGTAACATCTTTACGCAAAGCCTTCACCGTTTCGCGGGCAATGATCTTGGCACCGATTGATGCCTGTATGATGATCTCGAATTGCTGACGCGGGATTAGTTCCTTTAGTTTCTCGCAGATCTTTTTACCAAAGTCATAAGAGTTGCTGCGATGTATAAGTGATGATAACGCGTCTACAGGCTCGCTGTTCAAACGAATATCTAAACGCACCAGGTCCGACTGGCGGTAACCTATCTGGTGGTAATCGAACGATGCATAACCTTTGGATATCGTTTTTAAACGATCATAAAAATCAAAAACGATCTCACCCATAGGCATTTCAAAGATCAACTCCACACGATCCGACGTGAGGTATGATTGGTTGACAATGGTGCCGCGCTTTTGAATACACAGCGACATGATAGGGCCAACAAATTCGGCCTTAGAAATGATGCTTGCTTTAATATATGGTTCTTCAACG
The DNA here is from genome assembly GCF_009754905.2 of Mucilaginibacter ginkgonis. NCBI lineage: Bacteria > Pseudomonadati > Bacteroidota > Sphingobacteriia > Sphingobacteriales > Sphingobacteriaceae > Mucilaginibacter > Mucilaginibacter ginkgonis. The sequence continues at coordinate 1,730,470 of NZ_CP066775.1, read as the reverse complement.
TATTCCAGTTTGCTTGGGTCAGGCAGGTCAGACGGGTTGTTTACCAGTAGCTGATCGCCTTTTGTGGTGTAAGCGAGGTAAGATACGTTAGGCACCGTGGTGATCACCGTCATGTCAAACTCGCGTTCCAAACGTTCCTGGATGATCTCCATATGCAGCATACCCAGGAATCCGCAACGGAAACCAAAACCTAACGCAGCAGAAGATTCGGGCTCGAAAACTAACGAAGCATCGTTCAATTGCAACTTTGCCATCGACTCGCGCAGCTCTTCATAATCTTCGGTATCAACAGGGTAAATACCCGCGAATACCATCGGTTTAACCTCTTCAAAACCTTGAATACCTTCGGCTGCGGGGCGTTCTACTAAAGTAATGGTGTCACCAACCTTAACTTCTCGCGCTTCTTTGATGCCAGAGATGATGTAACCCACATCGCCAGTCTTTATGACGTCTTTCGGTACCTGGTTCAGTTTCAACGTGCCTACCTCATCGGCAAAATATTCCTTCCCGGTAGCCATGAATTTTACCCGGGTGTTCTTTTTTATCTCGCCGTTCACCACTTTAAAATACGCGATAATGCCACGGAAAGAATTAAAAACTGAGTCAAAAATCAACGCCTGTAACGGCGCTTCGGGATCGCCAACAGGGGCGGGGACACGCTCTACAATGGCACGCAACACATCATGTACACCTAAACCGGTCTTGCCCGATGCTGCTAAGATCTCTTCGCGTTTGCAGCCTATCAGATCTACTATTTGGTCTTTCACCTCCTCAGGCATGGCGCCCGGCAAGTCCATTTTATTTAGCACCGGAATGATCTCCAGATCGTTCTCCAGCGCCAGGTACAAGTTTGATATGGTTTGCGCCTGTATACCTTGCGACGCATCTACAATTAGCAGCGCGCCTTCGCAAGCGGCAATAGACCGTGAGACCTCATAAGAAAAGTCGACGTGGCCGGGTGTATCAATCAGGTTCAGCACATATTTTTGCCCGTCAAGCTCATAGTCCATTTGTATGGCGTGGCTCTTAATGGTAATACCACGCTCACGCTCAAGGTCCATATCGTCAAGCAGTTGCGCCTGCGATTCGCGTTTGGTAACGGTTTCAGTATACTCTAACAACCTGTCGGCAAGGGTACTTTTGCCGTGGTCTATATGTGCTATGATGCAAAAATTACGTATGTGCTGCATTGAACCGCAAAAGTACGGTTTTTAAGGGAGATTTGTGGGGTTGGATTTCGGTATAATTGCGGGAGACTTCCCCTAAATAAACAACGAAATTTCAGGATTAATTATGCTTTGGCGTTACCCTCTCCCGATAACTAGCGGGACGGGCCCGCGCTATTCGCTTTATCTGCTTCGCAGGATGCCGCTTCTATCGTTAACGCGATCCCAAATCTACTTCGCCTTTCCCTGATTCAACAGATCGAGCGTGTGTCGGATAGAATCGCCGCGCCAGCCATCGTGGCCGGGGATCACAATAGCTGCATTGGGATACCGCTGCATTAAATTTTTCAGGCTGTTTGGCCATGCGTTCAGATCAGCATCCGCTATGTTACCCAAAGTGCTGTCGTCGGTGCTTTTTATCATGCAACCGCCAAACAATATTTTCTGCAGCGGGAACCAGACCACAATATTATCCGCTGTGTGGCCCGCGCCCGGAAAATAGATATTGGCCGGAGTAATGCCGGCATAAAGAACAGTGTCAGTGCTTTGCAAAGGAGTTAGATCTCTTTGCAGTTTAGGGTCAACCCTGGCTATTGTAGCTGCAGTAGCGTAGGCTTTTATACCGCGCTGATGGTAAACATCAAGTCCGCCAACGCGGTCGGCGTGATAATGCGTATGAATAGAGAACAGAATTGGTTTGTGCCGGGTGCTGTCTATCCAGGTTAACAATTGCCTTGTCTGCAAAGTATCCCAAGGCGCGTCAACAATTATGAGCCCTGTCTCGCCTTCACAGATCAATCCGTTTGCAGAAACTTGCTGACCGTTGTAATTGCCGTACGATTGATAAATCCAAAAACCCGGTGCAATGGAATCAACTTTTATTTTAGTTGGTGTTGTTTGGGCAAAGGTTTGTAGACCGGCAATTAAAACGCTGACGAAAGTCAGAAGGACTGCAAATTTGTTGAACATAGCTGTGTTTTGCATAACAAAGTTTGACTATCCAAAAATGTTTGTTCGCGATAGTAATTTATTGCAATGCAGGCTGGAAGCACCTGAACATTTCTGTAAACAGGGATTCATCCGGCGCAAAAACTTCTGAAAATTTAAAATTGAACGCTGAGTTGATCTCTATCGTTTTTACCGGTGTAGCTGCCAGCTTTTGAATAATGTCGGATGGCAGATCAACAGAATAACTATTCAAATGGATATTTGGATTGTCGGTTTTGCCAATCGCGACAAACCTCATTGGTAGTTTAATTTGTTCACCAGAGGTAAAGTTTATCACTAACCATTGTCCTTTGCGTAGAATATTGGAAAATGCAAACTTCAAATTAAGCGTGTAGGCAGGGCCGTTGCTTTTTACTGTCTGCGAAAGGATTAATGACAATGCGTTATAATCTGTAGTTGTGCGGTTGTAGATATACCGTTCAGGTATTTCTGAGAATATTACGCCGTTTCTCTTTACTTTTTTGATTACGCATTGCGCGTCTACAACCGGAGAGAAAAGACTTGTGAGCGCTGCGATTATGGCAGTAACAACTAAAAATTTGAGGGTTAAAATCTTAGGCATCTGTCGGGTGTTTTTGAACCAACGCGGTACATCAAAGAAACTTCAAAAGTGGCCGGGTGATAATTTAATGAGCTATAAGATGTTTCGTAATTAAAGCCCGCACTAAAATTCTGAATATCAGCGCCAAGATAAGGTATAAAGGTGTTATTGTTGGCATACCACAAACCCGCGTAAAAGTTAACCCTACCAGTTCCCCGAAAACGGTCGAAAGGGCGTTTAAGGCACCAGGCGCCGCCGATACGGCTATCCGTTGCTTCCGCCTGTTTTGAGTAAATGCCGCTGAACAAAACAGAAGATACAGGCGAGATATTTATCTCGCCACCTGCAGAGAGCGTTTTGCGATAGGGTATCGTGCTAACGGTATTAAATAGTGATTCCACAGGTTTGGCAATGTGGTAAAGTGACACGCCGGCGTAAAAGTTAGCTTGTTCTAAGTGCGCGGCATAGAGCAACCCGGCATGTATATCCGCATAGTTGCTGTTGGGGTTTGCGGCATTAATGTATCCCGGTAAGGTTGGGTCGAAGTCCGTACCGTTAAACTGCGTGGCAAACGTAAGCCGGTTATAGTCGAAACTTAAGGCCGCATATGTTGCCTGCACCCCCAGGGTAAGCATGTGCCGCCCTTCTTCTGCCAAACTCTTATGATATGCGGTTGAAAACGATAAATAGTTGCTTTTATATGCGCCGCTAAGTGAACTATCGAACATACCGGATACGCCTACCGCGAAAATATCATACTCAGGTATTGCATTTTCAAGGATCTTGAGATCAAATGAAAGTGATGTTGTTGAGTAAGCGGAGCCAATGTTTGCCCACTGTTGCCTCTCATTGGCTGCAAACCTTAGTTTGCCGTCAAAGAATCCGGTGTTTGCGGGGTTAACGGTCAATGGCGAAGCAAAATACTGGGAAAAATGAGGGTCTTGAGCCCTTGCGATAAAGCAGCTTAAAATAATCAAACCCGTCAGCAAATACTTTCTCATTTGGCTATTTCAAAATCAAAGTATTGCCGGTACGATGCACCAAATTTCCCAATTGGTCATATCCCTCGGCCACCCAGCTATAGGTATCCATAAAGTTTATTTTTCCATTAGTGTTACCATCCCAGCCTGCGCCCGGTGCCGCGTTTGAGGTTTGAAAAACCAGGTTTCCCCAGCGGTTATATACCTTAAAAACTTTAAGTAACTTAATACCGATAAGGAAAGGATACAACCTGTCGTTTGTGGTTTGTCCCGGCGTAAAAGCCTTTGGTACTTTTATATCAGGTACCTCTGCTACAATAATTTTTACGGCCGCACTTGTATCGCAACCATAAACGTTCTCGGCTTTGATATAATAAGTACCTGTTGCCGATACCTTGTATTGATTGGGTACCCTAATTGTGAGAGTGGAGTCTAAATAATAAGAGAAATATAGTCTTGGCGAGCTGCCTGCAGTTACGGCAGGCGCAGCCAGATTTATAGTTTGTGGTTGATAGACACCTGCCGGCGCTGTGATTTTAAGTACCGGTAACTTATGGATGCCAACTAGAACAGAGTCTACCGTTTCGCAGCCAAAAACACTTGTGGCCTTAATATAATACTTTCCACTGTCTGTAACACTTGTGGGATTATTAAGCGCGATCGTCGCTTTGGCATCTCGCCAGTAACTCAATTTGTTGATGTCTTTACTGCCTTTTGTAATGTATGCCTGCGTTATGTCTACATTGCCCGGAAGGCAAACATCTTTCGGCGCCGTAATTTTTAAAGTAGGAAGGCTGTGAACGGTGACATTAACCGGTTTAATAACCTGACAGGCATTGGGGTCTATCAGTTTGATGTAGTAAACACCGCTATCAATTATTTTTGTTGGGTCAACCAGCGGCACGGTCGCGTTGACATCTTTCCAATAACTTAATACACCACCGGTTGATGTGTTGTTAGCTATGCCGGGTGTTGTGATATCGACCGTGCTGGGAAAACAAACCGCCCCTGGGTCTTGGACAACAAGGTCAATAGGCGGATAGAAAGTTATGTTAACCGCCTGTATGGTGCTGCATCCGTATTTATTGGTTCCAACAATATAGTAGGTACCAGCAGCTTTTACTTTGCTGTAGTCTGTTAGGGGTACGGTCGCGTTAGCATCCGCAAAAAAGGTATAAGTAAGGCCGGCATCGCTTCCTGCAACTATCGCTGCAGCGCTTAGGTCCACAGTTTCGTAGCTGCAGGCAGTAGGTGGATTAGTGACCTTTAAATTTGGTTTAGGGTTTACCGTTACATTAACAGACTGGGTTAACGAACCGCAGGTGAGATTATAGGCCTGGATATAATAGGTACCGCTTGTAGCTATTGCTTTTGGATCATCAACCGGATTGGTGCACGCAGCATCTGTAAATACGTTTATCACGGCCAGGTCATCCGTTACTTTTACGGCTTTGGTAACATCAACTGTTGCAGGGTAGCAAACAGCAGGCGGGTCTGTCACCGTCATCGCTAAAGAACTTTTGTGCAACGTAGTGGTTAGTGTGGCTGCACAGCCAAAACCATCGTAAGGGGTCAGGTCGAGAATCACCTTTTGGCCGTCTACGGGTTTTATGATCAAGGGGTTGGTTGTCCCCAACAATGTCGACCTGTCTTCATTATACCACTGATAAGTGGCGTAACCTGCAGGCCCTAACAGTGGCACATCTGTTGTATTAGCGCAATAATTGTTACCATTTATAATACTTGAACAAGTGCGGTTAACGTCTATATAGGCGTAGCCAAAGTGGCCGCCTTGCGTACAATCAGCAGTGGTAAATTCTAATTGCATCTGCCTGCCCTTAAATGCCGAAAGATCAATGGTAACAGGCGTCCAGCCCTTGTAAATAACCATGTTGCTTACTGTTGACTTTTTAAAGCCGGGGATATTAGCGGTTGCAACGTAGTTGAAGGATGAACAGGAGATGTAGGTATTGGTAGTAAGGTCCAAAACTTTTGCAGTAAACCTTGGCTGTTGCTCTGCGGAGTGGTTTGGATCTTGCAGCACCACAGCGTACTGATAGGTAAGGGCAAAATCTGTTTGCGGCACTGTAAAGTTGTAAGACAGGCGTTCTGCCTGGGCACCGGTACCGTCATTGCCCAACCTTACAGCATATTTGCTGCCATCAGGCGGGGTGATGGGAAACTTGCCATACGGGTCAAGCTGGGTACCCTTGGGAATAATGGTATGAACGCCATTCGTGGGTGAACTTTGATTTACAGAAATATAATTGGTCTGACCGGAAGAAGAAGTCACGCCACGATAACAGGTCCATTGATTAAAATCACCGTTTTCAAAATCAACATTTACAGGACAGCCTTGCGCAAAACTAATCCGTGGCACTGCGGCAGCAGCAATGAATACGATAATAAAAATACAGTTTCGTAAAAGTTTAAGCTTCAAATGATAAGGTTAATTGTGGTTGATTATCAGCTACTATACTCAACAAAACTAACCAAAATTTAGCTTTAAGACAATTTATTTCTTACCTGTGGATTTCTTAGCCGGCGCATTCTTAGCCGGCGATTTTTTCGCGGCTTGCTTCTTCGCCGTAGTTGCTTTTTTTGCTGCCGGAGCAGCTTTTGCAGCTATCACTTTGCCAAATCGTCCTTTTTTAGGTTCGGCGGCGGTAGCATCTGCAAGCGCTTTCACCTCATCGAAAGTAAGCGTATGCGGGTCTTTATCTTTAGGAATTTTAACGTTCAGTTTTTCAAATTCTATGTATGGTCCCCAGCGGCCATTAAGGATCTTTACCTCGGGATTTTCATCGAAGGTTTTGATCAATCTTTCTGCATCACGCTTGCGTTTATCAAGAATAATCTCAATTGCCTGATCTTCTGCAACGTCTAACGGATCTATACCTTTAGGAAGCGAATAGAACGCACTATTATGGCGTATGTAAGGTCCGAATTTGCCGATAGCTACGGTCATCTCCTTTTCTTCAAACAGGCCAACTTTTTTAGGCAACTTGAATAGTTCCAATGCCTCCTCAAGGCTGATTGTTTCTATCATCTGGCCCGCACGCAGGCTGGCATATTGTTTCTGCTCATCGTCCGCTTCGCCGATTTGCACAAAGGGCCCGTAACGGCCGATACGAACTGAAAGCTTTTTGCCGCTTTCGGGGTGAACGCCTAATTCGCGCTCCCCGCTGGCGCGGTCAGCGGTTGCTTTGGTGGTTTCTACTTCCTGATGAAACGGGTCGTAAAACTTGCGGATCATAACCGTCCATTCCTGCAAGCCCTGTGCAATTTCGTCGAACTGCTTCTCAACACCTGCGGTAAAATGATAGTCGACAATACCATTAAAATGCTGCACCAGAAAATCGTTCACTACCGCGCCAATGTCGGTCGGGAACATTTTGTTCTTATCGGCTCCTGTTATTTCGGTCTTTTCTTCTTTAGCTATGCTGCTGTTCTTTAAGGTTAGTACACGGTAGGCGCGTGTTTTGCCTTCGCGCTCTTCTTTAACCACATATCCGCGGTTTTGGATAGTAGAAATGGTAGGGGCATAGGTAGACGGCCTGCCAATGCCCAGTTCCTCCAGTTTTTTTACCAGGCTTGCTTCCGTGTATCTTGCCGGGGGACGTGAGTAACGCTCCACCGCCGTCATTTCTGTTAATGATAATAATTGCCCTTTGGTTAACGGTGGCAGTATGGCGCTGTCGCCTTCTTCAATATTGTCTTCCTTTTCGTCCTCGTCAGTAGACTCCAGATAAACCTTCAGGAAGCCATCAAATTTCATCACCTCACCGTTCGCCACAAGTTCTTCCGGGCGGGTAGATACGCTGATTCGTGCAACGGTACGCTCAAATTGAGCTTCGCTCATTTGCGATGCGATGGCGCGTTTCCAAATCAGTTCGTACAAACGTTTTTCCGCGTTATCGCCCTCAAAACTGTGGACATTGAAGTAAGTTGGACGGATGGCTTCGTGCGCCTCCTGCGCGCTGGCCGATTTAGTTTTATATTGCCTTTGCTGATGATATTGCTGTCCGTAAGCCGAAACGATTTCGCTTGCGGCAGCATTTAACGCTGTGTCCGACAAGTTAACAGAATCGGTACGCATATATGTGATACGGCCCGATTCATAAAGTTTCTGTGCTACAGACATCGTCCTCGATACAGAAAAGCCAAGTTTGCGGCTGGCTTCTTGCTGCAGGGTTGAGGTAGTGAATGGCGCAGCCGGCGAACGTTTTGCCGGGCGTGTATCCAGAGACTTGACATTGAAATCAGCACCTATACAATCGTTCAGGAACTTTTCGGCATCCTCTTGCTTTGCGAAACGCTCATTCAGTTCGGCTTTAAATGCCTCACGGCCTTTACCAAAAATGGCAGTTACACGGAAGGCGGCTTCAGACTGAAATTTGTTGATCTCGCGCTCGCGGTCTACGATCAATCTCACGGCAACAGATTGCACACGACCGGCTGATAAAGACGGTTTAACTTTCTTCCACAAAACGGGCGAAAGCTCAAAACCCACCAAACGGTCTAAAACCCTGCGTGCCTGCTGGGCATTTACCAAATGGTAGTTAATGGTGCGCGGATTTTCAATTGCGCGTATGATGGCCGGCTTTGTAATCTCGTGAAATACAATCCGGCGGGTATTAGCTTCTTTAAGCCCAAGTGTCTCAAACAAATGCCATGATATGGCTTCCCCCTCACGGTCCTCATCGGATGCGAGCCATATCACCTCTGCCTCTTTTGCTAATTTTTTTAACTCGCTCACTACCTGTTTTTTATCGGCAGGTACTTCATATTTCTGTTGAAAATCATGAGCGATATCTATGGCATCTTCAGACTTTACCAGATCGCGGATATGGCCATAACTCGACTTTACAACAAAGTCTTTGCCCAGATATCCTTCTATAGTTTTGGCCTTCGCCGGTGATTCTACGATCAGTAAATTTTTTGCCATTATTCTGCAAATAAACACAAAGAAACCGAAACGCAAATTTTTGCTTTGGTTTTAGATTGTGATTTTAACCGTTAACTAAATAGTGATAGAAAGGTTTGCGCCTCACCCAACCTTCTCCAAAGGAGAGGGCTTAATTTGCGCTAACTGCTTCATCCAAGTTACTTGTACTTCATTGCCTTCAGGATTATGAACCTGACTATAGCAAAACCATTTTAATTTTCTGTCACTCGGCTAGAGCCGAGCGACTGCCAGAGCTGATGCCCTAATCTGAGTTTGTGTTTTAGGGCGTTACCCCGATAGATCGGGGTCGGGCCATTCGCTCTATCTGCTGCGCAGGATGGCGCTGTTGTCCCTAACGCAAATCGTCTGAACCAGAATTTTAGGATTGTCAGAATTAAAAGCAAATCTAAATTCGAAATTGAACATTCGAAATTCGATATTACATCAAAAATCCACCGCCAAGCAGGTCATTGCCTTCGTAAAACACGGCAGACTGGCCGGGTGCAATACCTGACACATTGTGCACAAAGTCTACTTTCATGTGATCGCCAAGTTGCTGAATGCTGCTGGTAGCGCCGGCGTCTTTATAGCGTATTTTAGTTATAGCCTCAATCGGCTCAAAAATGTTTTCGTACTTAATGAGGTTCAGGTTCTTCACCCAGGCTTGTTTCCTTTCCAGTTGTTCTTGCGGGCCCAGGGTAACAGTATTGGTTGCCGGGTCTATCTTCGTAACAAAAGCCGGATAACCTAAAGCTATACCTAATCCCTTACGCTGGCCGATGGTATAGAATGGATATCCCTGATGTTTACCTACAACAGTGCCATCCTGCAAGATATAGTTACCCGGGCCTATTCGCTCGTCGAGGTCTTCTACCTTGTGGCGAAGAAACGCGCGATAGTCGTTATCAGGCACAAAGCAGATCTCGTAACTTTCGCTTTTGTTGGCTAGTTCCAACTGACCCATGTCTAGCGCCATTTGGCGTATTTCCGATTTCGCAAAACTACCCAAAGGGAACTTGGTACGTGCCAGATTTTGCTGCGATACACCCCAAAGCACGTAAGACTGATCTTTATTTTCGTCCTTACCTTTCGAAATCACGTGACGGCCGTTATCATGCCGGCGGATGTTCGCGTAGTGGCCGGTGGCAATAAACTCACAGTCGAGCTTGTCTGCACGTTTAAGCAGGGCATCCCACTTAATATGCGTGTTACATAAGACACATGGATTAGGTGTGCGGCCGGCAAGATATTCGTCTACGAAGTTATCGATCACAAAATCGCCAAATTCGCTGCGGATGTCTAAAATGTAATGCGGGAAACCGTAACCAACGGCAAGCGAGCGGGCATCGTTAATGCTATCCAAACTGCAGCAACCGGTTTCCTTGCTACTACCGCCAGATGAGGCATAGTCCCAGGTCTTCATGGTAAGGCCAATCACTTCATAGCCCTGCTCATGCAGCATCACTGCCGCTACAGAACTATCAACCCCGCCACTCATGGCTACCAATATCCTACCGTGCTTACTCATAAAACGCTGCAAAAGTACGGTTTTTAAAGCGGTAACTGATTGTGCGTACGTCAGTGAGGGGTAAAATACACTTCAGCCCAACTTGTCCCAGAGAAGACTTATGAGAGAACGTCTTTTTCGCTTAAGTGTAATGGTGTATAATTGTAAAAAACGATCCGATGCAAAAATGCGTTAGCGATTGAAACGGATACCGCCCGCCGAAGGCGGAGGTATGAGCGTAAAGCGCGACCCGCAACGCGGGTAACGCTATAATTATTAGATTATTAAATAAAATAAACGACAGCATTAATTTATAGAAGATACAAAGCCTAAACTTCCTTTCATAAAATCTATAAACACAAATTAGTCTTACCTTAATAAAAAACAACACGATGCCTACACCGGAAGAAAATTTTGCCGCCCTTAATCTACAATTGCCGCCTGCACCGTCGCCATTAGGTGTTTATAAACCTTGCCTGGTCGATGGTAAATATCTGTACCTCTCAGGCCACGGAACAGTTCAACAGGATGGTACCTTGATTATTGGCCGTGTCGGCGAAACCATTGATCAAGACAATGCGAAACTTGCAGCGAGACAGGTTGGCCTGGCAATGTTGTCGACAATTAAACAGAACTTAGGCAGCTTAGACAAAATAAAGCGCGTTATCAAGGTGCTAGGTATGGTTAACTGCACCCCGGATTTTGAAAAGCACCCTTTCGTGATCAATGGCTGCAGCGAGCTTTTTGCGAGTGTTTGGGGTATCGACAACGGTATTGGTGTACGCAGTGCTGTAGGTATGGGCTCGCTGCCCGATAATATTCCTGTTGAGATAGAGGCGATGTTTGAACTGGCAGAATGAGCGATCAAACTTTAAAGTGGTTTGAGCTTGCCGATGCAGGCGAAGTAGATTCGCCTGCCTTGTTGGTTTATCCGCAAAGGGTAAAGCATAATATCGACCTTGCAATACACATGGTTGGCGACCCTGCGAGATTGCGACCACATATTAAAACGCATAAGTGTGTAGAAGTCGCTCAGTTACAGATCGCAGCCGGTATCACTCAATTTAAATGTGCTACCATTGCCGAAGCCGAATTATTAGGAATGGCGGGCGCGGCAGATGTGTTATTAGCGTATCAACCCGTTGGTCCCAAGCTAAAACGCTTTGTCGAAGTGATAAAAATGTGTCCGCAGACACTTTATTACTGTCTCGTGGATAATATGCACTCGGCCAATGAAGTGTCAACAGCTGCTTTAGCCCATAATACAAAAATCCCTGTCTACGTAGATATAAATGTTGGGATGAACCGCACGGGACTGGTACCGGATAAAGTGGCAGAATCGTATCTGCAGCTTTTTGCATTGCAAGGTGTAAAGCCACTGGGTTTACATGCTTACGATGGTCATATCCACGAACCCGACATTGATGTTCGAAACTTTAAAGCTGCTGCGATACACGAACAATTAAAAGCTATTACGAGAGAAATTAAGAAAGCCGGTTTACCTGAGCCCATCATTGTCGCGGGCGGCACACCAACATTTCCGTTCTGGGCGCAGCAACAGGAAGTAATTTGCAGCCCTGGAACGTTCGTTTATTGGGACGCCGGTTATGCCGCGACGTGTAAAGAACAAGAGTTTTTGCCCGCTGCAGTTTTGTTGACTCGGGTCATTTCTTTGCCCAACGATACTACCGTTTGCCTCGATTTGGGACACAAATCTGTGGCGGCTGAAAACACGATAGACAAGCGGGTTAGCTTCCTTAATGCCCCCGATCTGCAGATCATAGGCCAAAGTGAAGAACACCTGGTTGCCGAAGCTGGAGTAGGGCATACGTACCAGCCCGGCGACGTTATTTATTTATTGCCCTGCCATGTTTGCCCAACCGTCGCGCTTTTTGAGCGCATGTTAACAGTAGAACTTAATCACGTTACCGGCGAGTGGCTGAACCTGGCAAGAAACCGCAAAATAACCTGCTGATGTTTATTGTTGACGCACATTTGGATCTTAGTATGAACGCGCTGGAATGGAACCGCGACCTGCGGCAACCGGTAGCTGATATAAACGCGCGTGAAGCCGGGCTGAACGATAAACCCGACAGGGGTAAGGCGACGGTATCACTACCCGAATTGCGTAAAGGCAATATTGGTTTAGTAGTCGCGACGCAGATAGGAAGATATGTAGCGCCCGATAACCCTTTACCGGGGTGGCACTCGCCGCAGCAGGCCTGGGCGCAAACACAAGGGCAGCTAGCCTGGTATAAAGCCATGGAAGCCGAGGGCGAGATGGTACAGGTTGCCGACTTGCTAACGCTGGAAAAGCATTTGACACTTTGGAATAATGGCGAGCCGAATGACGCCAAACCGGTAGGATATATTTTGAGTCTCGAAGGGGCTGACTCGATCATTGATGTAAGTTACCTGGAAAAAGCATATCAAAGCGGGTTACGGGCTGTCGGTCCGGCGCATTACGGCCCGGGGCGGTACGCAAACGGTACAGATGCTACGGGGCGCCTTAGTCGACAGGGTTTTGAGTTGCTAAAAGAGATGGAGCGGTTGAACATTATTTTAGACGCAACGCATTTATGCGATGACGCTTTTTGGGATGCGCTAAACGTATTTGGTGGTCATGTATGGGCCAGCCACAACAACTGCCGGGCATTGGTAGATCACAATCGCCAATTTAGTGATGACATGATAAAGGCTCTTATTGAAAGAGGCGCTGTCATTGGTGCAGCGCTCGATGCATGGATGATGGTGCCGGGTTGGCAGCGGGGGGTATCTGACCCAAGCGCCATGAACTGCAATATCGATGTAGCCGTTGATCATATCGATCATATCTGCCAGATAGCGGGGAACACGCTGCACGTTGGTATGGGTACAGATTTAGACGGCGCTTTTGGCCGCGAGCAGTGCCCGTATGATTTAGAAACAATTGCCGATCTGCAAAAATTTACAAGCCTGTTTGAAAAGCGTGGTTATACTTCCGTAGATATTGAAAACATGGTGCACGGAAACTGGCTTCGCTTTTTACGAAAGGCGTGGGCTTAAAACTTCCTTATTTTAGCTACTATCAATCCCACAAACTCTTTGGTGTATAGTTGCCAGCGCGCAAGCGCGTCTGCAGACGGTATAAAAGAACTGTAAGATGTTCTGCTAATGCCGGCTATGTAATTTGCGGGGTAGGGCACAACATCAAGTCCGGCTTTTTTAAAAACATAGTCAGCACGGCGCATGTGAAAAGCAGAAGTCACCAGCAAATAAGGTGGCTGCAAATGATTATCGGCAAGCAGCTTTTTAGTGAACTGAGCGTTCTCTATCGTGTTCTTAGACTTCCCTTCTATAAGTACTAAACTATCGGGCACATTCAATTTAGCCAATTCGCCGCGTACCCAGTTTGCTTCGCTAAAACCCCGGGAATCAAGGCTGCCATCACCTCCAGTAAGCAAAATATGGCTCGCTTTATTTGTATTTAATAACTCAATGCTTTCAACTAATCGATCTACGGCAACGTCAAAAAAACCGGTGCCGTCTTCTTTCTCTCCCGAGTAACCCCCTAAAACTATTACACAACTGTATTTTTTATTGTTAGGAAGTTGTGTTTGAGGATAGTCCCACAAGCGTGCATACGTATCAATAAAAAACGGAATTGAAAAAACAATTAATACACATACCAAGCTAAGTAATAAACGTTTTTTCGTTTTTTGATTTTTGGCTAACAATGCGCATAGCGCCAAAATAAGCACCCATGTGATGGGTAGTAAAAGCGGGAGTAAAACTTTTGAAAGGATAAATTGCATCCCTTAAGGATTTGTTTTTTGCACTACCTTGCCTATTGGTTTAATTAGCATGGCAAAGTGCGTGGTTTCGGTATCACCTAACTTTGCAATGGGCATGTGATCTGTATCTTGTGGCCGGGTAAAAGGCATTGGCACGGGTTGTGTCCCCCGCTGAAGAGCAGCCAGGGCGTTAGCTTTTGTTACCGCAATACGGATGCTGTCAAATTTTGTGTCGATATGTGCTTGTTTGAGATAGATACCCGGGTCGCTGAATTTTTTTATGGCATCTATTCTATCATAATTTAAACGATAGGTCTGCGCTTTAGCTGCTAAGCTAAAACATGTCAACGTGATGATAATAAAAAAGCCTTTTTTCATGACTTCAGGTTTTGTAATCAAACATAATTAATTAAATCTCAGCATTGACCAAAGCAACCGCATTTTAACATTTTTTAGGTGGTTTTAAGCAATTGCAAACAAGAGCACCGCTTTTAAGGTTTAATACTTACAACCACGCAAAACACTTACATACCAAATATCACCATGAAAAATTACGAAACTTTAGTGGATGCCACTAACGACCTTTTACAAAGAGGATATACAGCCAATTTGAGCTTCGAGGATGACAGCGATAAAATTCAGGACAAATCACAAAATATTGAATTAGGCGCAGATGACTTCGAGGTGGACGAGTTTTACCGTTTCGAGGGGCCAAGTAACCCGTCAGATATGTCAATTGTTTACGCTATCTCATCGCAGCGTTACAACCTTAAAGGCACGCTTGTAGACGCCTATGGCACATATGCTAATAGCAGCGCATCAGCGGTTGAAGCTAAGTTGCACCATCACCAGGTGAGTGACAATCTGCATGGCGAAGACCGCCCGAAAGCTTAATCATAACTTGCTCAACAGTTTCTTACCACGAGATTGCATGGCCGCACTGCCATCGCGCATCAGGTAAATAAGCTGCTCCTTTAATTCGCCGCCTATCCATTGGTACCTGTCTTTAAGATTGAACAATGTTTGGGCGGCGAACACTTTTACAGCCACCAGCACATTTGGGTCTATCAACCAATCAAAACACTTCGACACGATAGGTTCGAGGTCGATATATATTAGCGCATTTTTAATTATCTTGTTGTTTGATCCTGTTAAATGCATCGCAATTTTAGCGTAATGGCGCATGCAACTCTCATACTTTACCAGCGGGAATTTTTCTATAACATAATGCAGATCATCAATACAGCCATCCGGGGAAAGCAGAATTAAATTTTCTAACAGCCACGCAGAGCGAAAGGCTCTCATTTTATCTTCATGGAAAGTTAGGTCGATAAGATCTGGCAAAAAGAATTGCTGATCCTGTAATAACGCCGTCAGCTTCACCACTTTAGTTTTAGTAAGTGTGGTTTCAATTTGTTTAAGCA
Organism: Mucilaginibacter ginkgonis; assembly: GCF_009754905.2. Taxonomy (NCBI): domain Bacteria; kingdom Pseudomonadati; phylum Bacteroidota; class Sphingobacteriia; order Sphingobacteriales; family Sphingobacteriaceae; genus Mucilaginibacter; species Mucilaginibacter ginkgonis. The sequence continues at coordinate 1,715,123 of NZ_CP066775.1, read as the reverse complement.
GTTCTTCTTTACTTAGTAAGGCCATTTATTTTGACAGTCCAAATATGGTATACACTGATTGCATATTTGCTTAAAATTATACATTTGCCCTTTACAAATACTTAATACATGGTTAAATTTAACCGATACACCTTAAGCAACGGCTTGCGGGTTTTAGTCCACGAAGACCATACTACGCCAATGGCGGTGGTGAATATTTTATATGATGTGGGCGCCCGCGATGAAGATGAATCGCAAACCGGTTTTGCGCATTTATTTGAACACCTGATGTTTGGCGGGTCGGTTAATATTCCTGTTTACGACGAACCTTTACAGCGCGCGGGCGGCGAAAACAACGCCTTCACCAGTAACGATATTACCAATTACTACATCACGCTTCCGGCAACCAACATAGAGACCGCCTTTTGGCTGGAAAGTGACCGCATGCTAAGCCTTGCCTTTAGCGAAAAAAGCCTTGAGGTGCAGCGCAATGTGGTAATGGAAGAATTTAAGCAACGCTACCTAAACCAGCCTTATGGCGATGTGTGGTTAAAACTGCGCCCAATGGTTTACAAGCAACATCCATATCGTTGGGCTACTATTGGTAAAGAACTGTCACATATTGAAAACGCGCACATTGATGATGTTAAGGCGTTTTTCAAAAAGCACTACAATCCGCTTAACGCAATTATGGTGATAGGTGGAGATGTAGACCCGGCACAGGTTATCAATTTGGCAGAAAAATGGTTCGGGCCTATCCCGGCAGGTGAGAAATATGTACGTAACCTCCCGGCGGAACCGCAGCAGGACGAAATTCGCCGCGATACCGTTCATGCTAACGTTCCGCTCAACGACATATACATCGCTTTTCAAGCTCCGGACCGCTTGCACAACGGATATTATGCTGTCGATCTGTTGGGTGACATTTTATCGCGCGGAAATTCGTCGCGCTTATATCGCACATTGGTGAAAGAGCAACAACTGTTTGGCGAGATACACGCTTACATTACCGGCAGCATCGATACCGGGATGTTTGTAGTAGAAGGTAAACCGTTAGAAGGTATCAGCATAGATGTTGCTGAAGCTGCAATCTGGGACCAGCTCGAGAAGATCAAAAATATGGATGTGCCCGATGACGAATTGACCAAGGTGAAAAATAAAATAGAGTCTACGTTGATGTTCTCTGAAATGTCGCTGCTCGATCGTGCCATGAACCTTGCATATTACGAATTATTAGGCGATGCCGATATGATGAACGAAGAGGCCGCCCATTATTTAAATGTTACATCTGCCGATATACGTGAGCATGCCAATAAGATCTTTAGAAAGGAAAATTCATCGACATTGATCTACATCGCAGAACCGCAAACCGCTGACCTGGAAACTGAATAAGTTATGAGCCTCGACAGAACCATATCACCGCAATTCGGCGCTATCGACCATATTAAACTGGTTGAACCTGTAAGGGTTGACTTGCCAAATGGCTGCACGCTGTTTTATTTCAATTCGGGCGGGCAAGACCTGGTGCGGATAGAGTGGATTTTTAACAACCTGCCTTTCGACTCGGCAAAGCCGATATTAAATCACGTAACAAATGCGATGATCGTAGAGGGAACAAACAGTCTTGACGCCTCGCAGATCGCGGATAAGATAGACTACTACGGTGCCTTCCTGCACGCTGATTATGGCTTTGACCATTCGCAAGTTACGATGCACAGTTTAAGCAAGCACCTGGGCGAGGTATTATCGGTTATAAAAGACATATTAACCGACGCCATCTATCCCGAACTGGAAGTGCAGACTTTTGTACGCAACCAGCAGCAAAAACTACAGGTAAGTTTAAAAAAGAATGATGTGCTGGCCCGGCGTGCGTTCAACAAAGCTGTTTATGGCAACAATACCTATGGCCACAGCACAGAGATAGCAGAACTGCAACAATTGCAGCGCGAAGATATCTTGGCGCACTACCGCGAAATGTATCAGCCGCAGAATTGCACCATATTCGCTGCAGGAAAAATTGACGAAAATACCTTAGCCCTGCTTACAGAAACGTTTGGCACAAACTGGGAAAATAAGGGCGCACCGCAACTTGCCGAGCCGCAAATTACACCGTCTTCAGAGCATTTCATATACATCGATAAACCGGGCGCTTTACAATCGGCTATCCGCATGGGCTTGCAAACCATTAACCGTACACATGAAGATTTTCCGGCCTTGCAGGTTTTGAACACCGTTTTAGGGGGCTATTTTAGTTCGCGTTTGATGGACAACATTCGCGAAGATAAAGGTTACACGTATGGCATCGGTTCGGGCGTTAGCTCATTAAAATATGCAGGTGCGTTATTTATTGCCACAGAAGTGGGTGCCGATGTAACTGCAGACGCGCTTAAAGAAATAGAGAAAGAGATCATCCTCTTAAAAACAGAACTGATACCTGACGATGAGCTGGCACTGGTTAAAAACTATATGCTGGGTTCACTGCTGGGAAGTTTAGAGAACATCTTTTCGCACGCCGACAAATTTAAGAACGTTTACTTCTCGGGCTTAGATTACTCATATTACGAACGATACACAGATGTTGTAAAGTCGGTTACATCAGAGCAGTTATTAGAACTCGCTAACAAATACCTCGACCTGGATAAGATGTACAGGGTTGTGGTAGGGAAGATGTAAGGTCTGTTTAGTTATCACGGTTTCAATAGGGACCTAAAGAGATATTTATTTTAAGGCGCTCAATCGCCGCTAGGCTCGTTACTTTGTGTTAGCAACAAAGTAACCAAAATGCCAAGTCAGCGCAAGGCTTCTTTTGCCGCACATGGCCTTTGCCCTGCAAAATATTTTGCAAGCATCATCACACAAGCCCTGAGTAGCGCAAAATATTTATCACCGAAGCTGCGCGCTGACAACAGAACCTCCAATTTTCGCGTTAGGGATTGAAATGAAAACCCCGCAGTCCAAACGACATTGTTGGGACGAGGAGTTGAAATGTAAAGCCCGACCCAACGAAGGAGGGTAACGCCCATAATATTATCTTTATTCCACCTAAGACCTACTACGCACTAAAACTAATACGATATTTAAAATAAAAGTTTCTAACCTACAAGGTCTCCTAATTTATACTTTGTCCGCCGATTGTAAGTAAGCATAAATCCGAAATTGAAAATTCGAAATCCGAAATAAAACGCTACCTTTGCCCGGCAAATAACTATAACTCAAAACAGTTTATTTGCCATGCTCAACCCCTCAAAATTTATTGCCGAAGGTTTAACCTACGACGACGTATTGCTTATCCCGGCTTATTCTGAAGTTTTACCGCGCGACGTTGACACCAGCACCTATCTTACTCGCAAGATCAGGTTAAATGTGCCAATTGTTTCGGCGGCCATGGATACCGTTACAGGTTCGTCGCTGGCAATTGCCATTGCGCAGGCAGGTGGTATTGGTATACTGCATAAAAACATGACTATTGCGCAACAGGCTGAAGAAGTGCGCAGGGTGAAGCGGTCAGAAAGCGGTATGATCCAGGACCCGGTTACTGTAAGTGTTGACGCATTAGTTGGCGACGCGGTAAAGATCATGAAGGATTACAGGGTGGGGGGCATACCGGTAGTGAATGCAAATGGCAAACTGTCTGGTATCATTACAAACCGTGACCTGCGTTTCTTAAAAGATATGAGCAAACCTGTGCGCGAAGTGATGACCGGCGATGGGCTGATCACTGCACCCGAGGGCACAACTTTGCTTCAGGCAGAAGAAATTCTACAGGCACACAAGATCGAGAAGCTTCCGGTAATAAATGCCGACAATAAACTAGTTGGGCTGATCACCTTTAAGGACATCCAAAAATTTAAACATTACCCAAAAGCGTGTAAGGATGAGCATGGCAGGCTAAGGGTTGGCGCAGCTGTTGGCGTATCGGGCGATAATATCGACAGGGTAAAAGCCTTAGTTGCCGCGGGTGTGGATGTGATTGTTGTGGATACCGCACACGGACACTCAAAGGGTGTTATAGATATGGTAAAGGCAGCTAAGAGCCTTTATCCCGAATTGCAGGTCATTGCCGGAAACATTGCTACAGCCGATGCAGCGCGCGCTTTGGCCGATGCCGGCGCAGACGCGGTTAAGGTAGGAATAGGTCCGGGTTCCATTTGTACAACACGTATTGTAGCAGGCGTAGGCGTTCCGCAATTGTACGCCGTTTATGAATGTGCCGAAGCGTTGAAAGACATAGGCATACCGGTTATTGCCGATGGTGGTATTAAACAGACGGGAGATATTGTTAAAGCTATTGCCGCGGGTGCCAGTTCCATCATGGCCGGTTCGCTGTTCGCTGGTGTGGAAGAATCGCCGGGCGAAACCATCCTTTACGAAGGCCGTAAGTTCAAGTCATACCGTGGCATGGGTTCTGTCGATGCTATGGAGAAAGGCTCTAAAGACCGGTATTTCCAGGACGAAACAGACGTAGTGACTAAATTGGTACCCGAAGGTATTGTTGGCCGTGTACCTTACAAAGGTACTTTGGCAGAGGTGATCTATCAGTACATTGGCGGTTTACGTGCAGGTATGCACTACTGCGGTGCTACAGATATCCCACAATTGCAGGATGCTAAATTTGTGCGGATTACCGCTGCCGGTATGCGCGAGTCGCACCCGCATGATATCACGATCACAAAGGAAAGCCCGAATTATACGAGGTAAATATCGCTTGTTACTTTCTTTGACCGTCAAAGAAAGTAACCAAAGAAACTCGCGGCTGCACCCTGCGCTACAATGCTTGTGCTGGTTTCACGGCTTGTGGTTGCCGCACAGACTGATGCCGCATTTTTCGGTGTTGTCAATTCAGTGCCAACATATTCCGCGTTCGAAGCATCAGCGCGCAGCTTCGGTGATAAATATTTTGCGCCACTGAGGGCTTGTGTGATGAGGGCCTGCGAAATATTTTGCAGGGCAAAGGCCTTTTGCGGCAAAAGAAGCCTTGCGCTGACTTGGCATTTTTGGTTCTTTTGTTGCTAAGACAAAAGAACATAGCCCAACAGCGAATGAGCGTAGCTAACCAACATTCGCATAAGATTCTTCGCTTCTCTCTGAATGACAATTAATATTTTGCTAACATAATACCTGCATGGTTGTATATTTATAACCATGTCTAACGCTTCATCCATATCGCTGCCTGTTGTCAAAGTAAATCAGCATGGCTCAACAGAAGTTGCAGATGAGTTGGCTGTTGAAGAGCCTCTTGAGATAAGACTTGAAAGCGGCCCGGAAGAAGCGAGGTCTGTCAAAAATATCTCGGTGACGATGCGCACGCCCGGTAATGATGCAGAACTGGCAATCGGTTTTCTTTTTACTGAAGGCATTATCCAAAGCAAAGACGACGTAGCAGACGCATCGCACTGCTTTATTGCTTGCGCAGAGAATAAAGAAAATGTCATACAGGTTAATGTTAGGCCAAGCGTCACCGCCAATCTCAAAAACACTGACCGGAATTTCTACACCACCTCCAGCTGCGGGGTTTGCGGTAAAGGTTCTATAAACGCAATCCGTACGGTTGGCACTTACATTGATACGAAAGACCATAACAGCGTAAAGCAGGATATTCTTTTACAACTACCCGAAATCTTGAGGCAACAACAAGAAGTTTTTGACAGCACCGGTGGGCTGCATGCTTCGGCATTGTTCACTACCGAAGGCGATTTGATTACCCTTCGTGAAGATGTCGGCAGGCACAACGCTTTGGATAAAGTTATCGGCGCTGCGTTAATGGCAGATATGCTGCCGCTTGGCGATAAGGTATTACTCCTTAGCGGCCGCGCAAGTTTTGAGTTAGTGCAAAAGGCTGTTATGGCAGGCATCAATATTATCGCTGCGGTAGGGGCGCCTTCTACATTGGCCGTTCAGTTAGCAGCCGAATTTAATATTACACTTATAGGTTTTTTGCGGGGTAGCCGGTATAACATCTACACTGGTTCCCACCGCGTAAGACATTCTTCTCTTGTTTATAATTATGAAAGTTAGATTAAAGGCCGGCAGCCTTCGTTACAGGCTTACCCAATCAGACGTGGCGAAATTTACCAAAGAGGGCGTGGTGCACGAAATCTTAGATTTCGGCGATGATAAGTTAACTTACGTTTTGCAGCGCACCAGTCAGCCAAATATGTTTGCCACTTTTAAAAATAACATCATTACCTTATTTGTGCCCGAAAAGGATGCCGATAAATGGACCGCGACGGAAACTGTAGGCGTTGAACATAAAGGAAACCAGCTGCATTTACTGCTTGAGAAGGATTTTACCTGCCTGGAAAATGTCGACGAAGACCAGAGTGACAACTATCCCAACCCCTTAGCTAAAAAAGATCATGAGTAAGGAGCTAGAAGAACCGGCTGCATTAAACCCCGAAAAGCTGCAAGATATTGAGTTAGAGGAGCCGAAAAAGTGGGCAGCGGGTATCCCCGCGATCACCGCGTCTTTTGCTGATATTTTACAGGAAACAGGTGCAACGCGTGGTATGGGTGCGTTGCTTAAGATGAATCAAAAAGGCGGATTTGACTGTTCCAGCTGCGCCTGGCCGGACCCCGATGATGACAGGTCGCCTATTGCGGAGTATTGCGAAAATGGTGCTAAGGCCCTGGCCGAAGAAGCAACGCTAAAAAAATTAACACCTGAATTTTTTGCTGAAAATTCTGTGGCGGATCTTGCCGCATTGACCGATATGGAAATAGGTAAAAAAGGACGTATCGCGCAGCCTGTTTATTTGCCTAAGGGAGCTACACACTACCAGCCCATCAGTTGGGACGATGCCTTTAAAAAGATTGCCACTCATCTAAACGGGCTTAATTCCCCTAACGAGGCTGTCTTCTACACATCGGGTCGCACCAGTAATGAGGCTTCTTTCCTGTACCAATTATTTGTGCGCGAGTTTGGCACTAATAATATGCCCGATTGTTCTAACATGTGTCACGAAAGTACCAGCGTTGCTTTGGCAGACACCATTGGCATAGGCAAAGGAACGGTCACGCTTGACGATATTCATAACGCCGAGGTGATCATTATCATGGGCCAGAACCCCGGCACAAATCACCCGCGAATGCTTACAGCCTTGCGCAAGGCCAAAGAAAATAATGCTAAGATCATAGCTGTAAACCCGCTTAAAGAGGCCGGACTTATGGCGTTTAAAGACCCGCAAACAGTGAGAGGTTTCATCGGTACCAGCGTGCAGATTGCAGACGTTTATTTGCAGGTAAAAATCAATGGCGACATGGCATTGCTTAAGGCACTTGAGTTGTTGCTTTATCAGGCAGAACTCAAAGCACCGGGAGCCGTATTCGATAAAAAATTCATCGATGAAAATACCAGCGGTTACGAGGATCTCATAACCCACATCAAAACGTTCAACCTTAATGAACTTTCTGTAGCGTGTGGCGTACCAACCGGTTTGCTGCAGCAGGCTGCCGATATACTTGCAGCCAAAAGCAAGATAGTGATTTGCTGGGCTATGGGCATTACACAGCATGTTAACGGCGTTGCCGTGGTAAACGAGATCGTTAACTTGGCCTTACTCAAAGGCGCTATTGGAAAACCCGGCGCGGGCTTGTGCCCGGTACGTGGCCATAGCAATGTGCAGGGTAACCGAACCATGCTAATCTGGGACAAAGCCAAACCCGAACAACTAGCCAAGATCAAAGAAGTATACGGATTTGATCCACCCGAAGAGGAAGGGGTAGACGTTGTCAAAAGCATTAAAGCCATGCACGAAGGGAAGCTTAAAGTTTTCTTTGCGATGGGCGGCAATTTTTTGTCGGCTACGCCTGATACCAATTATACAGCAGAGGCCATGCGAAAACTGAAACTGTCTGTGCATGTGTCGACAAAATTAAACCGCAGCCATCTGGTGCATGGCGAAGAGGCGTTGATCCTGCCCGCTCTTGCACGCAGTGATAAGGACATGATTAACGGCATACAGCAGATTGTAAGCTGCGAAAATTCGATGGGTGTGGTGCAGGAATCAAAAGGGATGCTACAGCCTATATCAGATCAGATGATGAGCGAGCCGCTGATCGTTTGCAACCTGGCTAAAGCTACATTGGGCGCTAAAAGCATGGTGCCTTGGGACAAATACGCCGGGCATTATGATAACATCCGTGATGATATTGAAAAGGTTGTTCCGGGGCATGAGGAATATAACAAAGAAATACGTAAAAAGGGTGGTTTTTACATTCCAAATGGTCCGCGGGCAGGTAAATTCAATTCTAAAAAAGTACCGGGGAAGGCAGTTTTCAGCATTTCGCCGCTTCCTGTGCATGATATAAAAGACGGTGAATACTTTTTAACGACGATCCGCAGCCACGACCAGTTTAATACCACGGTCTATGGTTTGCATGACCGTTACCGCGGAATAAATAACGAACGTCGCGTGGTTTTAATGAATGAAAAGGACATCGCGTTAGCGGGTTTAAAAGCTGGTGATAGAGTAAATATCTCAAGTCATTACGATGGCGTTAAGCGTGAAGCAAAGCTTTTTGTTATTGTACGGTATGACATCCCTGACCGTAATGTGGCTGTTTACTATCCCGAAGGCAACATACTTGTGCCATTAGATCATGTTGCCGAGAAAAGTAATTGCCCTGCAACAAAAATGGTTTTCGTGCGCATCAATAAACACAAACCCTGAACCAGGACGTTATATCGTTAACGGGTGAAAGCGAAATCACCGGTGTAATTAGAATAATGGAATACAATAAACTGACGCCCGAAGAAGAACGGGTAATACTTCATAAAGGAACCGAACGCCCATTTACCGGCGAATTGCTAAATAATAAAGCGCAGGGCGTATACGTATGCCGCCGTTGCGACGCGCCGCTATACCGCAGCGAAGACAAGTTCGAATCATTCTGCGGATGGCCAAGTTTTGATGACGAGATCCCCGGCGCAGTACGCCGCGAAACGGATGCCGATGGTAGCCGTACTGAAATACTTTGTGCCAACTGCGGCGCGCATTTGGGCCATGTATTTACCGGCGAAAGATTTACTACTAAAAACACACGCCACTGCGTAAATTCTGTTTCTATGAAGTTTGTACCGCTGGCTGATTAGAGAAGATATCATTTACACTTTGTCATGCTGAGCCTGTCGAAGCATCTTAATGTAAGTGCCTATTCTACAAGATTCTTCGCTCCGCTCTGAATGACAATGTAAATAGTAGCCTAAGACAATTGCTTGCTTTTATGCTGTCCCGTAAATTTGCAAATGCTTACATCTTCAAAACATGAGATCATCCGCTGCGACAGGTGCGGTTCAGCTTTCGAGTGTAAAGCAAATTCTTATACCAAATGTGAATGCACTAAGGTACAACTGACGATAAATGAAACGCAATACATCAGTGAAAGTTATGACGGGTGCCTATGCAACTCTTGCCTTGTTACGCTGAGAAATGAATTTCAGGAGCAAATCCGTTCTTGATTGTTAAATCTCAATTTACTCTTTCACATATACCTCGCCCTTATAAGGGCTCAATGCTGAGTGATAACTAAAGCCCGCCACGTGAAGCAGGTAATACGTCATGATATCGCACCAGCATATCTCGTCATGAAACATGGGCACCTTAGGGAACGTGCCTTCTTGCTTGCTTTCTTCTTTGTTATAAATATACTCGCCGCCATGTTTCTTGATCCATTCACGGAATAAGTCGAACTCTTTAGGGTTGGAAAAGACAATTTTGAAATGGGTCTCTTCTGTAACCGACTTCAGATCGTCGTTCATGTAGTGGTGAAACTTGTGTCTGTGGCGTATTATCTTTGCTGTTTGCATATACCGGCTGATGTGAAATACCTTAACAACGGTTATCCGCAATAGTTCGCTGATAGTTTTCACCGCCAAGTCATTATTCGGCCAGCGGTATATTTCGTTTACCGAAGAAATGCCGTCGCTTACCTAAAACCGTTCGGCAAAACGCACCGTACGATACAACTTTGTAGTGTCAACAAAACAAAAGATCATGAAAACACTACTCATCAACACCGTCATTTACCTCATTGAAAAAGCCGAGGTATTGATCCACATATTTCATACGCTTACGAATTAATCGGCACAAAATGCCAGTTAGTCAATAAATAGCCATAATGGCAACCCGACAGCGCAATTTTAGCGTAGTGAAAGAAAGTGTACATCTGCCTATGAAATTCTTTACCGGTTTAGTTGCGCTGTTGTTTTTGGTGGGCACCTGTTGGCACCGACATTAAACAGGCACTCTTTTTGCACCCCTTCCTTAAAGGCAATCATGAAAAAAGGAGATACCGTACACTGGGAATGGGGCGCGCACGAAGCCGAAGGCAAAGTGGTAAAGAAAGAAACCAAGACTGTTAACAAGAGAATTAAAGGAGCCGAAGTTAAGCGCAAGGGCACTAAAGAGGAACCTGCGGTCACTCTGAAGACCGACAAAGGCCAAACCGTTTTAAAATCTGAAAGCGAACTGAAAAAAGGGCCGAAGAAGAAATAACGGTTCCGAAAAATTCTCTCAATTTTTACCCGGCTAAATATTACATTTAGCGTATGGTAAAAGACCCCATTATCAAGGTAAGTAACCTGGTAAAAAAGTACGATGATTTTACTGCGGTAAATGGCATCAGTTTCGAAGTTTTTGAAGGCGAAATATTCGGCTTGCTTGGCCCCAACGGAGCCGGCAAAACCACCACGCTCGAAATTATTGAAACCTTACGTGATAAAACCTCTGGCGAGGTGATCGTCGACGGCTACAACGTTGATGCCGACCCGGGTAACATTAAAAAGCGCATTGGCGTACAGTTACAGGCTGCGGGATATTACCCTAACCTTAACCTTGCGGAGTTAGTTAAACTTTTCTGTGGTTTGTATGGGGTGGAGGTAAGCCCTATGGAAATGCTGGAGAAGGTGGCGCTCACTGATAAAGCCAAAGCCAAATACAAAGACCTTTCGGGCGGGCAAAAGCAGCGGTTCTCAATAGCTACGACACTCATTAACTCACCGCGCATTGTTTTCCTGGACGAACCTACTACCGGCCTTGATCCGCAGGCACGCCGCAACCTTTGGGACCTGATACGCGATATTCGCGCTGCAGGCACCACAGTAGTTATCACCACCCATTATATGGATGAAGCAGAGGTGCTGTGCGACCGTGTTGCCTTTGTAGACGGCGGGCAGATCATCGGCATAGACACACCCGATAAATTTATTGATAACCTGGTAGCATCGGGCTTTGAGCGTAAAAAGGAAGTGAAGAACGCTAACCTCGAGGATGTATTTATAAACCTCACGGGTAAGGAGTGGAGAGAGAATTAGCTAATAGCTGATAGACCATAGACCTTGGCATCACAATTAATCAAATCAAATTTTAAAACTCCCTCTCCTTTGGAGAGGGTTGGGGAGAGGTAAAATGAGTAACCAAAAACCATACAGCAATTTAAACGCCACGCTTGCCATAGCCAGGGCAAGTTTAAGATCTATACTGCGCAGCCCATCGGCCGTGGTATTTACACTGGCTTTTCCGCTCATCTTCATCGTTGTATTTGCCAATATCGGCGGGGGCGGTGTAACGGTAGATGTAGGTGTCGCGAAAGGTGCTGATACGTTGAGCCCTATCTACAAAGCGTTGACGACCGTTAGTGTGGTGCGTTTAAATACTCAATTAACCGACAGCCTGCTTAAAAAGAACCTCGAAAAGGGCAGTCTCGACGCGGTCATCGACATTAAAAAACAGAATGCCCAACCTCCGTATGTGGTAAACGTTAAGTACACCAAAGCTTCATTAGAGAAAGGCAATATCCTTAAGTCTTTGTTAAACAGTATTTTATTCAGAATAAATAGTGCGGTTAGTACAGCGCCTCCGCCGGTTGTTTCGCTCAAAGAAGAAACAGTAAGCGGCCGCGAGTACAAATACATTGATTTTATATTACCCGGGCAGCTTGGTTTCTCATTGTTAAGCACGGGTGTGTTCGGCACAGCCTTCGTATTCCTTAGTTTAAGGCAAACGCTGGTGATCAAACGCTTTTTTGCCACTCCGGTAAAACGTTATAGCATCATCCTTGGCGAGATGCTTGCACGGATCACCTTTGGTTTAACCGGTGCCTTGTTCATTATCCTCATCGGCCATTATGCATTTGGCTTTACGTTGATACATGGCTGGACAACGGTCATAAACATGCTCATCCTGGCGTTCTTTGGTTTGCTGATTTTTATGGGTTTTGGTTTTACGGTGTCGGGCCTGGCTAAGAATGAAAGTTCAGTTCCGCCGATATCAAACCTCATCACTTTACCACAGTTCTTATTATCGGGCACTTTCTTCTCAACCAGCGCGTTCCCAAAAATATTACAACACATTAGCGAAGTGTTACCGCTTACGCATCTCAATAATGCTATGCGCCAAGTGGCTTTCGAGGGCGCCGGAATTGGTGACGTTGGCAAAGAGTTATTGATCCTTTTAGCATGGGGTGTGGTGATCTATGGCGTGGCAATCAAGACGTTCAAGTGGGAAGTTTAGAGCACTGGCAAGTAACAAAATCGATATTTGGAATAGCAACTTTTTGTTTAATTTTCATTTGTAATCAACCGAAAACATTACGTAAGTACCAAGAACACGCCATTCCCAAACTTGAAATTGATAGTTCGTTAACAGCAGGGAAAAATGTCTTTTATTATAGGCTACTATTGAAAGTTGGTAAAGAAACACGCGAACTATATAGGGTTAAGAACAGAGATCACAGTATTGAATTTAAAAGGCAGCGAATAAAACAACCCTTACAATTTATAAGCTACGAAGTCTATGACCTTCCAACTGGCGTAACCTGGAATGTTTTATTCCATTCAATATCAAAGCTTTGCTATGTAACGGACCATTACGATTTCGAAGCTATGGGAGATAAATTGATTGCTAATAGCGTCGATTTCAATCACATGACCGCAAAAGTTTTGACATATCGAACAAAAAGAATTTATACTATAAAACTAAAAAAGATCTGGCCTGAATAACCTGTTGGTATTAATTAGTTTATGCTGTTGCAATAAAGACGTTCAAGTGGGAAGTGTAAATTCTTGAATACAAATTCTCAAAGTGTCCATTAAACACAAATAAACTTTCGATTTTCCGTTTTTGCTTTAACTTAGCAACCGATTTGTAAATTTTTACAATGACCATTAAAAACTGACTACACATGAGCTTAATTATTGACGTTCACGCCCGCCAGATACTCGATTCGCGCGGCAATCCTACCATTGAGGTTGAAGTTTTGACAGAAAACGGCGCATTAGGCCGTGCCGCTGTTCCGTCTGGTGCATCAACAGGTGCGCATGAGGCGGTAGAACTTCGTGACAACGACAAATCTAAATTTATGGGCAAAGGCGTGTTAACCGCCGTTGCCAACGTAAATGATATAATTGCTAAAGAACTGCAAGGCGTAGACGTTTTTGAGCAAAACGCTATCGACGCATTAATGATAGAATTAGACGGTACAGAAAATAAAGGTAAATTAGGGGCTAACGCAATTTTAGGTGTTTCTTTAGCAGTGGCTAAAGCTGCAGCACAAGAAAGCCGTCAGCCGTTGTACCGCTATGTAGGTGGGGTTAACGCCAACACATTGCCTATTCCAATGATGAACATCGTTAACGGTGGTTCTCACTCAGACGCGCCTATCGCATTCCAGGAGTTTATGATCATGCCTGCAGGCGCACCGTCATTTTCTGAAGCATTGCGCTGGGGTACAGAGGTGTTCCACAACCTGAAGAAGATCTTGCATGACCGAGGCCTTTCTACAGCAGTGGGCGACGAAGGTGGTTTTGCACCGACCTTTGACGGTACAGAGGATGGCGTTGAAACCATTTTAAAAGCTATCGAGAAGGCGGGCTATGTACCGGGAAAAGACATTTTCCTGGCGTTTGATTGTGCTGCGTCGGAGTTTTACGTTGACGGCAAATATGACTACACTAAATTTGAAGGCAATAAAGGGGCTATCCGCACCAGCGAAGAGCAAGCAGAATACCTGGCATCGTTAGCGGCTAAATATCCTATCATTTCTATTGAAGACGGTATGGCCGAAGATGACTGGGATGGCTGGAAAACATTGACCGAAAAAGTTGGTGATAAGGTTCAGTTAGTTGGCGACGATTTGTTTGTAACCAATGTTAAACGTTTACAACAAGGCATCGATCAGGATATCGCTAATTCGATATTGGTAAAGGTTAACCAGATAGGTTCTTTAACTGAGACCATCAACGCGGTGTCGCTGGCACAAACCAACGGTTATACATCTGTAATGAGCCACCGCTCTGGCGAGACAGAAGACGCAACTATCGCCGACTTAGCAGTAGCGTTAAATTGCGGTCAGATCAAAACCGGTTCGGCTTCACGTTCAGACAGGATCGCTAAATACAACCAGTTGTTACGTATAGAAGAGGAGCTTGGCGCTAACGCTAAGTTCATCGGTAAAGATTTTAAATACGTTAAGAACAGGTAATTAGCAATAATTTTATAGATTTAATATCCGTTAACATCCTGCTAACGGATATTTTTTTTATCAAATTTTATGAAAGAAAGTTTTTGTGTCACAAACGGCGTCCATAAAATAGAGATAATATTCGGCGAAGTGTTGGGATTTCCAGATACTACTACGTTTCTCGGAGGATATGATATTAAAGGTTTAGTGAACATTAAGGCTGGATGCTTCATTGGGGCATGCGCCATTTGGACTTCAACCGGCCAAATGTTTGAGTTATATACCCAATTGTCTAAGATTAATAACGTACTTAAAGGCGAAGTTAGTTTTTCCAATTATTACGACGATAACCTAAAATTTAAATTAGTCTATGATAGTCTAGGCCATGTTGCGGTGACCGGAACCCTTTATGAGTCCAGCGAGCCAGAAAACGTTTTAGGGTTTGAATTCACAACTGATCAAACGTTTATAAGTAAGACGGTGAGTCAATTATCCAGCATAATTAAAACATATGGTGATAGTAGAGGGATAATTAGCCGATAATGCTTCACCTTCGTTAAGGGCCTTTAATACGACGTCTCACATAGATAATATTCTGTATATTTGCACAAAATCACAGGGCACATTTTATAGTACATCTCAACAGCCCATTGCAAATCAGATAAATGTTATTTCAGGATCTTAAATTAATTGAGCCTATCCTCAAGGCTTTAAAAATAGAGGGATATACCACGCCTACGCCAATCCAGGAACAAGCTATACCCATTATTTTACAGCACAAAGACCTTTTGGGTTGCGCGCAAACAGGCACCGGTAAAACGGCAGCGTTCGCCATTCCCGTGCTGCAAAATCTTTATAACAACCGTACGCAGCACAAGGAACAAAAAACCATTAAAGCCCTGGTGCTTACCCCAACCCGCGAACTGGCTATACAAATAGATGAAAGTTTCGCCGCTTACGGCCGGCACACCGGTATTAAGCACGCAGTAATATTTGGCGGGGTATCACAAAACCCGCAGGTGGATGCCTTGCGTCGCGGAATAGATATATTGGTAGCCACGCCCGGCCGTTTGCTCGATTTGATGAACCAGCGTTTTGTGAACCTTTCGCACCTGCAGGTTTTAATTTTAGACGAGGCCGACCGTATGCTGGATATGGGCTTTGTGAATGATGTAAAAAAGATCATCGCTAAAGTACCGGCTAAAAGGCAAACGCTGTTTTTCTCGGCTACCATGCCTAAGGAGATACAGACACTTGCGGATACGATATTGTACAAACCAGAAAAGGTAGAGGTTACACCTGTTTCTTCGACTGCAGATACGATCAACCAATCGGTTTATTTTGTAGGTAAGCCGGATAAGAAACTGTTGCTTTCGCACATCCTGAAAGACAAGAGCATCGGCCGTGTGTTGGTATTTACCCGCACCAAACATGGTGCTGATAAAGTGGTGAAAGACCTGCACAAAGCAGGGGTGACTGCCGAGGCCATTCATGGTAACAAATCGCAAAATGCCCGCCAACGCGCCTTAACCAATTTTAAGAACAGCACTACAAGGGTTTTAGTGGCTACGGATATCGCGGCGCGCGGTATAGATGTTGACGATCTAAGCCACGTTATCCAATATGAGTTACCAGAGATACCGGAAACGTATGTACACCGCATTGGCCGTACAGGCAGGGCAGGCTTAAATGGTACGGCTTTCGCCTTTGTAGATGAAGAAGAAAAAGACCTGCTTAAAGATATTCATAAACTGATAGGTAAAACTATTCCGGTGGATGCTGCCCACCCATATCCGTTAAAGGAGCTGACTGCTGCCGAGCGCGTAAAGCTGGAACTGCAGCAAAAAGAAAATAAGGCTAACAAGGCATCGCAACCAAAACGTGGCCGCGGATTTGGCCGTGGCGGGAATAAAGGCAGGCGTTGATATGTTGATTAATATTCTTTGCAACTTGTTTAACTAATTCTTTATATTTATTCCATCAATCACAACCTGCTGATATGCAACGCCTTTTAAACCTGGTACGCAATAAATATTTTTTGGTAACGGTAGCCTTTGCCGTTTGGATGATCTTCTTTGATAAGAACGATGTGTACACCCAGTACCAGCAGCACCAGCAGGTAAACAAGCTTAAACAAGAGCGCGACTTTTACCAAAAGGAAACCGAGCGGGTATCTAAAGACTTGGAAGAACTTACCAGTGACAAGGCCCGTTTAGAGAAATTTGCCCGCGAAAAGTACTTCATGAAAAAAGAAAATGAAGATGTTTTTGTAGTGGTGAAACAAAAATCAAGCGACAAATAATCCGCGCCTTAAAGTCGGTAACTCACTCATAGTCAATATCATAATCGGCGTATAATTTCGTTCCTGGTGTATTTGTTACACTTTTGTTACGTTGTTTTTTTAAATTAATTAAAACAACCTGTAACATTTCCTATTTTCGCGCCTCTAATTCCCAAAAATCATTCTAAATGAAACGTATAATACTACTTTTCGCAATTATTTCACTTGCAATATCTGCCAAAGCGCAAATGGGCGTAGGCGGCGGAGGTTCTACAATTACCGGCCGTATATCGGGCGTTGTAATCGACTCAATTTCTAAAAAACCCCTTGACTATGCTACTGTAAGTATCTTCCGCAGCGGCGGTAAAGTGCCTCTGAACGGTGTACTGACCGACTCGAAAGGTAGCTTTAAACTGGACAATGTTAAAGCCGGTAAATGGAAAATTGTGGTAAGCTTCATCGGCTACCCAAATAAAACTATCGACCCGGTTACAACAACTTTATCAAAACCCGATATGAATATCGGCGAAGTGGTTGTAGCCCCAAGCTCAAAAACATTAAACGAGGTTAAAGTAACCGGTCAGAAAGCACTGATCGAAAACCATATCGACAAGATTGTTTTTAATGCAGAGAAAGATATCACCTCTACGGGTGGTAACGCCAGCGATGTGTTACAAAAAGTGCCTTTGGTTGCAGTAGACATTAACGGTAATGTTTCTGTACGCGGCGACCAAAACGTGCGTGTATTGATCAACGGTAAACCATCAGGTGCTATGTCGGCCAGCGTGTCAGACGTATTAAAAACCATCCCTGCAGACCAGATCAAAAGCGTAGAGGTGATCACTTCACCGTCTGCAAAATATGACGCGGAAGGTTCTGCCGGTATCATCAACATCATTACTAAGCAGAAAAACGTATCAGGTATCAGCGGATCTATCAGCGGTGGTGTAGGTACACGCCAAAACAATGGTAATGCCAACATTAACTATAATCAAAACCGTTTTAGCTTATCTGCAAACGCAGGCGGTAACTTTACATGGCCTCAAAAATCTATCACCACCTTTAACCAGGTGTTTAACGCGGGCAACGCCAATGACCATACCTTAAACAGTACGTCTGAAAGTACCATTAAACGTTATGGCGCCATTGGTTCTGTTACAGCAGGTTACGATGTAAACAATTATAACAGTTTCAGCTCAACAATCCGTTTAAACCAGGGTGGTTTTAACATAGAGGGTAACTCTGCAGCAAAACTTGCAGGCTTTGCCGATGCGACACGTAACTTAAGCTACACCGGCACTACTACAAACCACAACAAGTTTGGTGGCTTTGACTGGAACCTTGACTACACACATAAGTTTAAGAAAGAAGGTGAGGAGTTGACCATATCAGGCCAATGGAGCCACAGCATTGTAAATACAGACTACCTTAACTTTTACACTGCCGTTAACCCTAACCAAAAAGGCAGCAATGATGGCCGCAACAACGAGTATACCGGTCAGGTTGACTACACCCTGCCAGCTACCAAATTCTTAAAGATAGAAGCTGGTGGCAAAACCATCGTCAGAAAGCTGAACAGTAACTATCAGGTTTACGGCCTAAACGGCGGTAGCTTTGTATTAGATAACAACAACTCGAACATTTATGATTACGATCAGAACGTGGTTGCAGGTTACAGCGTTTTAACGTTTACACTTCCAAAAAGCTACTCTATTTTGGCTGGTGCACGTTATGAAAACACAGACATTAAAGGTAACCCGGAAACAGTGCTTACCGGCCTAACCGGCTTTAGCCAAAACTATGGTACGTTTATCCCGAGCTTGACATTGCAAAAAATGATCAACTCTACCAATACCATCAAGTTAAGCTACAGCAAACGTATACAACGCCCAAGCTTGTTGTTATTAAACCCGTTCATCAACCGTGCTAACCCGCAAAGCCAAAGCGTTGGTAACCCAACATTGGCACCGGAAGTTTCGCAAACGGTAGAGTTCAACTACAATACGTTTATTGGTACATCGATCATCAACGCGTCTGTTTATTATAAACAAACTAATGGCCTGATCGAGGGTATCTTAACGCCGCTTAGCGAGGTGTTAGACGGTACGTTAATTACCGGTACAAGATCTACTAACCAAAACATCGGTCAAAACCATTCTGTAGGTGGCAGCATCTTTGGTTCTGTTAACCCGGTTAAATGGTTAACGCTTCGCGGTAGCATCAATGCTTATACCTACAACCCTAAAGTTTATTCGCAATACGCGTCGTTCTTTAGCCAAACCGGTGTTTACTGGCAGTACACAGGCTTTGCCAGCGCCTCTGTAGACTTTGGTAAAGGCTTTATTGCCGAGGGCTTTGGTTTTACTAACTCTGCCCGTCGTACTATACAAGGTACCAGCCCGTCGTTCGGTATCTATGTAATAGGTGTTAAAAAACAATTCTGGGACAAGAAAGCTTCCCTTGGTTTCAACACAGTTACGCCGTTTAGCGAAAACAAATACTTTAACCAGGATATCACCAGCGCAGGCTTTAGCCAGCACAGCAGCACCGCGTTCCCGTTCCGCTCGTTCGGTATCAGCTTTAGCTACAACTTTGGTAAGCTAAACTTTAGCGCCGAGAAGAAAAAAGGTATTAACAATGATGATATCAAACAAGGTGACCAAAACGGCGGCGCACCAGGTGGTGCACCAAGTGGTGGCCGATAAGTAATTCGAAACCGACTTTACACACAGCCGACCCCTAACAGGGTCGGCTTTTTTGTTGCCGCCGATTGTGCTAATTTTGGCCTCATGAAGATCACCCTGATTACTGTTGGAAAGACCGAAGACGCCTATGTTAAGGAGGGGATAGACAAGTATTTGAAACGGCTGAAACATTATTGTAAAGCAGAGATAGTTGATCTGCCCGAATTAAAAAATACGAAGGCGCTATCAGAAGATCAGCAGAAAAGCAAGGAAGCCGAGCTGATTTTAAAGCGGATTAATGCAACTGATTTTGTGATCCTGCTGGATGAGAACGGAACAGAATACACCTCGGTTAAGTTCTCGAACTACTTAAACAATAAGGCTATAGCCTCGATTTCAAATCTTGTTTTTGTAGTGGGAGGGCCCTATGGTTTCGACCGAACAGTACATGAGCGTGCGAACGATAAGCTATCACTTTCTAAGATGACCTTCTCGCACCAAATGGTACGGTTGTTTTTTGTAGAGCAACTATACCGTGCGTTCACCATTATAAAAGGGGAGCCTTACCATCACCGATAGTCAGCCATATCTAATTACTATCCAGCAACTTTGGTTTTAAAGGGCTTTAATGGTAATTTTGATAAAGTTAATCCCGTTACATGCAATCCATTTTACATGAATTACTGTCTGTAAAGTTCTTTATACTTTATAGTTTGATCATAGCAACCGTTATTGTGCACTACCGTGGCAGGGTACGGTATAAGTTTTTCCGCCAGGTGTCAGATCATTCTACCTTTATGGCGCCCATCAATGTGCCTATGTACGCCTTGTCCGCGGTAGAGAACAAACCCTATATCAGCACGGCCAATTTTCCACAGTTGAATCTGCTTAAAACCAATTGGCAAACTATCCGGGATGAAGCTATCCAGCTTGAACAAGCCGAGCTGATAAAAGGCTCTGACACGCTGAACGATGTTGGTTTTAACTCATTTTTTCGCCGCGGATGGAAACGTTTTTATTTAAAATGGTATGGTGATTTTCACCCGTCGGCAATGCAGCATTGCCCGCAAACCGTGGAGTTTTTGAAGAATACGCCAAACATAAAGGCTGCCATGTTCGCGGTTTTGCCGGCAGGTAGCCAACTAATGCCCCATCGCGACCCATACGCCGGTTCGCTGCGTTACCATTTAGGTTTGATCACGCCAAACTCAGAGATGTGCAACATCGTTGTTGACGGGCAGCCTTATGCCTGGAAAGACGGAGACGATGTAATGTTCGATGAAACCTACATTCACCATGCCCATAATGATACAGATAAAGACCGCTTGATATTGTTCTGCGATGTTGAACGCCCTGTTAAAACCATTTTCGGCCGTGCGTGGAACAGTTTCTTTGGCTGGTTTATCATCGCGTCTGCAGCTTCGCCAAACATGGGGACGGACAAGACCGGTAACATAAATAAGATTTTCAGGTACGTATACTCTATTCGCCTGGTAGGCAAAAGGTTAAAGGCGTTTAACCGAACTTTATACTATGCGGTAAAATACGCACTGATGCTGCTGATACTTTGGGCTTTATTTTTAAGGCACTTTATATAGCAGCATGGCCCTCGATCACGACCACTCGCACCACCATCATAACCATGCTCCAAAGCTTGATCACATCAACACCGCGTTTATAGTTGGTATCCTGCTTAATTCGGCATTCGTTGTGGTAGAAGCTGTAGTTGGCTGGGCGCAGGGTTCATTGTCGTTATTGACAGACGCCGGACATAACCTTAGTGACGTGGCAAGTTTAGCTTTAGCATTGCTGGCATTTAAACTGGCAAAGAAAAGCTCGACCTCACGTTATACATACGGCTATAAACGGTCCACAATTATTGTTTCTTTAATTAACGCGGTCATTCTGTTAGCAGCCGTCGCGATCATTGCTTACGAGGCCGCCATGCGGCTTTTGCATCCTCATCCTTTAGAGGGGATCACCATTGCGTGGGTAGCCCTGGCAGGCATCGGCGTGAACGCTGTTACTGCTTTCCTTTTTGTAAAGGATAAAGATAAAGACCTGAATATTAAAGGCGCATACTTGCACATGGCGGTCGACGCGCTGGTATCGCTTGGTGTGGTCATATCCGGAGTGGTTATTTACTTCACCCACCTGTACATTATTGATAGTATTGTTAGCCTCGTTATTGTGGTTGTCATCATAGCCGGCACCTGGCGCTTGTTAAAACATAGCGTGATATTGGAAATGGACGGCGTACCGGCCGAAATGGACCTGGAGAAAATAAAAGCAGAATTATTAAAAGGCAAAGGCGTAGTTGATGTGCATCACATACACGTTTGGGCGCTAAGTACCACCGAAAACGCCCTGACCGCGCATATCGTGGTCGACAAGGAAAATATCGTCCACTTCAATACCATTAAAAAAGACCTGCGCCACCGCTTAGAACATCTTGAGATTTCGCATTGCACCTTTGAGGCCGAACTGGTGACAGAGAAGTGCGAACAGGTGGAGTGTTAAGGTTTTGCCTCACCCAACCCTCTCCCAAGGAGAGGGCTAAGCGATTTATAGCAGTATGTGTCATTGCGAGACACGAAGCAATCTCAGAGGACATTCTATCGCATATGCTAAGATTGCCGCGCTTCGCTCGCAATGACATGGTAGATGATAAGCTTCTTCTATTTCTTAGCAGCCGCTTTCTTAGCCTTCGGCTTTGCCTCAGCTGCAGCAGGTTCTGCAATTTTTTCAGCAGGTATTTCGACAGCAGGCTCTTCAGCAGCAACCGGTGCATCATCATTTGCTGCCTCATTAAAACCGGGATGATCTTTTAAGATGCCAAACCAGCTGATCACCTTCTTTATGTCAGAACTGTAAACCCGGCTTTCATCATGGTCGGGGGCAACTTCGTAGAAGTAAGCGCGCAGCTTGTTTCCGTCGGCTTTAGGGTCTGGAATATCAGTGGTCGACTTCATTTTCTCTAACACATCGGTCAGTTTAATGTCGTCTTCGTTACCAAAAATAGTGATCTCGTCAAGCGCAGCTAACTTCGCTGTAGCTGTGTTAACTACTAATTTGGTTTTAGCCGCATCAAGGCTTTCTAAAACAAAGCCGGTTTTATTTTGCGCAATGGCCCGCCAAAGACCGGGTTTTCCCGATACGGCAACTATTCCGTGTATATTCATATGATTTAGTTGTCTATTATCAGTTATGAATTGTGTGCAATTTTATTTGCAACCTATAACTCACAACTCACAACAGAATTTATCCTTCTATAACTTCAACGCCGGTAATTTTATCACCCTGGCGGATCTGGTCAACCACTTCGACGTTCTCTACCACTTTACCAAAGCAAGTATGGTTGCGGTCAAGGTGGGCTGTATTATCGCGGCTATGGCAGATAAAAAATTGTGAGCTGCCGGTGTTGCGGCCCGCGTGTGCCATTGACAGCACACCACGATCGTGATATTGGTTACCGCCTGTTAATTCGCAATCAATACGTTTGCCAGAACCGCCCGCGCCTGTACCTGTTGGGTCGCCGCCCTGTACAACAAAATTAGGGATCACACGGTGGAACGTTACGCCATTGTAGAACCCGCTTTTAGCCAGGTCTAAAAAGTTTTTAACGGTATTAGGGGCATCCTGATCGTAGAATTCAACGGTCATGTCGCCTTTTTCTGTTTTGATTATTGCTTTGCTCATAGGGTGGCAAAGGTAAGAATAATGTGTGTAAACATAAACGTCATTGCGAGAAGTGCCGATAGGGACGACGTGGCAATCCCCGATTAGTTGAGCCTAATTTGGAGATTGCTTCGTCATGATATTCCTCGCAATGACGCCCGGTTGTAATAGCTTCATTAAATATTCGTTAATTTAGTTACCGCATGCATAAGTTCCAATACCTTTTAGCTTTCTCCTTTCTCCTTTTATCCTTATTCACAAAAGCGGCTTCCATTCTCATCCCGATGGACGAGGCGCAGAAAGATCACCTCAAGTCTTACGGTATTGCTTTTTGGGTGTTAAAGAACGGGCAGGAATTAAACTGGCTGCTTAATTATCGTGGCGGCAGTTTCATGACGGGATACGCCAAGAACATAGAAGACGAGTGCAAGATACGCGGGGTAAGCTACGAGGTTTTAGCCGACGCAAAGGCCAATAGTGTTTTAGCAGAGATCAACGACCCCTCTGCCAATATGGATGTAGTGAAGCTGGAAAAGGCACCACACGTGGCCGTGTATTCGCCTAAAAGCAAATTGCCGTGGGACGATGCCGTTACCCTGGTATTAAAATACGCCGAGATACCCTACGACGTTTTGTATGACGAAGAAGTGATACGCGGCGACCTGCCCAAATATGATTGGCTGCACCTGCACCACGAAGATTTTACCGGGCAGTACAGCAAGTTTTACGCGGCTTTCAGGACAACGCCCTGGTATGTTGACGATGTAAAAGGGCAGGAGGCCATGGCGCATAAACTGGGTTTCAAAAAAGTATCGCAAATGAAACTGGCCGTAGCACAGCACATACGCGATTTTTCCGCCGGCGGCGGATTTCTGTTTGCCATGTGCAGTGGGACAGATACCTTTGACATTGCGCTGGCTGCTGCGAATACGGATATTTGTGAGCCCATGTTCGACCATGACCCGGCTGCGCCTGATGCACAACAAAAACTGGACTTCGGTCAGACTTTTGCTTTTCAGAATTTTTACCTGGATCAAAATCCTATGTCGCATATCTTCAGCAACATCGACGATACCTACACCCGCCGTGTGAACCGTGAGGAAGACTTTTTCACGCTGTTCGATTTTTCGGCCAAGTGGGATGTGGTGCCAAGCATGCTTACCCAAAACCACGATAAGGTGATCAAAGGCTTTATGGGCCTGACAACCGCTTACAATAAATCTGTTTTAAAGCCCGGCGTTACCGTAATGGGCGAAATGAAAACCGCCAACGAAGCGCGCTACATCCACGGGGAATATGGCAAAGGCCAGTGGACGTTTTACGGCGGCCATGATCCCGAAGACTACCAGCACAGCGTAGGCGACCCGCCGACTGATCTGAAATTGCACCCCAACTCGCCCGGCTACCGCCTTATTCTGAACAACGTTTTGTTCCCCGCAGCGAAGAAAAAAAAGCAGAAAACGTGATAAAGTGATAGTTATTTAGCATTTGATGACATTACAATGCCAGTGTAACACCTGTTACAAATATGTGACACTTTTAGACGATTTTTAGCAATCTTGAAACACTGACAAGATCATGCATCGTTGATGCACAGTGGTTTATCTCACTGACATTTTGGTGTCAAATACGAATAAGTCAGTATTTAATAGGGAAAGTGTAACATGTTACACCCGCGGATTATAGGTGTCAAATGATCTTTTTATCAATTATAAAAAGTCCAGCTGACACCAAACTTAAACAATGATTGCTGACCGGGATAGCGGTTCACTGTATAGTACCCATTACTAAACAAGCCCTGGTTAGCATAATCATATTGCGCAAAAATGTTGGTGCGTATCAAGGTTGCTTTAAAGAAAACGCTGGCGATAGGATAGGAATTAAAGGTAACATCCTGCCCGTTGTAAAACTGGCTTAACCCGGCAGCATAGGACGGTGCCAGGTATTTGGTATTGTACCGCACATTAAAACCAACAGACGAGTTGAGGATATTGAACAACAGCTTGCTATAATACAAACTGGTGTAAGCATAGACCTCAGGCGTGCGTAAAAGCGGTTGTTTATCCGTTTTCTGATAAACAGCATAGTTGTCAAAGTGCCAGTGGCCAAAGGTAAGATCTTTACCGGCGCTTATCTTCAGCAAACTAATAGGTCCGGCTTCCTGGGCAGGGTGCGCGTCTATACCGCCATTAGTGGCTGTAAAATAAAGATAGTCGCTGATGAGGAAATACTCGGCCTTGAGGTTAAATCGTAGCTTATCATTGATGTAATTGAACGCGACGTTATTGATCTTCTGATTTTTGAAAGAGTAACCAACGGTATTATAATGGTTGCTTATCCAGTTGGTAAATACCAATGGCGCACGGTTGCTTTGCGAATACCCTTCGAAGAATACGCGCCCTGCCTTACTTCCGCCATAAAGATTGATCCGGGCATCGTACAGGTAATCGCCGAAATTGTAACCCACGGCAACCTGCTGCAGGTTTGCGTCGAGCCCAACACGGTCGCTAAAGCGATAGCCAAGCCTGGCTTTTAAGGTAATATTTTGGAAATCGTTCTGGCCTTTTTTGACAGAGAGCGGAATCTTCGTCCCGAATTGGTTGATCACCGAATCGAGTACATTCTGTGTGTAATGGTAAAGGTCCTGGGTAAGCCCCAGGTCTACCTTTAGCTCGTTTTTCACAAACGAATCAGACTTGCCTCTCAGGTAGAACGAATAGTTAAAATCATTTTGCAGATGGTTGATCCGCAATGAATCGCGCGAATTGGTGGCGCTGTAAAAATAGTCCGGAAATACGCGGTACTGGTCGGTTTCGTTTTGCAAAAACTTATACTGGGTGCTGGTATAGCTAAGCGTGTAGGCCACGCGGTTTGTAGGCAGCACCTTAGAAGTATCTGAACCTTTGCGCAGATTATCCAGCCTGCCAATGTAGTAGAATTGTTTTAAGTAAAACCCTGTAGAGATCACCGCATCTGATGCGGTGTTCAGCTTAACCGGCTCGGCGCTTTTCTCAAGCGCGTTAGCTGTGGTGGTACCATCGGGCGATCCAAATATTGCCTGGTTAACCACTCCGCCGTTTACAGGTGCCTTGTGGTTATTATAGATGATATTGCCCAACAAATTATAGCGTTTGTTTTTAGACTCGTACCATGTAAAAAACGCCAGATTGGTATTGCTGACGTTTTGCCGCGCATAAAAACCCCGTGAACCTATGGTGCTATAGTTTACACCAACATTCCAGTTAGGCTTCACATTCTGTGAATGGATTACCTTAAATATCTGCTCGGACTTGCCGCCCGATATCAAATAGAGATTGGTGAAACCCACACGCGCCCGGTAGTATAAAATGTCGTTTGGAGTAAGCAGATAAGGGTCATACGCATGCTGCCCAATATCAAATCCTAGAGTTTTAGGCGGCTCGAACAACAATGGCCGCTGCGCTAACCCCACACTGCCCAAACCAATGCGCGGACTGGTAACCTGGTAAAGCGGACTGTAATTCTCAAAGTTTCTTAGTGTAGTATCAAGCGGAAAAACCTGTGTACTATCGTTAAGCAACCGTTCGCTGGTAACACGTATAAATTTAGCGCTGAATATTACGGTATCCTTCTTACGGTCTTCCTTGGCGCGCAGGGTATCCATCAACTGTTCGTCAGTCAGTTTGGGCTTTGACTTAACCGTATCGCGGCCATAATTAGTAGGTTGGGTGCCCGGCGGCGTACCCGGATAGGTTGATTGCCCTACCGACCTTAGGGCAGTAAGGGTAAGCAATAGCACCAATAAATAACTGCACTTTTTAAGCATCAAGCCCTGCGATCAGTTCTTTAAGTATCAATGTCATTTTTGGTTCGGCGGTTTGTGCAACAGCAATGATCTCATCAATGGATACCGCCTTCAGCGTATCAGGGAAACCCTCATCTGTCAAAACCGATATCGCAAAAACCGGCAAGCCCATGTGGTTGGCCGCAATTACCTCAGGCGCGGTACTCATGCCTACGGCGTCGCCACCAATAATGCGCAGATAACGGTACTCGGCACGTGTTTCAAGGCTCGGACCTGTAACCGCAACATAAACGCCCGTGTGGCAGTTGATATTGTTGTTTTTGGCTACTTCGATGCCTTTTTGTATCAGGTTTTGTTGGTAGGGCTCGCTCATATCCGGAAAACGCGGGCCTAATTCATCTTCATTCGCGCCAATAAGCGGATTGGTAGGCTGCAGGTTGATGTGATCATTGATGATCATCAGGTCGCCTTTTATGAAGTCGGGGTTGAGCGCGCCGCTGGCGTTAGACACGAAAAGCGTTTTAATACCAAGCGCTTTCATCACCCGCACCGGGAAAATGATCTGCTGCATATTGTAGCCTTCATAGTAGTGGAAGCGCCCCTGCATGGCGATCACCTTTTTACCTGACAAAGTACCAAAGATCAATCTGCCCGAGTGGAATTCGAGGGTTGAGATGGGAAAGTCCGGGATATTAGGGTATAGTAATTGTTTCTCAATTGCTATCTCGTCAACTAAACCACCAAGCCCCGTTCCTAAAATAATGCCCACTTCGGGCTCAAAATCGCCAATGCGGCTTTTAATGTATGCCGCTGTGCGTTGTATATTTTCTAACATAGTTTTCTATCAAATTATTAAAAGCAGCACCTTCGTTATTTAAAAACTGCACACCAATAGGCTGAACCATTACCGGCAGGTTTTTTAACAGTTCTAATATTTCGGGCCGCTTAAGCCGCTCGGCATCTTTTTCTGTCGTTATAATTAATTTATCAGCCGATGCCGAGGCATTAAAATCATCGACAAGTTTAGTGATATTTTTTAAGGTGAAGGTGTGATGATCGGCATATTTGTGATGGACCGCGTTGCAACCTGCGTCCTGTAAATGCTTTACGAGTGGGGCCGATCCGGCAATGCCTGTCAGCAAAAAGACTGTACTGCCGACCTTCAACGTCGCCTGCTGAGAATCTCCAAAACCGAATAAGGCTTGGTACGCAATAGACGTAAAAAATAAATGCTGTTTTGGGTAAGGTTTCAGCCTGGCCGCGATAGATTCCTGTTCTGCTGCATTCATTCCTGGAGGGCATTTGCTTACAATCAAAATGTCAGCCCGCATTTTACCGCTCGTGGGTTCACGCAGGTCTCCGGCAGGCAACATTAGTTGTGGCCCATGCAATTTATTATAGTCGAACAGCAAAATGTTAAGTCCGGCTTTCAATGCCCTGTGTTGAAAAGCATCGTCCAATAAAATTACTTGATGATCGTCCTTCAAACGCTCAACACCTGACACCCGGCTTTCACATACCGCAACGATGATATTCGGAAATTTCTGCTTGAATTGCGCCGGCTCGTCTCCAATTTCATGTGCGTTGCTGTCCCTATCGGCAATGATAAAGCCTGTTGTTTGTCGGCCGTAACCGCGGCTTAACGTGGCAACTTTATAGTTTGATTTTAGCAGCGCGATCAGGTACTCCGTCATCGGCGACTTACCGGCTCCGCCAACAGCAAGATTACCAACCGTAATGAGCGGCAGATCAAAGGACGTACTCTCAAACCACCCCGCATCGTAAAACCAATTGCGGATAACCACAATTGCGCCGTAGACCAAAGAAAATGGCCAAAGTAAATAGCGCAGGTATTTCATTAGAATGGTAAAGATACTAATTAGCAATCGGCAGATCTGCCAATGTGTTAAGCTCATTCGATTTTCATACATTGCTTGTCAAATAATCAAGATGAAATATATCCTAACACTTGTTGTAACTGTCCTTTCTATAAGTGTATTTGCGCAAACTGATAAAAGACTAACGTCAAAACTACAGGAAGCGGTGCAGGGCTATAATGGCGACATCGGTATTTATGTGCACAATCTAAAGACAGGTAAAACAGCGGCTTTTACCTCTGCCAATGCCGATACACTTTTCCCCACTGCCAGCATGGTAAAGGTTAGCATACTTTGTGGTGTGATGGATAAGATAGAAAAGCGAGAATTGCAATACAATCAGAAACTGGTTTATAATGATTCACTGCTGTACAAGGGCGAAGATATTTTAGGCTCTTTTAAAAACGGCGACACAATTCAATTAAGTAAGGTAACTATGCTGATGATTACCATGAGCGACAATACAGCCAGTTTGTGGTTGCAGCGGCTGGTAGGTACACCATACATCAACAATTGGCTAAACCAAAACGGGTTTAAATCTTACCGTGATAATTCGCGCGACCCGGCACGGCAGGAGTGGCGCGCTAAATATGGTTGGGGTGTGAGCACACCGTATGAAATGTGCCGCATTTTCCAAATGATCCGCGAGAGGCGTGCTATTAGCCCGGCAGCAAGCGAACGGATGTACCGAACTCTCAATCGTATCTATTGGGACGATAAAGCGTTGTCAGAAATCCCGCCGTATGTGCAATGCATCTCGAAACAGGGCGCTGTAGACCAGGCAAAATCAGAAACTGTTTTAGTGAACGCGCCCCATGGCGACTATGTATTTTCTGTAATGACCAACAATATTAAAGACCGCCGCTGGACCGATGATAACGAAACTGCTGTTATGATCCGCAAGATATCGGCGTTACTATGGCATTACTACGAACCCAAAGACACCTGGAAGCCCGCAGTTGGCATGGGTAAGTTCATGAAAAATGAATAGTTAGTCTTTCCGTTTTTCAGGCGCTTCAACGTATCCGTCGAAGCTGATAAAACTCCTGTTAGTGATATTCATACTTAAAGAGGCATTGCCGTTTGGCGAGATACTGAAATATAACTTTTGATAATATCTTGAATCCGCCGGTTCGATCAACACATCCCAACCGCCCTTTTTCTTAGGGGTAACTTTGTAGGAGAATTTTGTAGAAGTAAATTTAATACCGCCGTCGGTAGGATTGTATGGCACATCAAAATAAGCCTGGCCAAAGTAGGGCAGGTATGCGATTACAGAATCTTTACGCACCTTAAGATCATAGGTAGAGGTTAAATACCTGCGGCCGCCGCCTTGTGGTGTAACGTATTGCGCCACAAAATCAAACCGCTGATTATCAACCATTGCTTTTATGGCTGTTTGCTGCGCTACTTTTTTATCTGCTTTACTTTGTGCACTTACGGTTAACGCTGTGGCACAAGCAATTACCAGGACTATATATTTTAAAACTTTCATAACCGGTTTTAATACTAAACGCTGACATGCATTAAAAAGTTTATGAGCCTAATTATAGCTAGCGGGGGTGGAACCTAAAAACTTGTAAATAAAAAGCCGCCCGTTAACAAACGGGCGGCTTTTTATTGAACTACTTAGTCTTATTTATATTAAGTTAACACTACGGGTCACAAACTCGGTAAGGTCTGCACCGGTTAATAGGCCTTGCGATAGTAAAGCCAGATCAAATGCCTGACGGGCCAATTTAGCCTGAACCTCCGCGTCACCTTCATTTAGGATACGGGTGATCAATTTGTGATTGCCGTTTACCACAACTTTATAGTTGTCGGGCATCTGGCCATAAAAGCCCATACCGCCTCCCATTGCTGCCATATCTTTCATGCGGCGCATAAACTCATCCATTGTCACAGTCACAGGCAATTCCTCAGGGTTTAAACTTTCCAGCTCAACCTTATATGCAGGTTTATTTATCGCCTGATCAAATATAGTTTTCACCTGAGTAGTTTGGTCTTCGGTAAGTACAGTTTCAGGCGCATCGTCTTTCTTAATCAGCTTATCAGCCACATCAGCATCCACACGTTTAAGCGATGTATTTTCCAGTTTCTGCTCAAGGTGACTGATGAAATGTGTATCGATAGGAGAGTTCATCAGCAGTACATCATAGCCTTTCTTGTTTGCCGATTGAATAAACGCGTCTTGCTTATCCGGGTCGTTTGTGTACAGATACGTTAAGCGGCCGTCTTTGTCGGTCTGCAGATCGGTAACCTTTGTTTTGTATTCATCAAGCGTAAATGTTTCTTTCGCCGTGTTTGCCAGCAAAACAAAGTCTTTGGCTTTCTCTGCAAATTTCTCATCGCTGATGTAGCCATATTTTACAAACAGGCCAATATCGTTCCATTTTTCTTCATACGCCTTACGGTCGGCTTTAAATAGCTCGGCCAGTTTGTCAGCAACTTTTTTAGTGATGTAGCTGTTAATTTTTTTAACGTTACTGTCGGCTTGTAAGAAACTGCGGGACACGTTCAGCGGAATATCCGGTGAATCTATCACACCATGCAACAGCATCAAAAACTCAGGAACAATGTCTTTAACCTCGTCGGTAATAAATACCTGGCGCGAGTATAATTTGATCTTGTTACGCTGAAACTCGTAATCGTTCTTCAGCTTAGGAAAATAAAGTACACCTGTTAAATTAAATGGGTAGTCTACATTCAAATGTATCCAGAATAGCGGATCTTCTGAGAACGGATATAACTCTTTATAAAAGTTAAGATAGTCCTCATCTGTCAGGTCATTTGGCGATTTGGTCCAGATCGGGTTGGTATCGTTAATGATATTGTCGACCTCAACCGATTTATATTTCGGTTTACCTTCTTCATCCTCGCCATCAGGCTCAGATTCTGTCTTAGTACCGAATTTCACCGGCACGGGTAAAAATTTGGCATACTTGTCAAGTATTTCCTGGAGACGATGTTTCTCTAAAAACTCTTCAGACTCGGCGTTAACGTGCAAAATGATATCTGTACCACGGGTTTCGCGGCTGCCCTCCGTAATCTCAAATTCGGTGCTGCCGTCACAGATCCAGCGTGCAGGCTCTGCACCATCTTGATAAGATAACGTGTTGATCTCTACCTTATCGGCAACCATAAATGCCGAGTAGAAGCCTAAACCAAAGCGCCCAATGATCTCATTAGCGTCTTTAGCCTCCTTGAATTTCTCCATGAACTCGGTAGCGCCTGAGAAGGCTATCTGGTTGATGTATTTCTTGATCTCGTCGGCTGTCATACCCAAGCCGTTATCAGAAATAGTAATGGTTTTTTTGTCGGCATCAACGGCAACTTCAACCTGCAGCTGCCCAAGTTCGCCGGTGTATTGGCCTAAAGAGGAAAGGCGTTTAATTTTTTGCGTAGCGTCGACACCGTTTGATACTAGTTCGCGTAAAAATATCTCATTATCAGAGTATAGGAACTTCTTGATAATAGGAAAAATGTTCTCGGTGTGGATGGATATAGTTCCTTTTTCTTGCATTATCTATTGATTATAAAGTGATGTTAAAATGGTTCGTCACTTAATAATCAACTTGCATTCCAAAGGGTGGTAGCTTGTCAAATTGGCAGGATTGTTAATTAAACCGCGCATCAAAATCAAGCCGAATAAGATTCTTCGCTGCGTTCTGAATGACTATAATAGAATAATTAAAAAGATAATATAAAGACCGAGCCCTTACCCTCTACAGATTGCACCTGGATGTTGCCTTTGTGAAGCATCATAATCTGTTTGCATAGACTCAGGCCAATGCCGCTGCCGGTTTTACGGGTGCTGAAGAAAGGGATAAAAATTTTCTCGATTATCTCAGGTGGCATGCCTATGCCATTATCGGCGATTTTTATTACTGTCTTACTGTTCGGCTGAATTTCTGCTGATAATGTGATCTGCGGTTCGTCAACGTCTTTTACAGCCTCTATGGCATTTGTAAGCAGGTTGATCAACACTTGTTCTATAAGATTTAAGTCGACCTCAATGGCTATAGAAAGGTCGCGAAGAATGATATCCAGCTCGATAAACTTTTTCTCGAGTGTTGGCTGCATCAGCGTGTTAAGGTTCTCGAACAGGTCGCATACCAATATCCGTTCAAGGTCAAGCTTGGTTATCTTGTTGAGATTGCGGTAACTTTCCGTGAATTTCAATAAGCCCTGGCTGCGCTTTTTGATAGTATCCACACCTAGTTCCAAGTCTTCCAGATCATCATTAGGGGTCGGGTTGGCCTGGTTGATGGACTGTAAGCGGTTCTTGAGCGTATCAGCCAGAGAAGAGATCGGCGCTACCGAATTCATGATCTCATGCGTCATCACGTTCAACAACTTTGACCAGGCTTTAGACTCATTATCGTCTAATGCCTCGCTTACGTTTTGAAAGGCCAGCAATTTATACAGTCTGTCGTCGCTGCGCAGTACGCTTGCAGAAACCAGCACCTTGTAAATTTGCCTTTCTCGTGTAAAAGAAACCACTTTGCTATCCCCAGGCTTAATGTCGATGATGTCGTCGTAAAGCTTTTCTTCGCGTTTTTGCAGCGAGGTAATAGTTTTGAGGTAGGGTATGCCCATCAATTTTTTGAACGACTCATTGATCCAGGCTACCTCGCCGGTTTCCTGGTCGAATGATATGATGCCTGTGTCAACCAGTTCTAGTATCTTTTGCAAATAATAATATTGCGTTTCGCGTTCGCGACTGATGGATTTAAATGTGGTGTTGATCTGATTGAAACCTTTGCGCAAAGGCTTTAATTCGTTGGGCGCGCGGCGCTCGTCAAAATGGCGAGAGAAATCACGGTAATGAACCGATTCTACAAACTGCTCAACCTCATCCTGTGCCTTGCGCTGAAAGCGTATCAGGTCTGCTACCTCGTAAAACACAACAGGCACCATAACGGCGGTGTATAAATAATAGCCATTGCTAGCTAAAAATGCCATGAGTATCAAGGTCAGGAACATGACCAGCACCCGCAGTATCAGCCGGAACTCGAAGCCGCTAAATGTCATATTTGTTTAGTCTGCGGTATAACGCGGTGCGTGTAAGGCCCAGCTCTTTAGCGGCACGGGTAATGTTACCGTGATGCTTTTCAATGACCTTTAAAATGGCGTTTTTTTCCAGTTCGCTCAATTGAATGTTTTCGTTTTCCAGAACATTCTCAACGGGAGAAGTTTCAAGAGATGAGAAGATTAGGTCATCTGCCTTCAACACAGCGTCATCAGCCATGATCACGGCACGCTCGATTGTGTATTGCAATTCGCGTACGTTGCCGGGGAAATGGTATCCTTTTAATTTTTGCACGGCGCTCGCGTCAAAATCCATTGCCTGCTTTAAATATTTGGTAGCATATACCTTGGCAAAATGCTTGGCTATCAATATGATATCGCCATTGCGCTTACGCAGTGGAGGCATTGTGATCTCAACCGTATTTATGCGATAGATCAAATCCTTACGGAAACGGTTCTCATTGGCAAGTTCAAATAACGGCACGTTGGTAGCGCAAATGAGCCTTATATCTATATCGATAGGTTTATTAGTGCCAAGGCGTGTAACCTGCCTGTTTTGTAAAACAGTTAGCAATTTGGCTTGTTGCTGCAGGCTGATATTCCCTATTTCGTCCAGGAACAAAGTGCCGCCGTGCGCGTCTTCAAAACGACCGGGGCGGTCATCGCGGGCATCTGTAAACGCGCCCTTCTTATGGCCGAATAGTTCGCTTTCAAACAGCGTATCTGTTAGCGCACCTACGTCTACTTTTATAAAAGGCTTGTCGGCACGCAGCGAACGCTCGTGTATGGCTTTTGCTATAAGATCTTTACCGGTACCGTTCTCGCCAAGGATAAGGATGTTAGCATCGGTAGGGGCTATCTTATTTACTTTATGGAAGATATCGTCCATAGCGTCAGATTCGCCAAGGATCAAAGTGGTTCCTTTAGATTTTACAGATTTTGAAGGCTTATCGCCATCTTTCTTCTCTAGCAGGTCCTTAACCGTCTCGATCAACTTCTCGTTATGCCACGGCTTTACCACAAAATCGCTGGCACCTTCTTTAAGCGAGCGAACGGCCAGGTCAATATCGCCATAAGCGGTGATCATGATAACGCATAGGTTAGGTTTCCACTCCTTTACTTTACGCAGCCAGTATATACCCTCATTGCCCGTGTTAATGGCGCTGTTAAAATTCATGTCGAGCAATAAAACGTCGACGTTATTTTTTTGCAGCAGCCAGTTAAGATTTTCGGGATTTTTATCGGTGATCACTTCCTGCGCTTCGGGCTTCAGCAAAAGCTTTACGGCTGTGAGCACATCAGGGTCATCATCTACAACAAGTACAGTTGCTTTTTTAAGTATCATTAGCTTAATTGATCAGGAATTAGTCTTTAAAAATACAAAAAAACATATTCCGTCATAAGACAAGTGATAAATTCAAAACGTTACAGCTGCCTCATATTTAAATCTTTGCTTCGTTGCATGAGAGCTTCAATTAACAAATTTTCAGCGTGAGCATCACTGTATCAATACCGAACAGTATTTGTAACAGAAGCGTACGCTGAATTTGCAATACATGCATTTAATCTATTGATAATCAAAGAATTATATTGTGGCACATGTTTTTATTATTAACTGAAAAATTTATATCAAAACGTGGATAGAGTAATACAAAAAAAGAAGTGGAACAATAAACGCATCATGACCATTGCGGGAATCGCAGCAGTAGTTATACTCGTTGCGGGCAGTATCATGTTCACTTCGGGAAAAAATAAGCTAAACGTAGATACCGAGCGTATTACCGTAAGTGACGTTAGCAAAGGCGCATTCCAGGAATTCATACCGGTTAATGGTGTGGTGATGCCCATCACTACAATTTACCTCGACGCCGTCGAAGGCGGCCGCGTTGAACAGAAATATGTTGAAGATGGTGCCAATCTCAAAAAAGGCGACCCCATACTGAAGCTTGCGAACACCGATTTGGAACTGACACTTGCCAATCAGGAAACCAACGTTTATGCCGCGCAAACGCAAATGCAAATTTCGCATAACAATGCGCAGCAAAATACCATCAGCAAGTTAAACCAAACTGCAGATGTAGATAACGCCTTCCGCGAAGCAGAACGTGTGTACAAATTGGATAAACACCTATACGAGCAAAAAGCTATCGGATCGCAAGAGTTTCAAAAGGCGCAGAATGATTACAACTACCAGGTGCGCCGCAAGAAATTGACCGAACAGATCATGAAGCAGGATACCTCACTTACACGCCAGCAAGACGCGCAAAGCCGCGAGCAGTACACCCAGATGAAAAAGACGCTGGAACTGATGCGCAAAAAAGTGGCGGACCTTACTGTACGTGCACCTATAGACGGTCAGCTAACTTCGATGGATGCAGAAGTTGGCCAGAACAAAAACAAAGGCGAGCACCTGGGCCAGATAGATGTGACTACCGGTTTTAAAGTACGTGTTGATATTGACGAACACTATCTGTCGAGGATATTCACAGGGTTGATGGGCGATTTTAGCTTTGCCGACAAAACTTATAAGCTTAAAATAAACAAGGTGTTCACGCAGGTTACTAACGGCCGTTTCCAGGTAGACATGGTTTTTGTTGGCGAAGTGCCTAAAGGCATTCGCAAAGGCCAAACATTGCAGATCAGGTTAGCGTTGAGCGACGAAACCCGCGCGGTATTAGTACCTAAAGGCGGCTTCTTTCAGCAAACCGGTGGTAACTGGATATTTAAATTGTCCGAGGATGGCAAAACTGCTTATCGTGTCGACATTCAGTTAGGACGCCAAAACCCCGACTACTACGAGGTGCTGCAAGGCCTGAAACCGGGCGACAAAGTGATCACATCAGGATACGATAATTACAATGACTACCAGGAACTGGTACTTAAGAAATAGAATTAAGAATCAATAGGCAAGAATCAAGTATTTAAATTATAAAGACATCAATTTAAGCCATAATTCATAGCACAATGGAACACATGATAAAAATTACCGATCTGGAAAAGTATTACCGCACAGATGAGGTTGAAACTATAGCGCTTAACAAACTGAGCATGGAAATTAAACGAGGCGAGTTTGTGGCCATAATGGGCCCATCAGGCTGCGGCAAATCTACCTTGCTGAACATTTTGGGTATGCTTGACGATCCGGATGGCGGCAGTTATGTGTTTAACGACATTGAGGTAGCCCACTTTAATGAACGCAAACGTGCAGATCTGCGCAAGCATAACATTGGCTTTGTGTTCCAAAGCTTTAACCTGATAGACGAACTAACCGTTTTCGAAAACGTAGAGTTGCCATTGATTTACACTGGTGTTGCTGCCGCAGAGCGTGTAAAAAGGGTAGAAGAGGTTTTAGATAAAATGCAGATCATGCACCGCCGCAACCATTATCCGCAGCAATTATCGGGTGGTCAGCAGCAACGTGTCGCTATCGCTCGCGCGGTGGTAAATAAACCGAAGATCATACTTGCCGATGAGCCTACAGGTAACCTGGATAGCAGCAACGGTAATGAAGTGATGGAATTGCTGACAGACCTTAATGAACAAGGCACTACCATCATAATGGTGACCCACTCTGAGCACGACGCGCGTTACAGCCACCGCATCATCCGCCTTTTAGACGGCCATACGGTAATGGAAAACATAATGATATAAACCCCACCCGAACCTCCCCTAAAGGGGAGGAGCAAACGTCACACACAATTTATAATTCACCTAAACATAGTCGCTCCCCTTTAGGGGAGAAGGAGGGGTAAATGCTTAAAAACTACATTAAAATTGCCTGGCGTAACCTTTTAAAAAACAAAGGTTTTACGTTCATCAATATAACCGGATTAGCCATTGGTATGGCCAGCGCTGCGCTCATTTTATTCTGGGTAACAAACGAGGTGAGTTTTGATCGTTTCCATGAAAAAGGCGATCGCATAAACGTTGTTTACAACCTTGAGAAGTTTGACGGCGTACTGCACTCATGGAACACCACGCCAAAAGTACTTGGGCCAACATTGAAATCCAGCGACCCTGATGTTGAAGATGTTGCCCGCCTGAGTGAGTGTAGTTTTTTATTTACTGTTGGCGATAAGCGGATCATCGATCAGGGAGAGTTTACAGATCCCGGCTTTCTTACCATGTTCACCTTTCCCTTAATTAAAGGCGATGCAAAAACAGCGCTAAATACGCCTACCGGCATTGTAATTACGCAACGGTTTGCGCAGAAAATGTTTGGGACGGATGACGCATTGGGGAAGATCCTTAAGCTTGACAGCAATGCCAACTTTACGGTTAGTGGGGTAATGAAAGACCTGCCAAATAACACCCGGTTTAAATTCAATTACCTGTTGCCGTGGTCATACTTGAAGACTATTAAACAGGATGATGTAAACTGGACCAACAACTCTGTTAAAACCTATGTATTGCTGAAACCAAACGTAGCTTTGCAGACTGCAAACGCGCATATTAAATACTTTACCAGGTCGCATTCTACCAGAAAAGACAATCAAAACTTTTTATACCCGGCAAGCAAATGGCGGCTCTACAACAAATTTTTAGATGGCATACCCCAAGGCGGAAAAATAGAGACGGTACAATTGTTCGCGCTAATTGCCGGGTTCATTTTATTGATCGCTTGTATCAATTTTATGAACCTGAGCACTGCCCGAAGCGAGAAACGCGCAAAGGAAGTGGGTATCCGCAAGGTGGCAGGCGCGCCACGGGAATTACTTATCGGTCAATTCTTGGCAGAGTCAATTTTGATATCACTAATTGCAGGCATTTTTGCTTTTGCCATAGTTTTTTTCGCATTACCTGCTTTTAACCAGCTTACGGAGAAGGAACTAACTATCCCGTTTGAATCGGCAACTTTTTGGCTTACAGCTGTCGGATTTGTGTTGCTCACAGGCCTTATAGCAGGCAGTTATCCTGCGTTTTACCTGTCGTCGTTCAAGCCGGTTAGTGTGCTAAAGGGAACGTTCAAAGCTGCCAATGCGCTGGTTACACCGCGTAAGGTTTTGGTGGTGATGCAGTTCACGTTTGCGATCACGCTTATAATCTGCACCATCATCGTTAAAAACCAGATCCAGTATGCGCAAAACCGCGATTTAGGTTATAAAAAGGACAACTTGGCTTATACAGTAATGTCGGGCGATATTGAGAAACACTATGCTGCCATTAAAACCGATTTACTAGCCAGCGGTGCTGTTATAGGCGTAACCAAAACCAGCGCGCCGGTAACGCAAGCGTGGAGCGATAGCTGGGGGTTTGAATGGAAAGGCAGCCCGCCTGAATCTAAGCTCGATTTCGATATTATGAACACAGATGGCGACTTTGTAAAAACAATGAATCTCAAAATGGCGGAGGGCAGGGACATTGATCCAAAAACATACGCCACGGACTCAACAGCCATGTTAGCTAACGAAGCGGCGATTAAAGCAATGGGTTTGAAAAACCCGGTTGGCGAAACCGTTAAAGGTCAAGGCCACACATGGCACATTGTAGGTATAGTTAAAGACTTTATCCTTCAATCGCCGTATGAACCTGTAAAACCCATGTTGCTTTTAGGGCCGAAGTCGTGGTTCAACGTAATGCACTACAAACTTAATCCTGCGCATTCAACAGCAGAAAACCTTAAAAAGATAGAACATGTGTTCAGCGTGTACAACCCGATGTATCCGTTTGATTATAAATTCATTGATGAGGAGTATGCTGCCAAATTTAGTGACGAGCAAAAGGTAAGTGCTTTAGCAACCCTTTTCGCCTCGCTAACCATTATCATTTCTTGCCTTGGCTTGTTTGGCCTGGCTACTTATATGGCCCAGAACCGCGTTAAAGAAATTGGCGTGCGCAAAGTACTTGGTGCATCCGTAGCAAATATAACCACGCTACTGTCTACAGATTTTATGCGCCTGGTGGCTATATCATTTGTATTGGCCACACCACTGGCCTGGTGGGGGATGAGCACCTGGCTGGCTAAATATCCATACCGTACAGAGATCAGTATTTGGGTCTTCATACTGGCGGCGATCGCAACAACCGTGATAGCCATACTAACGGTTAGTTATCAGTCGATAAAAGCGGCGATAGCCAACCCGGTAAAAAGCCTTCGGTCAGAATAGGAGATGTGTATCCGTTTTAACAGCAACATCATAAACTAAGCACAATGATCAAGAATTATATAAAAACAGCTATACGCAGCTTAAACAAAAATAAAGGGTTTACAGCTATCAATATCCTGG
Organism: Mucilaginibacter ginkgonis; assembly: GCF_009754905.2. Classification (NCBI taxonomy): domain Bacteria; kingdom Pseudomonadati; phylum Bacteroidota; class Sphingobacteriia; order Sphingobacteriales; family Sphingobacteriaceae; genus Mucilaginibacter; species Mucilaginibacter ginkgonis. The sequence goes on along the minus strand of NZ_CP066775.1, from coordinate 1,675,125 downwards.
GACTTGCGCTAGGGTTGGCAGTAAGTTTATTGATTGTTTTCTATGTAGTTGACGAGCTTAGCTATGATAAGTTTAACGTAAAAGCCGACCGCATTTTTCGTATCAATGACGCTGTAAAATTCGGCGGCAATGAAAACACATGGGCCGTATCTCCGGCACCACTTGCAGCTGCGTTGCATGAATTTCCTGAAGTTGAATCTACTGTAAGGTTTAGACAAACCGGCAGTATACGGCTTAAAAAAGGCAATAACATAATTCAAGAAAACCGGGTAACATTTGCAGACCCTTCTGTTTTCTCTGTTTTTACGTTACCGATGGTAGATGGTACACCTGCAACAGCATTAAACGAGCCGCATACCGCGGTTATTAATGAAACTATAGCCCGCAAATATTTCAATACCATTAACGCTGTTGGCAAAACATTTTTGGTAAATGATACAGCAAATTACAAAGTAACAGGCGTGATAAAAGATATGCCTAAGCAATCGCACTTTGTATTTGACATCTTTTTATCTATGCCATCGCTGGCTGAATCAAAGGATCCCAGCTGGTTGAATAATAATTTTCAGACTTATGTTTTGCTAAGGCCCGATATAAATTTTAAGCAACTAGAAGACAAATTTCCGCCTTTTGTAAGTAAACACATTACTGCTCAATTAGAAGCATTGCTGCACGTAACTTATGAGGAATTGGCTAAAACGGGCAGCTATTTTAAATTGACTGCTATACCTGTGAGAGACATACACTTGCATTCAAACATCCAGGCAGAAATGGGTGACAATGGCAATATTCAATATGTATACATTTTTTCTGCCATAGCCGTTTTCATCCTGCTAATCGCGTGTGTAAATTTTATGAATTTGTCAACAGCGCGTTCGGCCAATCGTGCCCGCGAAGTTGGTGTTCGTAAAGTTTTAGGTTCGGGTCGTAAACAACTCATTACTCAATTTTTAGCCGAATCTATTATAGTAACTCTGGTTTCAATGGTGATTGCGATAATAATCAGTTTATTGCTGTTGCCTACCTTTAATCAAATGGCCGATAAAGATTTATCGATCACTATAACCTCCCTAACATGGCTAATACCGGCTATAGTTATCGTTATTATTTTGATTGGATTTTTAGCAGGCTCTTACCCGGCATTTTTCTTATCCGCATTTCAGCCAATAGAGGTGTTAAAAGGCAAGCTATCTTCTGGATTTAAAGGTGGTTTCCTGCGCAGTTTTTTAGTTGTGTTTCAATTTTCGATTTCTATATTTCTTATCATCGGTACGCTGGTTATTTACAATCAACTCAAATTCATTCAGCAAAAAGATTTAGGTTATAGTCGCAACCAAGTAATGGTTGTCAAAAATGCCGATGCATTAGGCACTCAAGCACAGATATTTAAGCAAGAAGTAAAACTACTAAAGGGTGTAACCAGTGCTTCGCTTACCGGGTTCACGCCAACAAGTGGTTGGCGAAACAGTAATTCTGTATTTAAAAGCCCGGTGCTAAACACTGCCAACGCCTTAAATACTCAAATGTGGGAAGTTGATGCCGAGTATTTAAAAACCATGGGAATAAAGCTTTTGAAAGGACGGGATTTTTCTGACCAGATGCTGACGGATTCTACTGCTTTAATCATTAACCAACAGGCCGCTAAAAACCTTGGGTTTACCCACCCGGTTGATAAAATGCTTTACCTGCCTCAGAATAACCAAGGCACTGTGATGAAGGAATATCATGTTGTCGGTGTAATGAAGGACTTCAATTTCAATTCGTTACGACAAAATGTTTCGCCGGTGATCATTACCATGGGTAGAAATCGGGGTGCCCTTAACATACGTTTTAATACCGCTAACACCACCGCCCTGGTGGCACAGGTAGAGAATAAATGGAAGGCTATAAATCCTAATAAAGCTTTTGAATATTCTTTTATGGACCAGGATTTTGACGGTATGTATCGCGCTGAACAACGCATAGGTAAAATATTTATCTCGTTTACGTCACTGGCTATAATTATTGCTTGCCTTGGGCTATTCGGTCTTGCGGCGTATGCTGCAGAACAACGCAATAAAGAGATAGGTATCCGCAAAGTGTTAGGCGCAGGTCTGTCATCAATAGTGCGTATGCTTACCGCAGATTTTATAAAACTTGTACTTGTAGCATTAGTTATTGCGGCACCGCTCGCCTGGTTTGCTATGCAGCAATGGTTGCAGGGCTTCGCTTATCGCCAAAATATACAGTGGTGGACAATAATAGCGGCAGGTGCGGGCGCAATACTGATAGCCTTCGCGACCATTAGTTTTCAATCGGTGAAAGCTGCATTGATAAATCCTGTAAAAAGCTTAAAAGCCGAATAACACAATATCAAACCGAAAAACCTGGAACCATGATAAGAAACTACATTAAAACAGCTTGGCGAAGCCTGATGAAGAACAGGGCTTTTACGGCGATCAATGTTTTTGGGTTGGCATTAGGGCTAACCGCTTGTTTACTTATCGTTCTCTATGTGGTTGACGAATTAAGTTTCGACAGGTATAACACCAGGTCAGACAGGATATACCGTGTTAACGAAGATCTAAAATTAGGTAACAACGCCGTAAAATATGCTGTCGCGATGGCGCCACTGGCGCAGACCTTGAAAAACGATTTCCCGGATGTAGAAAATGCTGTGAGAATAAAGAATGCAAACAGCTGGCACATCAAAAAAGGTGCAGAAAAGATACTGGAACCAAATGTTGCTTTTGCTGATCAGTCTTTGTTTGATGTGTTTACACTACCAATGCTCGACGGCAACCCGTCTACAGCTTTAAAAGAGCCTAACAGCATGGTGATCACTGAAACAACAGCTAAAAAATATTTCAACACTACAGAAGCCGTTGGCCGCAACCTCACCATTGATGACAACACTTTATTTAAAGTAACAGGCGTAATTAAGGATATACCTAAAACATCGCACTTTAATTTTAACATATTGGTGTCGATGTCGACGTTCCCCGATAGCCGTGATACCCATTGGCTGCGCAGCGACTACAATACTTATGTGCTGCTAAGAAAAGGCGCCGACCCTGCCAGGCTTGAGGCAGCGTTTCCACAATTGCTGCGAAAATACTCTGAAGGAGAGATGGAGAAAGAGCTGCACCAAAGCATCAACGACTTTGAAAGGAGCGGCAGCCACTTTTCTATGAACCTTATTCCGCTGACAGACATTCACCTGCACTCAAACATATCCGGCGAGTTGGGCAGCAATTCAACAATGCAGTATATCTACATTTTTTCTGTCATTGGTATATTTATCCTCTTTATCGCATGTGTAAATTTCATGAACTTGTCTACAGCACGGTCATCGAACCGGGCCAGGGAAGTGGGGGTTCGCAAGGTGTTGGGGTCATCACGCAACTATCTTATAGCACAATTTTTAACAGAATCGTTGCTTATCACGCTCACTGCTGCGATCATTGCTTTGGCAGCAGCTGTTGCATTGCTGCCGTTGTTTAATCAGCTTGCAGGTAAAGAGGTTAGCATCACAATAAACACGTTGGCGTGGCTGATACCTGTATCTATCTTCCTGGTTTTGGTGATAGGCTTTTTAGCAGGGGCCTATCCGGCATTTTTCCTCTCGGCTTTTCAACCCGTGGATGTATTAAAAGGCAAAATTGCTACAGGCTTTAAAGGTGGCTTTTTGCGAAGTTTCCTGGTTATCTTTCAATTCTCTATTTCCATCTTCCTGATCATCGGCACACTGGTTATTTATAACCAACTTCATTACATACAAACCCGCAATCTGGGATATGACCGTAAGCAGGTACTGGTCATCAAAAACACTTTTGAGTTAGAAAAGCAGGTGCAGACCTTCAAACAGCAGGTAAAGGAATTACAAGGCGTAAGCAATGCAACCGTTACCGGCTTTATACCAACAGGCCAAAACCGTGGTACGGCTATTTTTTACAAAGATGCGGCTGCACATGACCAAGCCAATTCTATATTTCCACAAACCTGGCCGGTTGACTATGACTATTTGAACACCCTGGGCATGAAGCTGTCGGCGGGCCGAAACTTTTCTCAAAACATGGGTTCAGATTCGTCGGCGGTACTTATAAATGAAACTGCTGCAAAGTTTTTGGGCTTTAAAGACCCGATCGGCAAAACCTTGTACAGGCGCGTTGGAAAAGACAACCTGGTAGAAAGCTTTAACATAATTGGCGTAATTAAAGATTTTAATTTCAATTCGTTACGCGAAAACATTAGTCCGGTTGTAATGCGATTGGGCAGCCCGAGGGCCGAGAATGACATCAGCGACGTAAGCGTAAAAGTAAGCACAGCAAATTTACCGGTACTTTTGTCGCAAATACAAGTTATCTGGAGCAGCCTTACACCAACTCATTTTGAATATTCATTCATGGATGAGGACTTCAACAATCAATATAGGTCAGAACAGCGCATAGGGCAGATATTTATCATTTTTACATCATTGGCAATTTTAATCGCCTGCCTTGGTTTGTTCGGCCTGGCGGCGTATGCTGCGGAGCAACGCACAAAGGAGATAGGCATTCGCAAAGTGCTGGGCGCGAGCGTATCGGCAATTGTTGGAACGTTGTCTAAAGATTTTCTTAAGCTTATCATAGTAGCGATAGTATTAGCTTCGCCTTTAGCGTGGTACGCCATGCATAAATGGCTGCAAGATTTTGCCTATCGTATTAATGTACAGTGGTATACGCCGGTCATCGCGGCCATCGCCTCCATGATAATCGCTTTCATTACCATCAGCTTTCAATCTGTTAAAGCCGCGCTGATGAATCCGATAAAAAGTTTAAAGAACGAATAACCATAAACCTTACTAACCTAAATACCATGATAAAGAATTACATTAAGATAGCATGGCGGAACCTGATAAGAAGTCTTGGATTTTCGCTGACTAATGTGCTGGGTCTAAGCATAGGCATAACCTGCACCATCCTCATTTTCATGTGGGTGAAAAATGAGTTGTCGTACGATAAGCATAACGAGAATTACAATGATGTTTATCAGATCTTAGCTAACCGCGATTTTAAGAACACTATTTTTACTGATGAAAGCATGGCGTTCCCGCTTTCGAGTGCACTGCAAAACAGCAATCCTGCAATTAAAAGCGCTGCAATTACAACCCATGCAGAAGATCATTTAGTTGAATACAACGGTAATAAATTGAAGAAAACCGGCCGTTACACGGGCGGCGACTTTTTCGACATTTTTACCGTTAAGTTTATGATAGGGAGTGCTGCCGCGCTTAAAGACCCCCGCTCTGTCATTATAAGCCAGTCAACCGCGAAAGCCTTCTTCGGGGATGCAGATCCAATGAACAAAGTACTGAAATTTGACAACCAGAATAACTACAAAGTGGCGGCTGTGACTAAAGACATGCCTCAAAATAGTACCGTTCAATTCGATTTTCTGGTACCCTTTGACTATTCATCGCCCAATGTACAGGCTTCTATGAAAGAGTGGGTAAACTCGTCATGGTACGTATACATTAAAACTGCTCCCGGCGCTAATATCGCATCAGTTGAAAAATTTATAAACGATGTTAAACACCAGCATGATACGCATGACCAGATAAGTACCTATTTCGCCTTTCCGATGAGCAAGTGGCATTTGCAAAGCGAATTTAAGGAAGGGAAAAACGTTGGCGGGATGATTCAGTATGTAAAACTGTTCACCATCATAGCAATAGTGATCCTCATTATCGCCTGCGTTAATTTTATGAACCTATCTACAGCCCGCAGCGAAAAGCGGGCAAAAGAAGTAGGTATTCGCAAAACGTTGGGATCTGATAAGAAGCAACTCATCATCCAGTTCTTCTTTGAGTCGATGATCTTGTCACTTATAGCGTTTGTAATCTCTGTTCTGACGGTTTTGCTATTGCTCCCGGCATTTAACAATTTGGTGAACCAGCGTTTGAGCCTAAATCTTACAGACCCTGTTTTCTGGCTTGGTGCGTTGCTCATCATTCTTTTTACCGGTATAACGGCCGGAAGTTACCCTGCTATTTATCTGTCGTCATTTAATCCCGTAAAGGTTTTGAAGGGCACTTTCGCGGCAGGCAAGAGCGCAGTGCTGCCCCGCAAGGTATTGGTGGTGATGCAGTTTGTCACTTCTATACTGCTCATATCTGTAACCATTATTGTTTACCAGCAAATACAGCATGTTAAGAACCGCGATATTGGTTACAATCCAAACAACCTAATTATGATTCCTTCATCGCAAGCTGTGGACAAAAGTTATTCGGCGGTGAAGAATGAATTGCTCGGTACAGGCGTGATAAGCGCGGTAAGCCGTACAATGTCGCCAATAACCCAGGTATGGTGGAAGTCGCCGTCACCCGATTACGATGGCAAGCCGGCAGACGTAAACGTGATATTTACCGGGCTGAATGTTGATGTTGATTACACTAAAACCGTAGGAGCAAGGATAATTAAAGGCCATGATTTTACAGGTAAGCCGTCAGACTCATTGTCAATGATGCTGAATGAGGCTGCAGTTAAGGTGCTCAACCTTAAAGATCCTATAGGTATGCAAATGCGGTACGGTCGCAGAAAATTTACGGTTATAGGCGTTACCAGCAACGTGGTTATGGAGTCGCCGTTTAAACCTGTCGACCCGCAAATGATTTACTACCGTCCGGATGGATCTTCTATGGTGAATGTGCGCGTTAAAAACGGCGTAAATCCTAAAAAAGCGATTGCCGCACTCGAGCCCATATTTAAGAAATATAATCCCGAAAATCTGTTTGAGTATCAATTTGTAGATCAGGAATTTGGAAAGAAATTTATTACAGAGGAGCTAATCGGCAATATCACTAACATATTTGCAGGCCTGGCTATTCTGATCTGCTGTATTGGTCTGGGCGGACTTGCATCTTTTACTGTAGAAAAACGTTTCCGCGAAATTGGGATCCGCAAAGTGGTAGGCGCCAACGTGCAGCAATTGTTAAGCCTTATCTCTAAAGAGTTTATGCAGCTGGTGGGTATCGCGTTCATTATAGCTGTGCCACTTACTTGGTGGCTCATGTACAAGTGGCTGCAAAATTATGAGTATAGGGTTAGTATCCAAATATGGCTATTCGGTATAGTTGGCGTGATCATTTTACTGCTAACCTTAATTATCGTAAGCCTTAATACTATTAGGGCAGCTCTGGCTAACCCGGTCAAGAGTTTGCGATCTGAATAGTGGTTGGACGTTCACTACCGTGAATTTTTCTGTTACAGCCGGCAACTTGTATCGTAACCGAACATAAACTGTGTTACAAGCGGACGTTCATAGCTAAACTATATTTTATAACATATTGAAATACAGCACAGTGTGTAAATGGTACGGATTTGCCATACGCATCAATACAAAATTTACTTATGCTTAAAAATTATATTAAAACGGCATGGCGCAACCTTTGGAAAGGGCGTGTATTTAATTCTATGAATATTGTCGGCCTGGCAGTTGCCGTAGCTAGTTCTACATTACTACTGCTAACTGTCTACTTTGAATTTTCGTATGATAAATTTCATAAGAACGTAGACAATATTTATCAGTTCTACACCACCATAAATCATACCGGTGTACCGGAAAAAAACACAGCCATGGCGGTGCCGTTTGCGCGCGCTGTAAAAGCAGATTATCCCGGCATCAAAAATATCACAAGGGTAGCAAGCGGTGGCGCCCTGGTAACTTATGGCGATAAGCAAATCTCAAAAGGGATACTATTTGCAGATGCCGATTTCTTTAGAATATTTACCTTCCCGGTGGTTGAGGGGAATGCAGGTGCCTTAACCAATCTTAATGATGTTGTGATCACAAGGTCTGCAGCTAAATCTATTTTTGGCGACCAACCTGCTGTTGGTAAAAGCATTACGTTAAAGTATGGCGAAAAACCTCAGCCTTTCTTAGTAGCAGGCATTATAGATGATATGCCTGCGAATTCGAGCTTTGAAACAGATATCTTTGTTCGCTTCGAAAATGTGCAGGGTTACCAGGAAAACCTCAAACACTGGGACAACCAAAATCATCGCGTGTATGCTTTATTAAGCGATAACGCTAATCCACAAAGTCTGGAGAGTTCATTTTCACCATTCATACACAAATACTTTGCAGATCAGCTAAAAGATTTAATACGTGATGGCGCTAAACCTGTTTTCAACAACGATCGCATTTCTCTAAACCTGGTACCATTTAAAGGGTCGCATTTAAACACCGATGTAAGCGGCATACAAGGATCGCCAATTAACAAAACCTATGTTATTGCATTATTGGTGATCGCGGTTTTCATCTTATTGATCGCGTGTATCAACTTCATTAACCTGGCGGTTGCAAGGTCTTTTATCCGTGCCCGCGAAGTAGGCGTGCGCAAAACGTTAGGAGCGGGCAAATGGCAATTATTAACCCAATTCTGGACAGAAACGTTAATGATATGTATTGTTGCTTTTGCTATTGGCATTGCCTTAGCAGCATTCATTCTGCCAGGTTTCAATGCAGCTTTTCGCAGTCATATTAGCCTGAACATGCTGCTGCAACCTATGCAGCTTTTGAGCATAGCAGGAATATTTATTTTCATCACAGCGGCCGCAGGTTTTTACCCGGCTATGCTAATGATGCGTTATAAAACTACACAGGTTTTAAAAGGTTCTGTCAATACGCAGAAGCCCGGCCAGGTGCGTAATATTTTGCTGGTAGTTCAATTTTCTATCGCAACTATCTTAACCATATGCACGTTAATAACTTGGCAACAAATAAGTTACTTGCAGCAAAAACCCTTAGGTTATAGTAAGACCGAGGTTATAAGCATTCCAATCGGGCAAAGCATCAATGGTACGGAAGCAGTGGAGCGTTTCAGGAACCAGGCAACAGGCCAGGCCGGGATAGTTGCCGTAAGTGGAGGCTATTTAAATTTTGGCCGTGGTAATGATGGTAGCGCCAACAGGTCTATACTTGGCTTTAATTATAAAGGCCATGAAATACGCACGCATGAGCAGGGTATAGAATATGACTATGTTAAAACCCTCGGGCTTAAATTGGTTGCCGGCCGTGATTTTTCGAAAGATTATCCTGCCGACAGCAACAGCGTTGTGATCAATGAAAAAATGGCCGCACAGATTGATGGCGGCAAAGATGTGGTTGGCAAGTATCTGCCCATGCATGACGATAAAAAGCCTCAGCAAGTAATTGGTATTGTTCAAGACTATAATTTTGAGTCGCTGCATGACGACATTGCGCCTATGAGCATGGAAATGACCAGGCAATATGCTATGCAATATGTATTCGTACGATTGAAATCTAATAATCTACAGAATGATTTTAAGCGTGTGAAAGCATTGTGGAACACCACCTTTCCTAACACAGAGTTTAATGGGTCCTGGTTAGATGAAAACACCCAGCGCCAGTATAAAAGCGAGCAGCGCTTGTCTACGATATTCATTTCGGCTGCCATCATCGCCATTGTAATCTCCTGCATCGGTTTACTAGCTATCTCGATAATGGTCATTGTTCAGCGGACAAAGGAAATCGGCATCCGGAAAGTACTAGGATCAAGTGTGGCCAACATTGTGATGCTTATCTCCAAAGAGTTTGTGCGGTTGGTATTGCTCGCGGCAATAATCGCTTTTCCTATCGCCTGGTTTACCATGCATAAATGGCTGGAAGGCTTCGCGTATAGGATAACTATACATTGGTGGATTTTTGCACTTGCAACGGTTATTGCATTGGTAATAGCCATGCTTACCATAAGCTATCAAGCCATTAGAGCGGCGTTAGCTAACCCGGTTAGAAGTCTGAAAAACGAATAACAAAAGCCATACATCACCTAAATCACACGCTATGAATTTGATCAATCTTAAACTTGCAGTGAGAAATATAAGCCGCAATGTCACATTCAGCGCGGTAAACATACTTGGGCTGGCTTTAGGCTTAAGCATCTTTTTATTGATCGCGGAGTATCTGGCCTTTGAATGGAACGCAAATCGTTTTCACACAAACTATCAGCAGTTGTACAGGGCAAATCTTTTTACGCCGGCCAAAGAAAAAGGTGACTACTATCTGCCGCCGGGGCTTGCCGGTGCCATCAGTTCCCGCGTGCCCGGAGTGAGGCAGGTTGTACGTATGGCCGAGGGTTTAGGCAGCGGGGTAGTGGTGTCTGCTGATAGCGATGGCGGTCGCGTTTTTACAGAGAATAATATCTCCTACACAGACGGAAATTTCTTTAAGGTATTTTCTTTTTCCCTTGCGTCAGGCAGTGGCGACCTCTCTGGCGCACAAACTGCAGCGATTTCTGCAACTACAGCCAAAAAGTATTTCGGTACTGCAAACGCTGTAGGCAAGACGTTAACGGTAAAAAACCAATTTGGAAACACTACCTACACGGTCACCACGGTTTATAAAGACATGCCGCAACAATCCGACATCAAGGCTGATATATTGCTCTCTTTAAAAACGCTGGAAAATCCGGCTTTCAGGAACGGCAATGACTGGGCCGACCCCAATACCCTTGGCCCACGCTTTTGTTTCAACTACGTTCTGCTGGACAAAGCTGCAGACCCGGATAAGATCGATAAAGCAGCGACAGCGGTTATGGCACAAGTGCTGCCGGAGAAAGATCGCAACGACTTAAAATTTCGTTTGCAGCCTTTTAAATATCTCCACCTTGCGGATGGATTTAATTATCCCTTTCAAACTACCGGCAGTTTGGTAATGGTAGTCTCTTTTCTTGTTGTCGCACTACTGATCATTGTCATCGCTTGGGTTAATTATATCAACTTATCTACGGCGCAGGCCTTGCAGCGCATAAAAGATCAGGGTATACGTAAAATATTGGGAGCGAGCAGGTTCCAGGTTGCAGGATACCATTTTACAGAAAGCTTTGTTTTTACAGCCATAAGCTGTGGCATTGCGCTGTTATTAGTGGTAGTTGTTCAACCGTTCTACAACTTGTTTCTAGAAAAAGAACTTTCGCTTAAAATACTAAACCAGGCGTGGTATGGCGCTGCTGCGATCTCTATAGTTATTGCGGGATATTTTCTTGCTGCAGCATACATTTCTTTACTTACGTCGGCACCCAACGGGCTGCAGGCTATAAAAGGTAAAACAGGTTTTGTTAAAGGCAACGTCTTGAAACGTGTTATGGTGGTATTTCAATTTACTATATCCATAATCCTCATCATCGCAACTGTAACGTTATACCGGCAACTAAGCTTCATGCAGTCGCAAGACCTGGGCATGAACATAGACCAACGCCTTGTAATCACAGGGCCGTCTGTAGTAAATAGCGAGCATAAAACTGCATCGGCGACATTTGCCAATGAATTGCGCCATTTGCCATTTGTTAAAATGGTGGCAGGATCTAATAACATTCCGGGGCAAGGTTACAATTTTGCAGCAGATGGGATCACGAACCTAAATCCATCACCGGGTGACGAAAAGAAGTCGTATGCTATGTTGATCGTCGATGGCAGCTACTTCGAAACATATGGCATAAAGTTTAAAGCCGGTAACAATTTTTCTGAGCAAGACATCAATACTGGCTGGTCAAAGGCCGGCAAGGTTATACTAAATGAAGCAGCAGCGCTTCAACTCGGTTTTAACGATCCCGCTCTTGCCGCAGGTCAAAAAATTAAATGGGGTAAAGATTATGAAGTGGTAGGGGTGATAAAAGATTATCACCATCTTTCGCTTCATCAGTCCATTCAACCAATGGTATTTTTGCCCGCTGTTGCAGATGGTTATTTTACCATTAAGGTAAATTCGCGCGAAATGAAAGCGCACATCAGCCAGCTTCAAGCTCTGTATCGTCAAACCTTCCCTGGCGAGCCATTCGCATATGCATTCGAAGATGAATTATACGGTCGCCAATACCGCTCTCAAGAGAAGCTAGGAACGCTATTCATCGCTGCCGCCGTTGCCGCTATTTTCATCGCAGCCTTAGGCTTGTTCGGTCTCGCGGCGTTTGCAGCACAGCAAAAGGTCAAAGAAATTGGCATCAGAAAAGTATTAGGGGCGGGCGTAGTAAACATTATCAACCTTATCAGTGCCGATTTTATTAAACTTGTTGCGCTGTCAGTAGTTATCGCGTCGCCAATTGCGTGGTTTGTAATGGATAAGTGGCTAATGGATTTTGCTTACCGCATACACATGCAATGGTGGATATTAGCTTTAAGTGGTGGCATTGCGCTTCTGATCGCTTTGGTTACTGTAAGTATACGATCATTCATGGCCGCCATGGCTAACCCGGTTACCAGCCTAAGAAATGAGTAAATTTATTTTTGATGCAACATCCTTTCTAAAACACGCGTCTTATCATTAACCAAAACTAAAATATTATGAAAACCAGCCTCTTACTACTCCTATTGTGTGCAGGTAGCTCGGCGTTTGCCCAACGCGCAAACCAGGAACCGTACATGACCAAAACCTTACCCGGTAATATTAAAGAAGCCTTTGTAAATACGTCGGGCGGAAGTATAACTGTTAGAGGAACTACAGCGGGTGACACCCGTGTCGATGTATTTGTAAATGGTAATAACGGTCAGCCTCTTGACAATGCCGAAGCTAAAAGCCGTCTTGAAAAGGATTACACGTTAATCGTTGATGTGCAAGACGGTGAAGTTCACGCTACAGCTAAATCAAAAAATAACCGGGGCTGGAACTGGAACAATAACAATATCAGCGTGTCGTTTCGCCTGTATGTGCCGGTGCGTACCGCAACCAATCTGGAAACCAGTGGTGGAAGTATCACGATGGACAATCTTACCGGCACGCAACAATTTGGCACCAGTGGCGGCAGTTTGCACTTAGACCATTTAACAGGAAATATAAAAGGGGAGACCAGCGGTGGCAGCATCACAGTTGCTAATTCAAAAGAAAACATTAATCTTCAAACCAGCGGTGGCAGCATCCACGCGGACAATTGCAATGGCATCATCAGGCTGGAAACCAGCGGTGGTTCGTTAACACTTAATCATCTAAGCGGTAACATTAAGGCCGGAACGAGCGGCGGCAGCATACATGGCGACGGCATAAACGGTGAACTTATCACCAGCACTAGCGGTGGCAGCATCACGCTGGATAATCTTTCTGCAAGTCTTGACGCGTCGACAAGCGCGGGCAGTTTACACGCGAACTTTAAACAAGTTGGCAAATATGTAAAGCTGGATGTTAGCGCAGGCCATATTGACCTTACCCTTCCCGCTAAACAAGGCCTAGACCTTGATCTAAGCGGCAACCGTGTAACGGGCGAATCTTTACCCGGTTTTAGCGGCGAACATGACCGAGACAGGATCCGGGGCAAAGTAAATGGGGGGGGTGCTACTGTAAAAGCTGATGCAGGCAGCGGGCACGTTAATGTTTCCTTTACCAATTAATGGTCTCAACCAGATAATGCAAAGGCCTTTCGCTAAAACGGAAGGCCTTTTTGCTTAGCATCTATTGTATCATAACCGAACGCCCTTTGTCGCACAACCGTACACCAATTGCCTAATTACACTTAATAACGTACTTGTAATCAATTACTTATGTGTTTGGTACATTATTGATATAGCATTGTACGGTTTGTAATTATAACTTCATCGTTTAAACAACCTTTTATGTTATCACTAAAAAATATATCCAAGTATTACCAGGCCGGCGGCAACAAAGTGTCGGTTTTAAATAGTGTAAGCCTCGACGTTGAGGCGGGCGAATTTGTATCAATCATGGGCCCGTCGGGCTCCGGGAAATCAACGCTGTTGAATATTGTCGGTATGTTAGATGAGCCGTCGGAAGGGTACCACTATTTTATGGGCGAGGCGGTTCACCTGCTGAAAGACAAGCAACGCTCAGCCTTGTATAAACAATACATAGGCTTTGTATTCCAGGCTTATCATCTGATCGATGAATTGACAGTTTATGAAAACATCGAGACACCTTTGATCTACCACGATTATAAAGGCGCTGAGCGCAAGGCAATGGTAGCTGATATGCTTGACCGGTTCCAAATTGTCGGCAAGAAAGATCTTTTTCCTTCGCAGCTATCGGGCGGACAACAGCAATTAGTAGGAGTGGCCCGCGCGTTAATAACTAAACCCACTTTACTTTTGGCCGACGAGCCTACAGGTAACCTAAACTCTAAACAAGGCGAAGAGGTAATGGAACTTTTTCAAAAGCTTAACCGGGAGGATAAGGTGACCATTATACAGGTTACCCACAGCGAGAAAAATGCCGAATATGGCTCGCGCATCATTAATTTAATGGACGGCAAGATCGAGTCGTCGCGAAATCTGAGATAAAATGAAATTTTTAAGATACGTTATAATTGCACTTTTACTTGGGCAAACGGGCACTACACTTGCCCAAACCGTAGACACTTTATACACTTTACAGCAATGTATAGATATCGCTATCCGTAATAATCTGGACGTAAAGAAAAGCGAGATAACTGCGGAGCGCGACCGTATTTATTGGAACCAGGCTCGAGAAAATCTGTTGCCAACCTTTAGTGCGAGCATTAACCATGGGGTAAACAACGGTCGCAGTGTGGATCCTACTACTTACCAATACACTAATCAGCAAACGGTATATGCGCAATATTACGCAAATGGTAACCTCATTTTATCGAACGGGTTAACACTGATTAACACTATCAAGCAGACATCACTTAATTATCAGGCAGGTAAACTGGATTATCAGCAAGCAAAGAACGATATTACCTTAAACGTGATCTCCACTTATTTGCAAGCACTTGAAAGTACAGACGCCCTTGCGGTAGCAGCCCAGCAGATAGAGGTTTCGCAGCAACAAGTTAACCGTTTGGATATATTGAATAAAGACGGCAGCATTTCTCCAGCGGATCTTTCAGATCTTAGAGGACAATTGGCCGCTAACAAATTATCGCTCATAGATGCTAGGAACGCCATGTATGCTGCAAAATTAAACCTGTTGCAGTTAATGAACGTTAATTACAACCGGGATGTGAAACTGCAGCGCTTATCTGCAGAAGAAACGCCGGGTAAATACAAGGAAAATGCAGAACAGGTATACTCCACCGCGCTAAACACTTTACCACTGGTTGCGGCGGCTGACTTGCGTTATAAAGGTACACAGAAAGAGGTTGCCGCGGTTAAAGGCCTGCTTTTTCCTACCTTGGCTTTGACAAGCGGCTTGCAAACCAACTACGCAAATATTGGTAATTCGGGTTATTGGTCGCAGTTGAGCAACAATTACAATTACGGATTTGGTTTGGGTTTGCAGATTCCTATCCTTAACGGCTTTAGGGCACGTAATAACGTTAAGCTCGCTAAGCTTGACATGCTAAACGCCAGATATACTACCGAGACAACGAAAATCACGTTAAAGAAAAACGTCGACCAGGCGTATATCAACATGCTTTCTGCATATGAGCGTTACCAAACGACACATGACCAGGTTGACGCCTACACTCAATCCTTCAATGTTGCCCAAGCTAAGTTTAATGCAGGCGTGTTAACCTCGGTTGATTTTGTTACGGTGAAACAGCGCCTGGATAGCGCCAATTTAAACTTGATAAGCGCGCGCTATGATTATTTCATCCGCGCCAAAATTTTAGATTACTATCAAGGTAAGCTTAATTTATAAGATAGTTTTAGTTTAGTTAGTTATGTCAAAGCCGCCTCGAAGATGAGGCGGCTTTTTTGCTATACGAGTGCCGTAAGGACTACCAGCCCTAACATGCAAAAAGAAAATGCTATAAGGTATACGAAAGAAATTCCGAACATTTTAGAAATAGTCCGTCCGTTACTGCGATGATATACTACCTTAAAGGCTTTGAAAATATAGTAAACCACCCAGAAGAAAACGATCGTATTTATCCATCCGGATAAGCCCCATGTTTCGGGCAGTATCCAGTTGAATTGTATAGCAATTAACCATAGTAAAAATACAAAGCAGTGCAGATGGAAAGAGAATATGAGATGCTCCACGTAGTATTTGTGGTTTTTCCAGAAAGCGAGGCGAAGTATCAACGCGAACAACGGAAGCAGCACAAACATCATTTTAGGTATGTTATGCTTTATGTCTTCAAGAAATATCTCTTTTGCCTCGCTGCCATACTTTTTATAACTAAAGGCTTTGCGCTCAAACTGGCGTTTAAAAAATCCGTCCCGCTCATCAGCACGTAGTTTTTTTTGTTCGGCTTCATAATCGGCATATGTCTTAAAATCAGTATCACCAATGTTTGCTAACCCAAAAAAGTGGCCACTGTCATCGTTGTCATTTACGTCTACGTCATCTTCTCCATCTTTTCTAGCACGCTTTTGCTTTTCTTTTAATGAATCGGCAGACGCCTGCTTTTTCATTGCATTGATGATCATCGTCTTCTGTCCATCGCTTAAAACCTTAGCACTATCGAGCGATTTTTTTGTGGCTGCAATTTCTTTGTTTGTGACCTTTTTATGCTGAATAGCTTGCTCCTTATCGTCGCCAGATTTTTTGAACAGCATCACAAAGAAAACCAGGCTAATGAAGATATACATCTTAATAGGGTGCAGGTATTGCGCCCTTTTGCCAGCCATGTACTCGTTGGTGAGGTGGCCGGGTTTAAATAAAAGCGGTTTTAGGGTATGAAAAAACTGGTGGTCGAAATGAAAATAATCGCTGATGGCGTGGTTCATCAGGTGGCCAAAGTTTTCTTTGATCTCCAGATTTTCCTGGCCGCAGTTATGGCAATATTTACCATCGAGTATAGTACCGCAGTTAAGACAATTATTCTCCGATCGGTAGTGTTTTTTCATGGCATTAATTTAAACCAATTTCTTAAACTACGCATGCAGAATGGCTTCTTTCAGCGCGTCGTTGTGACGGTATTTGAACACGAATGGGAAAATTACCGCAATGATCAGGGCATAAATAGCGAAGCTTAACCAGATGCCATGCCAGTTTTTGCTGTGGTCTGCAAGGGTGAAATATTTATCTATTACTATGCCGCTTAACGTGCTGCCGATAAGTGCACCAAAGCCATTTACCATCATCATAAATAGTCCTTGGGCGCTTCCGCGGATCTCCGGAGTGGTTTGCGTTTCCACAAACAGTGAACCCGAAATATTAAAGAAGTCGAAAGCCATTCCATATACGATACATGAAAGAATGATCATCCATAACCCTTCTGCCGGGTTGCCATAAGCAAACAAGCCGAAACGCAGCACCCATGCCAGCATACTGAATAACATGACATATTTGATGCCGAATTTTCGTAAAAAGAATGGTATCGCGAGAATGAAAAGTGTCTCTGATATTTGCGAAATGGACATAATGATCGCAGGATATTTCACGGCGATGGTGTCTTTGTAGGCTGCTATGCCTGCAAAATCATGAATGTAAGTGTCGCCGTACGCATTGGTCAATTGAAGAGCAGCGCCAAGCAATAACGAAAAGGCAAAAAATATAGCGAACCGCTTAGACTTAAATAAAACGAAGGCATTTAGACCTAACAGACTAACCCAGGACTGTGTATTTGTAGTTTGAAGCAACGGTGGGCATTTGGGCAATGTAAAAGCATATAAACCTAGTGCCAACGCTACGCCTGACGCTATATAAAATTGATTGGCAGACGTTTCGTTGTGGGTTAAGCTAACTGTCCATAGCGCAACGATAAATCCTATAGTGCCCCAAATACGAATAGGAGGGTAGTCTTTTACAACATCCAGATTAGCGCGTTTAAGCGCCGAATAAGCTACTGTTATTGATAAGGACATGGTTGGCATGTAGAACACCATGGTCAGCAACATTACCCAAAAAAATGCTACCGGATCAGTTACCATGGGTAGCGTAAACAGTGCAGCAGCTTGCAGGATATGCAATACGCCGTAAAGCTTTTCGGCGTTAATAAATTTATCTGCAATAATGCCGGTAATGGTAGGCATAAATATAGCCGCGATCCCCATTGTAGAGAAGATGGCACCAAACTGCGCTCCCGACCAATGTTTATTTTGAAACCAGTATGCACCAATGGTGAGCAACCACGACCCCCATATAAAGAATTGCATAAAATTCATGAGTATCAGGCGCAGCTTAACAGACATATGAAATCTTTATTTCCGGTTTAATCAAGGTTTTAATTCAAAGGCGGAAAATAGCGAAATATTGCGATTTGGAAAGAATGAAATTCGGCGGTTACTTATAAAATCCAAACTAAGATTATAGCTTGCTATCAAATATGTCCCAAAAAGATTGTAAACCAACGTATACGCCATCGTCGCGTACTTCGGTAGGATAGGTGTCTACGTAATCATTCTGACCCGGATCACCGCGACCGGTTTTAATATCATAAGCATAGCGGTGGAAGGGGCAGATGATCTTTCCATCTTTGCACCACCCGCCTGACAAGTCGGCTCCGGCATGCGGACAGTAAGCGTTCAGGGCAAAATACTCTTCTTGATATTTTATGAGCACCAGCTTTTTACGTCCAACAATAATGCGTTTCAACGTTACATTTTCCGAGGTCAGGGGGGCGGCAAAGTACCATTTCATGACCGCTAAAAATCTATCTTAAGATCCATAACCGTGGGGTTCTGCATCATCTCGTCCATGTTGGTCACCAAAGTAACCGTCTTGCGGTCGGCCGATACCAGCGCCTTTTTGTTATTGATAGTTTTCACGGGCTTTGCGAAGTTGAGCACCAACTTGTATGGCGTCTCAATCAGCATAGCCTTTGCCGCAACGAATGTTGCTTTTGTCTTTTTTAAGAAAGCGTTGAATTTCTCTTTATCGACCAGGCGATAAAACTTATGCGGCGTGATGTCATAGTCGTAGTAGTTCTGACCTGATACCAATTGCCCTGCATCAAAACCTTTGATGGCTTTGGTTTCTTTCGACATGTAATTTAACTGACTGCTGTTGGCTACCTTGGATATGTGCTCCAGGTAATACTTTAGATCGGCAGCATTTTTTGCCTGGTGCGCAATACTTACCTTCATAAGGTTTTGCCGCAAATTCATGTTGATATTAAGATTACTGCCTTTTGCTAATTTGGCCTCATCAGCAGTTAATTTCTGTTGGGTGCTATCAGGCATCGCCGCGTAAAAATTTAGCGAGGTGTCTTTGGCTATCGTAAATTGCGGGGTTGCGGCAACTGAATCAGATACCAGATTCATTAAAATAGCCACTGCATGGCTCATGTCAAAGTTGTAAGCCACATCGCAACTGCCATCAGCCTTAAAACTATAGCGTTCTTCAATATCAACGCAAGAGCTAAGGCAAATAATGGCAAGAAAAAGTACAATTGAGTAACGTTTTCTCATGGGCTTAATTTGAGGTAATGATAACAAATTACACTCTCAATTAAAAGGCATTATCTATTTCTTGTCTATGGGGCTATAAAAAAAGCAGGCCCGGATATTTCCGTGCCTGCTCCAATCACTCTAAAACAATCACCTCTAAAAGAAGTCTCTTTACTTAGAGTTAAACGTTAAAACATGTAATTCTATTATGCAGATCTTTATTTTTTTGAAAAGCTGCTCTTAAAAGTCTTAAATGTATTTATTGCCAAACTTTTGTTTTACATCTGCCACTATCTGTTTCACACTTTGCTCCTGGTCACGCGGGCAAATCATTAACGTATTGTTGGCTTCTACAACTATAAAATCGTGCATACCTTGCAATACCACCAGCTTTTCGCCCGGAACGTTAACCATACAGTTAGACGAATCGTACATGATCACTTTTTCTGATGGGATCACGGCGTTGCCTACATAATCTTTTTCAGCAAGCTGATAAACAGAAGTCCATGTGCCTAAATCAGACCAGCCAAACTCCGAAGGTAACACATAAACGTTGTCCGCCTTCTCCATAATGCCGTAATCTATTGAAATATTGGTACACTGCTGATACGCATTACTGATATGCTGACGCTCATTTTCTGTGTTGTACACACTGCGTGCATCCGCGAAAATATCCGTCATATCAGGCAGGTACTTTTCAAAGGCTTTCACGATTGATTTAGCCGACCATACAAAAATCCCCGCGTTCCATAGAAAATCGCCGCTTTGAAGAAAGGTTTTCGCAATGTCAAGGCTTGGCTTTTCTGTAAAGGTTTTTACTTTGTGGAAATCACCATTCAGTAACTGATCGTTGTATTGAATATAGCCATAACCGGTATCGGGGCGCGACGGTTTTATACCCAGCGTAATCAGGCAGTCGTTTTTAGCGGCGGTTTCCATCGAAAGGTTTACACTTTCAATATATTTGGGCTCATCAAGTATTAAGCTGTCAGAAGGTGCTACCGCCAAGATAGCATCAGGATTAAGATTTTCAATTTTGAAACTGCCATACGCCACACAAGGTGCAGTATTGCGCATTACAGGCTCTGTAAGTATTTGATGATCAGATATTCCCGGCAGTTGTGTTTTTACCAGGTCAGAATAATTTTCGTTGGTTACAATGTAGATATTTTCCTGCGGGCAGATCTTTAAAAAGCGGTCGTACGTCTGTTGTATTAAAGTTTTTCCTGTGCCCAGTATGTCAATAAATTGTTTAGGGTGTGAGGTGCGGCTTATAGGCCAAAATCTACTGCCTATACCGCCTGCCATAATAATGGCGTAGTAATTTTTATTCATGAAAAGTGTAAAAGTTGTGCAAAGTTACCACACTAATGTTAATTGCAAATTATTTGTGCTTTATTGAAATAATCAGCGCATTTAACCGTATCTTAACTGTTGTGTTAATTGCACATTAATACAACCATTGGCCGCTAAAGTTTCAAGGAAATATCATATTTAGTATGAATGCTTCACCTTATGGCGCCAAATAGAAAAAATTAGTTAAATTGTCGGTTTGGCAACATTGGTCAGTATTTAAATAGAAATGGTGGAAGCAAAAAAGTCGCTCTTTGATAATCTTCAAAATTTTTTCGGTTTTGATAATTTCAAAGGCGAGCAGGAAGAAATAATTACAAATATTTTAGCAGGTAACGACACGTTTGTGATAATGCCCACAGGTGGTGGAAAGTCAATGTGTTACCAGTTGCCTGCATTGATGAGCGAGGGCACTGCGATAGTGATCTCCCCGCTTATCGCACTGATGAAAAATCAGGTAGACCAATTAAGGGCATTCGGCGGCACAGATAGCATAGCTCATTTTTTAAATTCGTCACTTACCAAAGCCGACGCCGCGCGTGTTAAGGAAGACGTACTGGCCGGCAAAACAAAATTGCTGTATGTAGCGCCGGAGTCGCTTACCAAGCAAGAAAATGTAGAATTTTTAAGGTTAAATAAAGTATCTTTTGTTGCAGTAGATGAGGCACACTGTATTTCTGAGTGGGGCCACGATTTCAGGCCCGAGTACAGGAAGATACGTCAGGTGATTAGCAATATTGGTGAAAATATTCCAATCATTGCACTTACTGCTACTGCTACACCAAAGGTGCAGCACGATATTCAGAAGAACCTGCAGATGAATAATGCGACGGTTTTTAAATCGTCTTTTAACCGTTCAAACTTGTTTTATGAAGTACGTGCAAAACGCAATGTGCTTAAAGAAATTATCAAGTTTGTTAAGCACAACCAAGGTAAATCGGGCATTATATATTGTCTTAGCCGAAAAAAGGTTGAAGAAGTTGCCGAGGCGCTGTCTCTTAATGGGGTAAAGGCATTACCATACCATGCAGGCCTTGATGCCAAGGTGCGCGCCGATACACAGGATAAATTTCTGATGGAAGATGTCGATGTTATTGTTGCTACCATAGCCTTTGGGATGGGTATTGATAAACCGGATGTTCGGTACGTGATACACCACGACATGCCTAAAAGCATGGAAGGTTATTACCAGGAGACAGGTCGTGCAGGCCGCGACGGTGGCGAAGGTGTTTGTGTAGCTTTTTATTCTGAAAAGGATATTGATAAGTTACAGAAGTTTATGAAAGATAAACCTGTTTCTGAACGTGAAATAGGTACGCAGATACTAAAAGAAGTAATTGACTACGCAGAATCTTCCGCTTGTCGTCGCAAACAGATACTGCATTACTTTGGAGAGGACTTTAACGATACTACCTGTAACCGTATGTGCGACAACTGTGCTACGGAACGCCAGTATTTTGATGCTGAAGAACATTTGCACCGGGCTTTAACCCTGATAAAAGGTTTAGGTGAAAAATTTGACGATCATCACATCCTATGTGTGCTGATGGGAACAGACGATCCGCAGGTGCATTTTTACGAGCACCACCTGATCAAAGAATTCGGCTCCGGCAAGGAGCAAGGCGAGGACCTTTGGAAGTCGCTTTTAAGACAGGCCATGCTCGACAATTATTTGTCGAAAGATATTGACCAGTACGGCTTATTACATATTACAGAAAAGGGCAACGAGTTTATCGATAATCCGCATAGCATCCGTCTGATAATGAATAAGCCGATTGAGGCGAGTGACGACGAGGATGCAGAGGATGGCAAAGGCGCAACCGGTGCGTTAGATACTCAATTATTACAGATGCTGAAGGATCAGCGTAAAAAGCTAGCCAAAGCTAAAGGCTTGCCGCCATTTGTCATATTCCAGGATCCGTCGTTAGAGGAAATGTGTACGCATTACCCTATCACGTTAGACGAATTGAAACAGATCTCGGGTGTTGGTGCCGGTAAAGCTGCGAAGTTTGGCGCGCCGTTTATAGAACTGATAAAAAAATACGTTGAGGAGAACGATATAGACCGCCCCGTTGACATGGTGATCAAAAGTGCGGCAAATAAGTCGGCACTTAAGGTTTATATCATTCAAAATATCGACCGCCATTTAGACTTGGAAGATATTGCCAGCTCTAAAGGGCTATCGTACGAAGATATACTACGTGAGGTTGAATCGATAGTAAACTCTGGTACTAAGCTTAATTTAAACTATTACATCAACGAAGTAATAGATGAAGACAAGCAGGATGAGGTATTTGATTACTTTAAAACAGCCGAAGACGATTCTATCGAGAGCGCCATGTGCGAACTAGGTGAAGAAGATTACACCCGCGAAGAAGTGCAGTTAATGCGCGTTAAGTTTATGAGCGAGTTGGGTAATTAGGCCTTAACAAGAATCACAATCTTGTCATTGCGAGCCGCAGCAGGCGGCGCGGCAATCCCGTCGTATTGTTTTATTAAATAGCTACGGGATTGCTTCGTGCCTCGCAATGACAAAAAACATAAAATTTCTTTCACTTCCCAATCACTTTAAACTCCGTGCGGCGGTTCATAGCACGGTTTTCTTCTGTGGTGTTCGGCATCAGCGGCTGCGTTTTGCCATAGCCCTTAAACATTAAGCGGCCGGCACCAATGCCATTGGTTACCAAGTACTCATAAACAGATTTCGCTCTGTTCTGCGAAAGTATCTGATTGGCTTGGTCATTACCAACGTTATCTGTATGCCCGGATATTTCTATACGTACTGTTGGATTTGTATTCAGGAACTCAATAATTTTCTGCAGCTCCGCTTTAGAGTCTGCCTCTAATTGATATTTGTTGGTGCCGAAGAAGATATTGTTAAGAATAACTTTCTTGCCTACCTCAATGGGGTTAAGGCCAACGTTGGCAATGAACGGCTTATCAGCAGCGTGATTTTTCAATGAGAAATTTTGCGAATAAAAGAGGTAACCCTCCTTTGAAATATTCAAGCCATAGTTTTTGCCGCTGGCTAACGTTGCCAGGAAAAAACCTTCGGGCACGGAAATATCTTTGTACACCTGCTGATTTTTCTCCAGGTCGATGATCTCAACTATAGCATCTAACGGCTTTTTAGTTTGAGCATCAGTAACCGTTCCTTTAACATAGGTCACCATTCGTGGCCTAACAGCTACCGGCAACTCAAACATATAAATATCATAACCACCAATGCCATTAAGGTTATCAGAAGCAAAGTAAGCGTACGCGCCGTTTGCAGTAATGGTTAACCCGTTTTCGTCGCCGCTGGAATTAATTGGATAGCCAAGGTTCTGGGGTTTTTGCCATTTACCTTCCTTGTCCAGCCTGCTGATAAATAAGTCTTTGTTTCCCATCCCGGGCCATCCGTTAGAGCAAAAGTATAAAGTGCTGTCATCCGGGTGGATAAAAGGAGATTGCTCATCAAAAGGGGTATTAACAGTTGGGCCAAGGTTTACCGGCTCCTGCCAGCCTTTCGGGCCTAAGGTAGACTTCCAGATGTCGTAACCCCCATAACCGCCTTTACGATTGCTGGTAAAATAGAGCGTTTTGCCATCGGCACTTACTGACGGCTGCGACTCCCAGCCGGGCGTGTTTACCGGCGATGGAAGGTCAAAGGGTTTCGACCAGTCATCACCCTTTTTCTGCGACACGTAAATATCGCAGCGGCCCAGGCCGTCGGGGCGGTTACATCCTGTAAAGAAAAGATACTTACCATCTTGCGAGATAGACTGGGCGCCTTCATTATAAAACGGCGTATTGATCTGATCGCTTAAGTAAACAGCTTGCTGCCATTTTCCTTTGACCTTTAAGCTTTTGTAAAAATCTTCGTTGTTGTTGATGCGCCTCGTAAAAATGAGCATGCCTTCGTCGGCTGTAGCAACAGGTAAATATTCATCGTCTTTTGTATTGATCTCCGGCCCCAGGTTTATCGGTTTAAACGCCACAGGGTGTTCTAATGCTTGTATAGCAAACTCGCAATCGGCAGTCAGTTTTTTTGCATATTGTCTATCGCGGTCGGTAATGTATGGGAACGATAAATACTTAACCAAGTGCGCTTGGGCATCTTTGTAGTGGCCGGTATTCACCTCCATTTCGCTCAGCTTGTAATAAAGTTGCCGGTTAAATTCGGGGTTGATGGCTGCTGCTTTTTGAAATTGCTCTAAGGCGCCTTTAAAATCGCGCTTTATGCGGTACACGTCCCCTAGTAAAAGATAGGCCTCTAAAAATTTTCCATCCGCTGATATAGCCTGTTGCAGCAGTAAAACAGCTTCGTCATACTTATGAACTTCAACAAAAGAGCTTGCCCTTGCATAGTCTTTTATAGCAGTTTCATTGCGGGAACTGTAATTGCTCTGCGCTAAAAGCGCAAAAGGCAAAAAAATTAACAAAGCAATCAGTCGCAATCCCTTCATCAGGCCACAAAATAATTGGTAAGCCTAATCTAAGGCTTTTATGGGATATTTAAGTACTTGTGAGTTTGAAGCGATATTTCCCATTTTGGGTGAGCCATCACATAATCAATAATTAACGGCGTTACTTCCTTTGCTTTAGACCATTCGGGCTGCAGGTATAATTTGCAATCGGGCGCGACCATTTGTGCATGCTGCTCTGCCCAGGCAAAGTCAGATTTGTTAAAAACGATAACCTTTAATTCATGTGCCTGCTTTGCGATGGAAGGTACAGGTGCCTTAAATTTTTTTGGAGACAGGCATATCCAATCCCAATGACCGGATAGGGGATATGCGCCTGAAGTTTCGATAAAGGTGGTTATTCCATGCTCTTTCATGTGAGCGGTCAAATAATTCAGATTATAGATCAAAGGCTCACCCCCCGTAACTA
This sequence comes from Mucilaginibacter ginkgonis, assembly GCF_009754905.2. NCBI lineage: Bacteria > Pseudomonadati > Bacteroidota > Sphingobacteriia > Sphingobacteriales > Sphingobacteriaceae > Mucilaginibacter > Mucilaginibacter ginkgonis. The sequence continues at coordinate 1,649,674 of NZ_CP066775.1, read as the reverse complement.
CAATGGTTTTTGCCGGGTATTGCATGGCGTGTTGGACAATAGTATCGGCTGATGTAAGCGGATGCAAACTAGCATCCCAGCTTTCTTTTACATCGCACCAATGGCAGCCCACATCACAGCCTCCTAATCTGATAAAATAAGCTGCTTTACCGGTGTTAAAACCTTCGCCTTGTATAGTATAAAACTCTTCCATTAAAGGAAGATGGGTGCCATCTTCGGGAACTTGTGCTATCATTTACGGTGCAAATATAGCTAAACCCGCAAATTCAAATGTTTGGATAGGGTAATAACAAAAAAGCAGCTAATTTTTAGCTGCTTTTTTGTTTCGTATGGCAATAACAGTGGCTACTATAGCCGCGCAAATTATAACGATGTATAGGCTACCGCTGTTTTTGGTATTGTGTTTTTCACTAACCTTGCGGTAACTGGTAACGACTTTTTTTTAGTGACAACTTTGGCCATCACTTTAGCGGCGGAATCTTTAGTCATACTATCTTTCATAAAAGCATAGCGGGCTTCTGCTTGCGAAGCTTTTAGCGGCCTATGCAAATTTCTCCAAAGGCGTGTGTAAGATAACATGACATCTGCCTGTTGCTCAGAAAAGCGGTTTATGGAAGCGATAGCCAATGCTTCGCCCAGATCGCCCTCTGCCCAGTCATAGTTCTTGTTATCCATTTTGATTCCCGCAAGTGTGATCAATGATTCTGTGATGTAGGGCAAATCATTTTGTGCGCGGGCAATAGTGTTTGCTTGTAAGATGTACCATTTTGCCTGACTGTATTTGCGTTGGTCGCGATAGATTTTAGCCAAACGGTCAAAGCTGGTGCGCAGGCTACTGCTGTCATCTAACCTCGAATAAGCGTGTATGGCATTGAAAGTATATTTTAAGGCTTTTTCCTGGTATTCTGCCTTAACCGATCTATCCTGAATAGACGGGTAATTCATATATGCAGTTGCCATTTGATTAAAGATGGCGGCTTTAGTTACATCGGGTGTAGTTGGCGTTATTTTGTACTGAAGGCTATCGATAGCATTTTCTGAAGCGCGTGCGCTAAGGATGCTTAAAGAAATGACAGCTAATAGTAAAACCTTTTTCATAGGATTTCATAAATGTAAATAATCTTACAACTAATATCAAAGCCTGTGCCTAACCAATTGCAATCGTAACAAACCGCTGTAAATCAGCTCATAAAAATTTTTATTTAAACTTATACTTAATACTGTAACTGACTTGTTACTTACTGATGATCTGATGGTAGGAATTTAAGAAACGTTGGAAGGTATGACTTGTTTTGAGCGCAACATTAAAAATCCCGATGCCTAAAATAGCGCAAAATATACCGGCAACAACGTCAAGCACATAGTGGTGACTGGCGTAAACAGCCGCAAACCAAATACCACACATTACCACCACAAAGAAAATATTTATTAAACCTAGCCTGTTCTTTAGTCCATAAAATAGTACAATGACCGGGTAGGCTGAATGAAGGGAAGGCATTGCGGCAAATACATTCGAACTTTTGGCGTAGATAGATTTGAACACACCTGCATGGCAAAAATCGTCAAAGCGACTAAGCGCACCTGTATTACCCGGCGTACCTGCAATAAAATTAAAACCGTGCAACTGAACATACCACGGTGGCGCTGCAGGATATAAATAATAGATGATGAAGCCGATTAGATTTACCAGAAAGAAGGTAAGCGCGAAACACAGAAACTGTTTCGGCTTGGTAAAAAGCAGGAAAGCCGCGAAAGCTAAAGGAACAGGTACCCAGCACAAGTAAAAAACGCCTGACATGACATCGAGAAAGACTTTGTGATTGGCTTTCCAAAATTCATTTGGTGTTAACAGCTGCCCCTTAAAACGAATACCGAAAAGGTGCTTTTCCGAATTGTACAAATCTGCAATGTGTACGGTGTTGTAACGATAATTCGGAAACGCCTTCATGTAATCAAAGATGATCCAGTAGACGATGAAGATCGCAAAGCCTAAAATAAACCTCCGTGTAAGCGGACTGGCATAAAATAACCCGTTAAATAACACTGCAAGAAAAACCTGGTCTGTTTTAAAACCAACAAGCTGCCACGAAAGCAGAAAGTAGACAATAGTGGCTACGGTAACAATGATAACCTGCCTTGGCGTTACCGCTTTAGCGTTTTGATCAATGGCAGTAGCTGCCATTATTGTTTATCAAAATCCGAACGGAAAACTTTGTCCCACAGAGCAGAGCTTACACCATAACCTTTTGAAGGATCTTGATAATGATGCAGCATATGGTGCCTCTTAATAGTTTTCCAGATACCGCCTTTAAAATTAAAGTGGTGGATGGCGTAATGGCCAATATCATAAACTAAGTAGCCTAAGATGAAACCGGGAAAGAAACCAAGCACATCAGTATGAAAAGGCAGCAGTGCACGGAATAAAAAGAAAAAGCCGGTGGCTAAGGGGATACTTGCAGATGGTGGCATAACCAAACGTTTCGCATCACTCGGGTAATCATGATGTACGCCATGAAATATGAAGTGCAAACGCAAAGCCCATTCCGCCTTAGGCACATAATGAAACACAAAGCGGTGTAAAATGTATTCGGTGAATGTCCAGATAAAAAGCCCGCCAAAAAAAAGCACGGCGTAACGACCTATACTCATTTGGGTATCGAACAAAGCCATGTAAGTGCAAATAAGAATAACCGGTAAAAAGATGATGATCGGCACAAAGAAATGCACCTTAGACAAACTTTCCAGAAAGTCGCTTTTAAACATCCGTACAGACTCTTGCGAGTTTGATACATAATTCTTTTTCATCAATAATCAGGGTTTAAAACGCTCTGTGAGCTCCTGACCGGTTGATGGATCAGTGCCCTTAAGCTCAACATAAACAACATTAGGTATCCAAAAAGAACCACCCTCTATCCGTACAAAAATACGGTTTAAAATGGCTTGTTTTTGTCCAAACAATGCAAAAATGTGATATTTTCCGTCATTGCCTTTCATCAACTCCATAGCCAGCTTTTTGTATGACACAAAGCGGATGTCCCATTTATCTGTACCAAGCCTTTTCTGGTTAAGGCCGTAAGCAAATTTACGCTGAATGTAATTCAGTTCTTCGTGCTGGCCCTTGTCATTATATTTTATCCAATAGGGATGAATAGGCTCATCTTCATTCAACTGGCCGTTCTTGATGTTAAGCTCATAAATGGCAGTATTTGGATTAGGATCACGTTGAACGTAAAACATCCGGTTTGGATTGACAGGAGGCGTAGGAAAAATTACCGGCGGCTTCCCTTTCTTTTTCGTCGTATCGGCACTTAAAGTCGTACCGGCGGCATGCGCGTTTAAAGTAAAAACTGCAGCATAAGCAGCCAGGATAATAAAAATAAGCTTCTTCAAAATAAGTATGGATTGATAATAATTAGCGGCCTTGTTCTTCTAAGGCTTTTTTAGCGTCCTTAAGGCGGTTGAACGCTGTAATATTCGTTAGCACCGCAAGAGCCGCTATCGGAATGGTAAAAATCGACATGGTTTCGAACACGTGATAGCGAATGCCAGGCAAAAAGAGTTTGTAGTCGCCACCAATATATAAAGATGTTACGCCGCAAAGTATTGCGCATAGGCCAATAGTAATGACACGCTCGGGGCGTTGCATTAAGCCACCTTTGCATTCTACACCAAGACCTTCGGCCCGGGCCCTCACATAACTTACCATCATTGAACCCATTAAGGCTATGAATGCGAAAAGAGAACTAAGAAAGTAATGGTGTGCTACAAGGTACCAGCAGATACCCAAAAACATGATTAACTCACTATAACGGTCTAAGACAGAATCATACAATGCGCCGAAAGTAGACTTCATATTTCCCAAGCGGGCGACCTGCCCGTCAAGCATGTCAAATAAACCGGCGAATAATATTAAACCGCCGGCCCAACCAACGTAGGTAAGATCAGAGCGGTTACCTTCTTCAGCGCCGATGATAAATATCACCGCTACGCCAATGTTCAGAAAGAAACCAATAGAAGTTACCGCGTTTGGGGTGAGGCCCAATTTGATCAAAATCTTTACAAAAGGATCGATTACTTTATAAATAGCAAGCTGCACGCTTGTACGTAAAGATCGCGGTGCCGTTTCTACTTGTTCTGCCATTTTAGTTTTTAAGATCCATTCCGTATATAGATGTAAATTGTTGAACAATCACTTGCCGGATGAATTTACTGATTAATTTAATAACTACACTCGCCATTCGCTAAGGTTTTAACCTGTTTAGGCGAATTTGCTCTGCGAAGGTGGAAAAAATCTGCAAGATAATTGTTTCGATAAAGTAAAAAGTTAATCAAACGATTAACAAAAAAGCCGCTCAATTGAGCGGCTTTTAAACCTTGCTGATCTAACTTACAATGATTCCACAAGGTCTTGATAATAATCCAGACCAAGGTGAGTGATCAAATCTTCGCCCATCATGTGGCGAAGTGTATTTTGTAACTTCATCAATTGTTTAAAGATGTCATGCTCTGGGCGTAATCCTGGCGCGGACTGCGGTGATTTCAAGTAGAATGATAACCATTCTTGAATACCGCTCATGCCTGCACGTTTAGCCAAATCACTAAACAATGCCAGGTCTAAAGCAACCGGCGCTGCCAGGATTGAGTCGCGGCACAAAAAATTGATCTTGATCTGCATCTGATAACCTAACCAGCCAAAAATGTCTATGTTATCCCAGCTTTCTTTGTTGTCACCGTGAGGCGGGTAGTAGTTGATACGTACTTTGTGGTAGATGTCGCCGTACAACTCAGGGTTCAGTTCAGGCTGAAGGATATCATCCAACACGCTCAGTTTGGATACTTCTTTGGTGCGGAAGTTATCCGGATCATCCAGCACTAAACCATCGCGGTTGCCCAATATATTGGTAGAGAACCAACCTTTAATCCCCAGGGAACGTGCCGCAAGTCCGGGAGCTAAAATGGTTTTCATTAAGGTTTGGCCGGTTTTAAAATCTTTGCCGGCGATAGGTGCCTGGTTACGTTTAGAAAGCTCTACCATTGCCGGCATATCTACCGTTAAGTTAGGGGCACCATTAACAAACGGATAGCCTAATTTAAGCGCCGCATAAGCATAGATCATACTAGGAGAGATCAGCTTATCATCAGCGGAAAGCGCTGCCTCAAACTGTTCTACACTCTGGTGAATGTCGCTTTCTTCAAAATATACTTCGGTAGAGCCGCACCACAATACAACAATACGGCTAAGGCCATGCTGCTCTTTAAAGTTTTTAATATCTTCTTCAACCTGTTGTGCAAGTTCTAAACGGGTACCCGTTTTTACGTGCTCGCCCGACAAGTTCTTAGCATAAGCCTTATCAAACGCGGCGGTCATAGGTACAATGGCTTCCAACTCGGGGCGTACAGCATCTAACAAGCTTTTATCTAATACGCTGGCGTGTACCGCGGCGTCGTAAACGTTGTCGCTATAAACGTCCCATCCACCAAAAACAATGTCTTGAAAATCTGCCAAAGGCACAAAATCTTTAATCTTTGGATAGCGGTTTTCTGTTCTTTTACCTAAACGTATATTGCCCATTTGGGTTAGCGAACCAATTGGTTGTGATATGCCTTTGTTAACGGCAACTACGCCGGCGATAAGGGTTGTAGCAACTGCGCCAAGGCCGGGTATTAAAATACCTAACTTACCTTCTGCAGGCTGAACTTTGTTTTCCATCTATTTCTGTTTTATTATAGTAATGTATTATATCCAGTTTTCTTTCTTGTACCAGAGGAGGGTTTCTTTAACGCCTTTATACAGGTCAAAGCGTGGTGCAAAATCCAAATCTTTTCTGGCTTTATCAATACTGCAGTTCCAATTTGTGGCTGCTAGTTCGTTCAATTTGTCGGTATTAAGGGGAGCAGGCTTTTTAGTGAGGTAACTGATCTTATCTGCTGCAAGTGCAATCAGTTTTACCAGGGCCATTGGCAAATTGATTCTTAGGGTGCGCAAATGTAACACATCCTTAGAAATTTCTGCAAGCTTGTTGCGGTCATAGGCGTTTCCGTCCGATAAATTATACCCCCCGGAGCCCTGCTTTAAAGATTTTATTACAACATCTGCTAAATCTTTACAATAAATAAACGAAAGCTGCTGCGGTTTTCTGCCGATGTATAACTCAATGCCTCGCGTCAGTTGCTTAAACATGATGAATATCCCTCTCTCTCGCGGGCCGTATACAGCAGTTGGTCTCAATATCACATAAGTCAAACCTTCTATTTCTCTGATTTCTGTTTCTGCCCGCAATTTGCTTTCGCCGTAATAGGTGACAGGTGCCGGAGGTGTTGCTTCTGTGATCTGTCCGTTAAGATCTTTTAATGGGCCAATGGCGGCAAGACTGCTTAAAAATACAAAGCGTACTCCAGAGTTAGCCGCTGCTTGGGCCAGGTTAACCGTGTAAGTGGTGTTGAAGTAATTATAGTCGGCAGGAGTTAGGGCTGATGTTACCCCGGCAGCGTGTATAACATAGTTGTAGTTATTTTGGGCGATATTATCCTTTAACGCATCGACGCTATTGAAATCGAGATCGGTATATTGGATAGCAAATTCGCTTAGGTGTTCCACCTTGCTCGACTTTCTAACGACCGCTGTTACGTCATAGCCCGCGGTCAGCAACGCTTCGATGATATGAAAACCAATAAACCCGCTCGCGCCGGTCAGCAGCACGCGTTCTTTCATATCGCCTTTTCGTACAACCTATAGGTTTTATATGGGTCGCCATTAATGTCGATCAACGCTTTGTTCATCAGATCATTATTTTCAAGTATCCAGCCTGCTTCGGCATACTTTAAACCGCGTTTTTTATACTCGCGAATAACGTCGCCATATAAAACGGCTTCAATCCCACGCTTACGATAGCCTTCAATAACACCTAGTGCGAATATGCGGATGCCTTTGACCTTGCTTTTGCCCAACAATAGCTTGAAGATACCTGTTGGCAGCAAACGACCCCGTTTAATTTTGATCAGTATCTCGTTTATATTCGGCACTGTAATAGAGAAACCAACGATCTTACCTTCATGCTCTGCAACTTTACAAAAAGCAGGATCGATTATTAATTTCAAGTCTTTTGCCAGATAGTCGAACTCCTCATCGGTCAAAGGCACAAACCCTGTATTGCTGTCCCATGCGGAATTATAAACTTCGCGCAGGGCATCGGCCTCTTGTTTAAATTTTTTAAGGTTGATAGGCCTTATAATGATATCACTACGTTTTAAACGTTCTTGTAAAACATCAAGCATTTTATATGACCGCTCGTTATAGCCCTCATCACCAAACTTGTAAGCAATAAGGTCTATCTTCTTTTTAAAGCCCGCGTTTTCCATCAGATCGATATAATATGGGGCATTATAAGTCATCATAACCACCGGCGGGCTGTCAAAGCCATATACTAGCAAGCCACTCGGCTCATTAGTTGAAAAATTAACCGGGCCAATTATACTATCTACTTTTTGATCCTGAAGCCAGGTTGTAGCTGTCTTGAATAATTCATCGGCTACTTGCTGGTCATTTATCGCATCGAAAAATCCAAAGAACCCTTCGTTAACCTTATTAAACTCGTTATGGTGGTTATTCAATATAGCAGCGATACGGCCAACAATTTTACCATCGCGGTAAGCCAGGAAGCATTGCAACGGGTTATGTTTTACAAAGGGGTGCTTGGTAAGCAGATCGCGCTGGGCTATAAAAAGCTCGGGCACATAATTTGGATCGCCTTTATATAGGTCGTGCGGAAAATCAATAAATGCCCCAAGTTCTTTCTTTGAACTTACAGGAGTAATTGTGATCATGTGGAGGAATAATAAGGTGAAACAAAAAAGGCCTTTTTTCGAGGCCTTAAATTGTTAAATTCTTTCTTTAATGGTTTCTACACCAACTTCTTTGCAAACCCGTACCATTTTTTCAATGGCTTCATCTATCTGCGCAAAGGTATGTGTCGCCATTAATGAGAATCGTAATAATGATGAGTCTGAAGGAACAGCCGGGGAAACGACAGGGTTTACAAATACTCCCGAGTCTTGCAGCATCTTAGTCACCATAAATGTCTTATGGTTATCGCGGATATAGATTGGTAATATCGGGCTAGCGGTTGGGCCAAGGTCAAAACCTTCTTCAACCAATAATTTCATGGCATAGTTAGTATTATCCCAAAGCTTGGTGATGCGCTCAGGCTCAGATTCGATGATATCTAACGCGGCAATTACGCTGGCTACAGAACCTGGTGTCATACTTGCGCTAAACATTAAAGAACGTGCGCGATGTTTCAGGTAATCAATAGTTGCATAATCAGCGGCAATAAAGCCGCCTAATGATGCAAATGATTTACTGAAAGTACCCATAATAAGATCTACATCTTCAGTCATGCCGAAGTGCGACGCTGTACCTGCACCTTTGTCGCCGATAACGCCTAAACTGTGGGCATCATCAACCATAATGTTTGCGCCGTACTTATCAGCAAGTTCAACAACCTCAGGTAATTTAACCAAATCACCCTCCATGCTGAATATGCCATCAACAGCAATTACTTTAACGGCTTCTTCAGGTAGTAAACTTAATTTACGCTGAAGGTCTGCCATGTCATTGTGGGCATATTTAATCACCCTTGAAAATGACAAACGGCTGCCATCTATTATAGAGGCGTGGTCGTATTCATCTAAAATCAAATAATCGTTACGGCCGGTAATGCATGATAACACACCTAAATTAACCTGAAAACCTGTGCTGAATAAAACTGCGGCTTCTTTCTTTACATAATTAGCAAGTCTTTCTTCTAACTCAATGTGTATATCAAGGGTACCGTTTAAGAAACGAGATCCGGCACAACCGGTGCCATACTTATTTGTTGCTTTTACTGCAGCTTCTTTAATAGCAGGATGGTTAGTTAAACCCAGGTAAGAGTTAGAACCAAACATCAACACCCGCTGACCATCAATAATAACCTCAGTATCCTGGCCCGAAGAAATTGGCCTGAAAAAGGGGTAGGCCCCCGATTTCCGAACGTTGTTGGCGTCCTGGAACTGAGCGATTTTATCGTGTAGTTTTTTACCCATCTATTAACTCTGCTTAAATTTTTTGTAAAAATACCATGAAAAACGAAAAATCCGAATACATGGTATGTAATTTTTTGGATTTAGCTGGTTAGGCAAACCCGTACTAATAGGCAAATTAATTAAAAATTTATGTTATCCGATAAGTATTTTTTAAAAATTTACCCACATCAGGATTAGGTCAAAAGCCCATTTATTGCTGTTTGGATGCGTATGTTAAGAAATTGTAACAATTCTGATTTTTTTTATTTTCCGTAAACTAATGCTGTATCTATGCGTTTCGCCTGTGATACCGTATAGTTGATGAAAAAATCTTGCCACACTTTATATCCGTTCTTGCTGATACTTTTTTCTCTAAATGTTAATGCGCAAACTTCAGTTGATACCGCAACCCGCGTTCTTACTATCCAGCAATGCATCGATTTTGCTTTACGAAACCAGCCCGCTGTAAGACAAGCGGCTATTGACGAGCAGATAAATGAGCGTGATATCCGCATTGGTTTATCTGCATGGTTGCCGCAAATAACATCTTCTGATAGTTACCAACGCTATTTTCAACGGGCTGCAAGCACATTACAAGGTAGTGGTACAGGCACCGGAACAACTACCGGTACAGGAACAACCACAGGAACGGGAACCGGCACCGGCAGTGGTGGAACAACAGGTGCCGGAACGGGCGGCACAACAGGCACTGGCACTACAACACCAACGTCTACCTCTGTGACACAAACTGCGATAGCGCGTAATGTTTCAACCTTAGGTGTTCAGGCAAGTCAGGTTATTTATAATAACGATGTATTACTTGCATCGCGTGCCTCAAAATACTCACGCTCTTATTATAAAGAAGGAACAGACTTGGCACGTATTGCTGTTGTTACTGATGTTAGTAAAGCTTTTTTTGATGTTTTGCTTTCACAAAAACAGCTAGACATCTTGAATGAAGATATCAAGCGCCTGCAGCGAAGCCTAAAAGATTCTTACGTTCGGTACCAGGCAGGTGTGGTAGACAAAACGGATTATAAGCAAGCTACTATTTCGCTTAATAATTCTTTGGCCAGCCGCAAATCTACCGCCGAAGCAGTTAAAAGTAAGATCGCTTATCTTAAACAACTAATGGGCTTTGCACCAGAGCGCGGGATTGCATTAAGCTATGATTCAACCCGGTTGTCTGCGGAAACGAAGATAGATACCAACCAGGTGTTGGATATCTCCCGAAGATTGGAGTTCCAGCAACTTGCAGCGCAAAAGAATTTGCAAGGCTTGAACGTTGAGTATTACCGCTGGGGATTTTTGCCATCTGTGTCTGCAGTAGGCAGTTATAACCTGCTGTATTTTAATGACGATTTCGGAAGGCTTTACGACAATGCTTTCCCAAATTCATTTGCGGGGCTTAATGTTACTTTCCCAATTTTTACAGGAACCAAACGTCTCCAGAATTTAAGTAAGGCCAGATTACAGGTTGTCCGTGCCGACCTGGATCTGCAAAATTCACGAAACGTAATTAATACAGAATACGTGCAGGCCTTAGCAAACTATAAAAGCAACTACGCTAACTGGGTTTTGCTTCAGCAAAACGTAGACCTGGCAAAGGATGTATATAATGTGATATCACTGCAATATCGCGAGGGAGTAAAGACCTACCTGGACGTGATTGTCTCGCAGGCCGATCTGCGCACCGCCGAACTCAATTATTACAATGCACTTTTCCAACTGCTGAGCAGCAAAATAGACCTGCAAAAAGCACTTGGCATAATACAAGTAAGATAACGATATGATGAAACTACGATACCCCGCACTTGCCTTAATGATAAGCGTAGGCTTATTCTCTTGCAAAGGAAAGGATGATAAACAAGCCCAGGCACCACAGGCTACTCCCGTATCTATAGACAGCGCACGGATAGCCAAAGCTATTTACTACGACCCGTACCAGGCTACAATTGTCGCTTTAAAAACTGTAGAAATACGCAGCCAGATACAAGGCTTCATTACCGGCATATTTTTTAAAGAGGGATCTGTTGTAAAACAAGGCCAGCCGCTTTATGAAATTGATAAACGCAAATATCTGGATGCATTACAACAGCAAAAAGCAAACTTAAGCAGCGCGATCGCTAACCAGGTTAAAGCACAAAAAGATGCCGACCGGTATTCGTTCCTTTTAAAAAATGATGCTGTAGCCCGCCAGACTTATGACCAGGCTATTGCGCAGCTGCAAACTAATAAAAGCCAGGTGGCAGTTGCAAGGGCTGCAGTGGCTTCCGCACAAACAGACTTATCATACGCTACCATACGTGCGCCTTTTACAGGCAGGATTGGTATTTCGCAAGTAAAGCTTGGCGCACAGATTACGCCGGGAAGTACTCTATTGAATACGTTATCATCAGAAAATCCAATCGCTGCTGACATTATCGTTAACGAGAGTGACATCAATCGCTTTTATGGCTTCCAGAAACAGGGCTCAGATTCAACCTTTCGCCTGCAACTGTCAGACGGCACTAAATATTTAAAGCCGGGAAAAATATTCGCTATTGATCGTGGCGTGAACAACCAAACCGGTAGTATAAAGGTACGTGTGCAATTCCCTAACGACCAGGACATTTTGAAGGATGGCATGAGCGCTGTATTAAATGTCTTGAATACAGTTTCCGGGGATAGGGTACAAATACCTTATAAAGCGATCACTGAGCAAATGGGTGAGTTTTTTGTATTTGTGGCGAAGGATACCACAGTAACTAAAGAGGACAGCATCAACACGGTAAAGAAAGATACTGCCGCAGCTAAAGCCGGTGGAATCCAAACTGGCAAGTATATGATCGCCAAACAGCAAAAGGTAACCATAGGCCCGCGTGTAAATGCGGATGTGGTTGTGTTGTCGGGCTTAAAAGCAGGTCAGCGTATTGTTACGGCCGGTTTCCAGAGATTAAAGGACGGCGGCAAAATCACTTTAGGACAGCCGCAGGGGCAAGGAGCTCCCGGACAAGGCGGTGGTCAGTCACAGGGCGGCGGACAAGGACAAACCGGTAAACAACAGGGAAAATAAGCAGAAGACACTAACATGATCGCAGATACCTTTATACGCAGGCCCGTAACCGCTATCGTAATTTCGATAGTGATAGTTGTTGTGGGTTTGCTCGCACTTAATAGTTTACCTATTGGTCAATACCCCGAGATCTCGCCGCCAACCGTACAGGTTACGGCTACATATACCGGTTCCGACGCGCTGACGGTTGAACAAACGGTAGCCACCCCGGTAGAAATACAGGTGAACGGCACACCGGGCATGACGTACCTTCAAAGTAACAGTACCAACAGCGGCCAAATGAACATGACCGTAAACTTTGAAGTAGGAACTGACATTAACATTGCCGCTCTTGATGTTCAAAACCGTGTTGGTATTGCTACACCAACATTGCCGCAAGAAGTGCAGCGTCTGGGTTTGACCGTTCGTAAACGTAATCCAAGTATTTTGATGCTGGTGGCCATGTATTCGCCCAATGGCAGCCACGCGGTAACATTCCTTGATAATTATACCAATGCGATTGTACGTGACGCGTTGTTGCGTGCCAAAGGTGTGGGCGACGTATTCACCCGTGCGGACGACTTTAGTATGCGTATCTGGCTTAAGCCAGATAAAATGGCCGCTCTCGGCTTAACCGCTGCCGATGTAACCGGCGCCCTTACTGAGCAAAACGTGCAGGTTGCAGCGGGTACGGTGGGTGCACCGCCTGCAAAAAATAACCAAACGTTTGAGTACACGGTATTAACTAAAGGACGTTTAGTAAAACCCGAAGAATTTGAAAATGTAATTGTGCGTACGCAGCCATCAACCGGTGCGATAGTACATTTAAAAGATGTTGCGCGCGTGCAGTTAGGTAAGTTCAATTACTCAGGTAACTCTTTTGTAGACGGCAAACGTGCATCTTACCTGCTGGTTTACCAGGCGCCGGGCAGTAACGCTTTGGAAACCGCCAAAAATGTTTACGCCACTATGGAACAGTTGAAACAGTCTTTCCCTGCCGGGATAGATTATGTAGTTCCGTTCGAGTCTGTTACTGTGGTAAAGGTTTCTGTGAAAGAAGTGGTTGAAACGCTGCTGATCGCGTTGTTACTGGTAACAGTTGTAGTATTTATCTTCCTCCAGAGCTGGCGCGCAACGTTGATCCCGGTATTGGCAATCCCTGTTTCTATCATTGGTACATTTATCTTTTTTATTCCGCTTGGCTTTACCATTAATACGTTAACACTATTTGGTTTCGTACTCGCTATCGGTATTGTGGTTGATGATGCTATTGTAGTGGTAGAGGCAGTGCAGCACCATATAGACGAGGACAAAATGTCGCCGTTTGACGCGACAGAAGCTGCTATGGCAGAGATATCCGCTCCGGTTATTGCCATCGCGCTCATCCTCGCGGCCGTATTCGTTCCGGTGGGCTTCGTACCCGGTATCGTTGGGCGGTTGTATCAGCAATTCGCCATTACTATAGCTATCTCTGTATTGATCTCTGCGTTTGTCGCGCTTTCTTTAACGCCGGCCTTATGTATGCTTTTATTGAAGCCGCATGAGCCTGATAAAAAGAAAAACTGGCTAGACAGGATGTTCGAGAAGTTTAACAACTGGTTTGAGCGCACGTCAGAAAAATATCAAAACGCGGTTGACTATTGCATAAAGCATTCTAAAACTGTTTTCATTGTCTTAGTTGTAATCGTGGGTGCAACTGTTTTCCTGTTTATGAACAAGCCGACGGGTTTTATACCTACAGAAGATGATGGCCGTGTGTATATTACTTATGATTTACCTGAGGCCGCTTCAACGCAACGAACTGTAGAGGTGCTACAGGGTATGATGAAAACGCTGGACAGTATACCGGCCATTGGCCACTATGCTGCTTTGGGCGGTTTGAACGTAGTAAGTTTTGCTACCAAGTCTAACAGTGCTACGATATTCGTTCAGCTTAAGCCGTGGGATCAGCGGGAAGACAAGCAATCGCAACTGTTTGCGCTTGTAGGGCAGCTGCAGCAAAGGCTTTCGAGATTTAAAGATGCAAGTGTCGTAGTAATACCGCCGCCGGCTATCCCCGGTTTGGGAAGTACGGCCGGTTTCTCATTTATCCTGGAAGAAAAACAAGCCGGAGGCGATATCAGCAAGTTTGACGCGACATTACGAAACTTCATTGGCGAGGTGTCCAAGCGACCTGAAATTGCAAAAGCTTTCTCGTTTTTTACGTCGCATACGCCGGCATATCAACTGACCATCGACAGGGAGAAGGCTAAGAAATTGGGTGTTCAGATATCGGATATTAATAACGCCTTGCAAGTGTATATGGGTAGCTCTTTCGTGAATGACTTTACCATCTACGGACGTAACTTCCACGTTGTGGCGCAAGCCGATACCAACTACCGGACAAACATCGGCAACATTGGCCAATACTTTGTGCGCAATTCTGCCGGTGCCATGGTGCCGCTAAGTACGCTCACATCTTACAAGATCATTGAGAACGCGCCGTTGATATCGCATTATAATTTATTCCGCTCTGCCGAAGTTGACGGTAACCCTAAAGAAGGTTATAGTAGTGGTGACGCTATTACAGCGCTCAAAGAAGTTGCCGCAAAGGTATTGCCTGAAGGTTTTGGTTATGAGTTTTCCGGGCTGAGCCGTGAGGAGATATTATCCGGTTCTAAGACGATCTACATCTTCGCGCTGTCGATCGCTTTCGTGTTCCTGTTTCTGGCAGCCTTGTATGAAAGCTGGTCGGTGCCATTCTCTGTATTATTAGCGGTACCACTTGGCGCGTTTGGCGCAATGCTATTTCTTACGTTAAAACCATCACTTACCAATAACGTTTACGCGCAGATAGGTTTGATTACGTTGATAGGCCTCGCGGCGAAGAATGCGATTCTGATAGTGGAATTCGCCAAAGAGCGTGTAGACAAAGGCATGGAAATAGAACAAGCCACGCTTGAAGCGGTGCGCTTACGTTTGCGGCCGATCATCATGACATCCCTCGCGTTTATGTTGGGTGTGTTGCCACTACTATTCTCGTCGGGCGCCGGTGCAGAAGCACGTAAAACAATAGGATGGACCGTATTTGGTGGTATGCTTTTCGCAACGTCGCTGGCTATATTTGTTGTCCCTGTATTGTTTAATGGCATAAGCGGGTTGGCTTACAGTAAGGAAAAACTTGCCGAGTTGCGTAAAAAGCATGAGGAAGATGAGAAAGCAGCCGAACATAAAGCACGGCACCAGTATGCTATTGTAAGCGGGGAAGCAAAGGAAAAGGCCAAACCAAAGGACGAAAAGGAATCCGATAAAAAGGATAATATTAGCGACGATGACAAGTCGAAATAAACAGTAAGAGGCTCAGGCCTCTTTTTTGTTTACAGGCTTTTGTACAGTATAAGTTACATTTTCACGGTTCGCCCCCCATTTTACTTAAGGACGGAAAGGTTAGTTTCGGTTTAACACGTCGTAACGATTGCGTTGGCTGTAAATTGTTGAAATACAGCTAAAAATGAGTGTTTTTATACCGGATTGAAAATTGTTCATACTTCAAAAAGTATTAAAATTGGTTGGAATGGCAAAGTATTTGCAAGTCGGCAGGCGATGATAATTTCATCAATTGTTTAATAAAACATACGACTATGAATTTTAAAAACTCAACAAAACTGGCGCTTACTTCATTAGCATTTGCCGGTTTACTATTTGCCGGTAAGGCAAACGCACAAGAAAAAAAAGGTTTAGCGAGCGGCAGCGATTCGCAAGGCTTTAGGATAGGCATCGGTGTAGAGCCGGGTATCCCGACAGGCGACCGTATTCGTCCATACTCTCATTTTGCTTTAGGCGGAAATCTGAGAGCACAATATGATTTGAAAGGACCGGTATCTTTAATGCTGACAGCAGGATACACTAACTTTTTCGGCAGAGACTACACTTCTAGCGCAACTATTGGCGGGACTACCGTAACCTCAACTACTAAAGCCCCGGATTACGGATTAATTCCTGTAAAAGCAGGTATTAAAATTTTTCCAGCCCACAACTTCTATTTTAGCGGTGAGGCAGGCGTCGGCTTCGAAACAAACAACAATTACGAAAATGCCGGAAATAAAAGTGCTAAATTAATTTTAGCCCCTGGGTTAGGCTTTGCTGAATCTTACACAGGTTTAGATATTGGTCTGCGCTATGAGAATTATTCTGGAGGCAATAGTGGAACTTTTGGACAAGTAGCGTTGAGAGTTGCTTATGGCTTCGGTAACTAACATCGTTAAATCCTCATCAAAACGCCCTTTCAATTAATTTTGAAGGGGCGTTTGTTTTTATACCTTTAATCCAGATATAAATTTATGAAACTGGGTATCCTGACAATATTTACTTTAGCTATTCTTACTGTAACACTTAACACTTACGCACAAGTGGTTAGCAAAAACCGCTTTTTTACAGGCAACGAAGACAAAGCGTGGCGATTCGGAATAGGAGCTGAAGTTGGCATTCCATTAGGCACTGACATCAATAATTATTCATCATCTGCCTTAGCCGGCAGCGCACGTTTACAATACGATTTTAAGGGCGCGCTGGCGTTAATGCTTACCTCTGGCTACACGCATTTTTTCGCAAAGAGCTATTCTCTTGGTAACGTTGCAATTAGCCCCAAAGATTACGGTATGATGCCGGTTAAAGTAGGGGCAAAGTATTTCGTCAGCAAGCAGTTTTATCTTAGTGGTGAGGTCGGCCCCGGTTTTGAAACTAGTGGCATGTTTAAAAGCACAAAGTTTATCTTCTCTCCGGGTATAGGGATAGTAGTGTCAAAAACAAACATTGATGTTGGCCTGCGATATGAGAATTATTCGGGAGGTAAAAGCGACAATTTTGGGTTAGTGTCCTTACGCGTAGCCTACGGTTTTAAATTGTAAGACGAATCACGCCTTTACCGGAGCTTACCCAGCGCCGCCTTGATTCTTTTAACTGCTTCTACGAGCTTTTCATCAGCGGCAGCGTAAGATAAGCGGATGCAGGTTGGGTCGCCAAATGAGTCGCCGCCTACCGTAGCCACGTGACCTTCTTCGAGAAGGAAAATGCTCAGTTCATTAGAGTTTGTTATTTTTTTACCATTATAGCTTTTGCCGAAAAATGAGGTCACGTCCGGGAAGAAATAGAATGCACCATCGGGCAGGTTAACTTTTAATCCGTCAATTTCCTTTAACAAACCATACACCAGGTCGCGGCGGCGTTTAAAAGCGTCGCGCATTGCATGAACAGATGCCAATCCACCCTGGTATGCAGCAGTACCTGCACGTTGCGTGATAGAACAGGTGCCAGATGTGATCTGCCCCTGCATTTTATCACAAGCGGCAGCAATTTCGCTATTCGATGCGGTGTAACCTATCCGCCAGCCGGTCATGGCATATGCTTTAGAAAAGCCATTGATGATAACAACTCGATCTTTTATGGAGTCGAATTGCGCGATAGATTCGTGGCCGCCTATGAAATTAATGTGCTCATAGATCTCGTCGGACAAAATATAAACATGTGGATTTTTCTCGAAAACTTTTGCAAGTGCCGCCAACTCATCTTTGCTGTAAACGCTGCCTGTAGGGTTACACGGTGAGGAAAACATAAATAGCTTGCTTTTTGGCGTAATCGCAGCTTCCAGTTGCTCGGGCGTAATTTTAAAATTTTGTTCAACCGTGGTGTTGATGAATTTGCTTACGCCTTCGGCAAGTTTTACCACTTCTGAATAAGACACCCAGTAAGGGGTGGGGATGATCACTTCGTCGCCCGGGTTAACCAAACATAGCACCGCGTTGGCTATAGCCTGTTTTGCACCTGTAGAAACTACAATCTGTGATGCGTCATAATCCAGGTTATTCTCATTTTTCAGTTTAGCGGAGATAGCTTTACGAAGATCCGGATAGCCTGCTACAGGCGTATAGTATGTGAAGTTTTCGTCCATTGCTTTTTTAGCCGCGTCCTTCACATAATCAGGGGTATGAAAATCGGGTTCACCAAAACTCAGGCTGATCACATCAACGCCCTTTGCCGCCAGTTCGCGGCCCATCTTGGCCATTTTAATAGTTTGCGACTCAGACAGATTATTTATACGGTTACTTAAAGCGTTCATTACAAAGTGTTAATAGCTACTGCGGGCAAATATAGAAAATTAGTTTACTGCATATTGGCGGGCAGTGCTTAAATTTGGGCTTAATCAACTGTTTTGCAACAAAAGCGCACCATTGTTCTTATTGCACTCGCTGTTAGTGTTGTGCTAATGCTGGCTAAGTTTGGTGCCTATTTTATCACTACCTCAAACTTTATACTAACAGATGCGGCAGAGAGCGTGGTAAACGTTTTGGCGAGCGCTTTCGCGTTTTTTAGTATATATCTTTCTTCGCAACCGCGTGATATTAATCACCCTTATGGCCACGGTAAGGTAGAGTTCTTTTCGGTGTTCATTGAAGGGACGTTGATCACTATTGCCGGCGTAACCATCCTTTTTAAATCGGCTTACAACCTATTTTACCCGCACGAAGTGCATAACGTGGTAAAGGGTGCAATAATCATTGGCATCACCGGGGCTATTAACGGCGGGCTTGGTTTCTATATGATCGCCAGGGGCAAGTCACTTAACTCTATTACCATTGAGGCCGACGGCCGCCATTTGCTTACAGACATGGTAACCAGCGGCGGACTGGTTGTTGGTTTGTCTTTAATGTACTTCCTTCCGTATTTATGGCTTGACAGCGTCTTATCTATGGGCGTCGCTATTTATATCGTTATAACCGGGTACAAACTGATACGCAGGTCTGTCGGCGGGTTAATGGATGAGGCCGACTTTGATACCGTTGAGCATATTGTGAAGATCATGAGCGATAACCGAAAGGACGCATGGATAGACGTACATAACCTGCGCGCACAAAACTATGGCCATGAGGTTCATATAGATTGTCACTTAACGCTGCCAAATTATTTCGACCTGATACAGGTACACGAAGAAGTAAAATCTGTGGAAGACCTCGTTAACCGGGACGCCGGCCAGCACGTAGAATTTTTTATTCATACAGACCCGTGCCTGCCCAAGTGCTGCCACTATTGCAATATGCCCAACTGTCCAATTCGTGCAGAGGCTAAGCGCATAGAAATTCCGTGGAACATGGAAAACACTACCCGTAACGCAAAACACTTTGAATTAGATGGCGCTGTTTAATGTTAGGGTTTACGGCCTTTTAATAAATGAAGTCAACGAGTTGCTGGTGAGCGACGAGCAGGAGTATGGCATGCGTTTTACAAAATTCCCTGGCGGAGGGTTAGAGTTGGGTGAAGGATTGACTGATGGCCTGAAGCGGGAATTTATGGAAGAATGTAATGCCGAAGTTGAAATACTCAGTCATTTTTACACTACCGATTTTTTTGTTAAATCTGCTTTCAATGATTCACAGATCATTAGCGTGTATTACAAAGTGAAAAATCGGTCACCACTTAATCTTAACTTCAAAACAACGGTATTTGACTTTGGCACTGATGATTTGAAACAGGTGGTACAATGTTTCAGATGGGTGCCGCTAGGCACGCTAACAGAAAATGAAATGACTTTCCCCATCGATAAACACGTGGTGAAACTTTTAAAAGAACAAATATGAGTCTTGCCGAGCGCGACGCAAAGGTGATCTGGCACCCCTACACCCAAATGCAAACTGCAGGTTTACCCGTAGGCATTGTACGCGGTGATGGTGCTTGTGTATATGACGAGGACGGGAAAGAATACATAGATGCGATATCAAGCTGGTGGGTGAATTTATACGGACACGCTCATCCTTATATCGCGCAAAAAGTTGCCGAGCAATTGCGCAAACTGGAGCACGTGATCTTCGCCGGCTTTACGCACGAGCCTGCCGTAGAACTGGCGGAGCGTCTGCTAACTATCTTGCCACCAAATCAGAAGCGGGTCTTTTATTCTGATAACGGCTCGACCGCGGTAGAGGTAGCTTTGAAGATGTGCCTTCAATACTGGCACAACCAGGGCATTACCAAAACCAAAATTTTGGCATTCAAGAATGCCTACCATGGCGATACTTTTGGTGCGATGGCTGTGAGCGGGCGAAGTGTATTTACTGCCGCGTTTGATAATATGTTGTTTGAGGTAGAATTCATTGATTTGCCAAATCAGCGTAATATTGATAGCCTCAAGTCGCACATCTCACATCTTAAGTCAGAATTAGCGTGTTTTATTTTCGAGCCATTAGTGCAAGGATCGGCAGGAATGATCATGTACGAGGCCGAATGGTTGGAAGAGTTAATTGCTTATTGTAAAGCAGAGAATGTCCTAACCGTTGCCGACGAGGTCTTTACCGGATTTGGCCGCACAGGTAAACCGTTTGCTACAAACTACATCACTACCCTGCCAGATATTTATTGCCTGTCTAAAGGCCTCACCGGCGGGACCATGGCCATGGGGGTTACCACTTGTACCAGCGAGATATTCAATGCCTTCCTGTCTGATGATAAAATGAAGACGCTGTTTCATGGGCATTCTTACACCGCCAACCCGGTGTCATGCGCAGCAGCTTTAGCCAGCATGGACTTGTTTACATCTGCAGAAACGCAGCAGAATATAGACAGGATCATTGCACGTCATCAAGCATTCGGAGAGAAGATTAAGGCTCATTCGAAGGTTAAAGATCTAAGACAAACAGGGACCATCATCGCTATTGAATGGTACACAGAAACTTCGTATTTAAGCCCGCTTCGCGACAGGTTATACAACTACTTTTTAGATGCCGGCATCATTATGCGCCCGCTGGGTAACATTATTTATATTTTACCTCCGTATTGTATTACAGATACGCAGCTCGACTATATTTACGCAAAAATTGAGCAAGCCTTAGAAGATATATGAGTTTAAATACCGTTTTAGAAAAGATAGTAGCCGATGACCATTTGCACGCACGCTGGTTAAATACATTGTCGCTGATGGAAAATACCGGGGCGCGAAAAATATCCGCTTGCGAAGACTCCGAGACTGTAACCTACATCATCTTAAAACACGCGGCTGAGGAGCACCGCCATGCGTTTTATTTAAAAAAACAAATAGAGAAAACTGCTATTGATACCTGCCCGACTTACGCTACCCAATATCTGGTGGCGCCTTACAGTAGTAAATATTACTTAAACCAGCTGGACGTTTCTGTTTGCCGGTATTTAAAATCAACATTGAATTTAAAAGGTGCTGAGTTGCGTTTCGCTGCATACCTGTTAGTTACTTATGCTATCGAGGTCCGTGCCGATGAGTTATACCCGGTTTACCAGGATGTGCTTACTGCGCAAAGCAGCAAAGTGAATGTTAAGTCCATTATCCTGGAAGAAGAAGGTCATCTGGAAGAGATGATCAATCAGCTTAAATCATTTTCACCGGATTGGGAAACGCATGCTCAAAAAGCTGTGGAAATTGAAACCGGCCTGTTTAATCAATGGGTTGCAGAGCTTAACAAGGAATTACTTGGCGAAGCTGTTAATAATTAAGATACTGCGTAAAGATCTTTTGCAGGTAGGCCTGGCCTTTTAACAATTGCTTATCGGTTTGCTGTTGTGTGGCGTTAGCTTTGGTATTAAAGATGATCTTGTCGCCCTCGTTATCATAAGAAACAGATTGCTGAGGCTCCATAAAACCAAGGCCGTTATCCCAGTCAAAAAACGCGAATTGTTTACTATATGGGTTAAGCAAGTCCTTTGACCATTCAAAGCTTTTGTGGCTGATTTTTAATTGAGCAAGCAGTGTTGCTGCTATATCTGTTTGGTTGCCCAGCAAGCTAATCTTTTTACCGCGGTACCCTTCTTTTATAACATCGCCGAAAAAGAGCAGCGGAATGTGATATTTTGCAGGATCATATGCCTCTGAAGTATTCCTGGGCAAGCGGTGGCCATGGTCGGCAACTAAAATAAAAAGCGTATTCTTATACCAGTCGGTCTTTTTTGCCTTTTGCAGATAATCATTCAGCACAGAGTCTGTGTACCAGGCCGTACTTCTAAATAGGTTGCTCTGATCTTTACCGGGAAAATGATGAGCGCCCTGCAACTCAAACGGCTCGTGGTTACTTAACGTTTGTACGTAACAGAAGAAAGGATGTTTCTGTCGATCTAGAAAGCCGATGTTCTTGTTGAACATTACACCATCATACGCTCCCCACTTAGAACCAATTTCTTTTTTGTTAAAGCTTAACTCATCTATTACACTATCAAAGCTGTGGTGCTTTATGTACGAATCGAAATTCATATAGCTGCTTTCGCCGCCATAGAAATAGGAGGTAATATAGCCTGCTTTTTTTAATGCGACCGATATAGCGGGCAGTTTACGCTGCTTGCTATCAGCGGTGATAATTGTACGCGTTGCCTGCGACGGGAAGCCGCTCAAAATTGCCACTATCCCCTTATCTGTACGATCGCCGGCAGCATAAATATGATCGAAGAACAGGCCGTTTTTGATAAATTCTTCGAAGTGTGGCGCAACACCTTTGTCGCCACCCAGAGATTCTATGATGTCTGCAGTGTAGCTTTCTAACTGAATGATTACCACATTGGGACGGTAAGTCTTGAGAATGCTTGTGGTTACATCCCTTTTTACTGTATATAAGCTATCTACTATCTGGTAAGCCTTTTCGAGCGGCAGGTATTCATACGGATTGTAAGGGCTGCGCAGGTTCTCCACCACATTATTCATCAGGTTCCACTCAGTATTTAATACCGCCTGATTAAGTATCTGTTTATTAGAAAAATAGGCTCTGTGCTCGTTAAGCGGTGCACCGCGTAAACCACCGCGGATCAATACAAAGGTTACAAAGCAAAGCAGCAGTGATACCGGGATCTTGAATTTTATTTTTTCGACGGGTTTTTTAAAATTGAAATCGACAACATACAGTGACGTCGCCACTCCAAGTACCAGCAATACTACACCTATAATAATACTTGATGCGATAGGGGATGAGCCACTCGACGCTACAGCCTCCGCAGGTGCGTTATATATGGTATTGAATACCCTGTAATTTACCTTAGTGCCCCATTCTGTGAAAATACCCAGGTCGAGTATGGTTAAAAACGCAATTGCGAATACAAAGAACCAGGTATATACCTTAAGCCAAATTGGCTTTACATGTGTATTGGGGAAGAACCATCCCACTACAAAGACCAATACCGGAATGATGCAGAGATAGGCAGAAGCGGAATAATCGAGCCACAAGCCATGACTAAAGGTTTGCAGCACCTCTAAGGCTGACAGCCCCTTGAACTTGTTGTAAAAGTAAAGTTCAAAAGTTACACGCGAGAAGAAGAAGATGATCAGCCAGAAAACAAAGTAACGGGCAAAACTAAAAAAGCTTCTTAACATGGGGCGCAAAAATAATTAAATGCCCTAATGTTAAGAAGCTTATATTATAATGTAAATCTAATTTTTAATTAGTGACCGCCACGCATGTTTTTAAGGTCAGTCAATGTGATCTTGTCAAAATCGGCAGGAACGCTAAATGTACCTGCAGGCACTTTCTCATCGCTGATAGATTTTACGCTCATGCTGATTTCCTGACCCATTTGTACAGTAGTGAATTGGATAGGGAAACCACCTGCAGAAGCAAAATATTTAGTCAGCACGTTAACAGGTACAGTAAAATCGTTGGTTACCCAAACGTCGTAGCTTTTGCCTGTTTTGTCATCTTTAGCAGTTACTTTTTTACAGTTAAAACCGTTGATCACTTTAGTTTCAGATGTCGGTGTGAAAGTGAAGCTTGGTTCAGAGTCTTTCGCTTCCTCTAGTTCTGCCGGTGTAGCGATAGCTGCCTTTTTCATATTAGCAACAGGCACATCTATTAGGATAGCCAAATAGTCGCCGCCTTTAGCCATTATGGTCTTAAAAGACGCAGGGCCTTGTTTTCCGCTGGTTGAGCTTGAGTCGCCTTTGAAATACATTTTAGAATCTACGTTAGTACCCATTACGGTAGCGGTGTATGAGATAGATCCTTCTTTGTACGCCTTTTGAGCAGACGCTGTAAAAGCTATAGTAGTTAACGCGATGCCCGAAACAAGGCTTAATAAGTTTAATTTCATGAGTTAATTTATTGGGTTTTGTTGTTAGATACTTATTCTCTTAATAGTTTAAAATCAATCGTCATTTAGATACCACAATTAACGATTTGTTACGCTTCAACACAACAAATTTAATTTTTAAGTGCGAAGCCTCATCTGCAAGGCGCTTTAAGGTTGCTGCAGAATTTGTTGAATCGATTATCAGCAGATCAAATTTATAACTGGTTGCCAGGAAACCAACGCTTGTTTGCGGGTTACTTGTTACATAAAGGTACGACACATTTATCTTTTTCGGCGGAATAAAGTTTTCAATTTCTTTATCGAACAATAGAACGGTTGAATTTAGACTCTGAATGAGGTGACCTTCCTTAAGAAACCAATTGTTTCGATAATCATCGGTTAAAGAATGGATAGCCAGATCGCTAATGCCGCTGCTGTCCGCAGCAGGCTTAATGTTATAAGTGAATAGTTGGTCAGCAGGTTTAATGTCTGAAATAGTTACGCCATCGTGCCCATGTTTAAAAAGGATCGCCGGGTGCTTGCTAATGGTGAGGAAAGTAATACTGTTTGTATTTTCTGCGGATATGGTTTTAACTGTAAATGATACGCACAGCAGTAATAAACAATTTAAGCTAAACAGTAGTATGGCTTTACACTTGTTGAACGCGAAGTAGAAGAACGCCATCAATGCAATAAATAGCAAGGCACACTCAGCCCCTGTGAACCATATCCGGTCTATCGTCGAAAACCTTTGCTGCTCGATGAGGGTCAAGCCCTTATTCATGATTATGATAGTGTATTCAAGACCTTTGTATATCAGATTGCCGATGAATCTGATATTACCGAACAGCATGACAAGGATGCCGCAAAACAGTGCGAGCTCTGACGGGATGATGATGAGCAGGTTGCTGAGTAAAAAGTAAAGCGGAAATTGATGAAAATAAAAGGCGCTTAGCGGGAAAGTGATCACTTGTGCTGCCAGCGATGCGGAGATCAAATACCAGAATTTACGCGTCCATTTATTTTCGAAACTAAACCAGTTGAAGATCACCGGCTGTAGAACAATGAGTCCGAAAACCGCAAGATAGGAGAGTTGGAAGCCAATATCTGTAATGAGTAACGGGTCGTAGACCAGCAATAAAAAAGCAGAGAACGCCAATAAATTGATCTGATTAACGTTACGAAAACCAGACCGGCCGATAATGATACATGAGAGCATAATGGCAGCCCGGCACACCGGTGGCGAAAAGCCTGTGAGCATTGCATAAGCCCAAATAAGCAATATGCTAAGCATGCTTTTGACCCATCTTGCCCTTGCCGACACACCCAAAAAGCCGAGAACGAAGTTAATGAAGACGTATACGAAAGCCACGTGCGCCCCTGATACAGAAAGTACGTGAATGGTACCCGTTTTTGAGTAGACCTTCTGAACCTCGGCACTCAAAGTTGCTTTATAACCCAACACAAGGGTAGTGGCAACGGCGGCTGCATCTGTATCCTTAATATTCGCCATGAACTGTTTGGCAAAATGCTGCCGCAGCTGCAATGAATAGGCAATGACGGGGTTACCTGTATTGCGCCTGACAATTTTATA
Organism: Mucilaginibacter ginkgonis; assembly: GCF_009754905.2. NCBI lineage: Bacteria > Pseudomonadati > Bacteroidota > Sphingobacteriia > Sphingobacteriales > Sphingobacteriaceae > Mucilaginibacter > Mucilaginibacter ginkgonis. The sequence goes on along the minus strand of NZ_CP066775.1, from coordinate 1,623,944 downwards.
CTGACCCGGAAACAGAAAGCTTTGATAATAGATATGGCGATTAGCCAGGTAGTTTTTATAATTAAAAGCAGCCGGATTGTAAGGCGCATATACCGGCTTGTAATTAGCCGGGATCAGTAACTCATCGCCATATTTAAACAAGTTTGCGGTATCTGCCAGAACAGTAAGTATCAATTGGCCGCTCGCGGTCGCCGTTTTACCTTGAGTTTTCGAAGCTTTTACATCCGCGCTAAAGTGCCAGTATTTGCCTTTTAAAGTTGGCTCGGTGTTGACCATAACCACAAGATGCTCGCTATGCCGTTTACCAAAATAATCAGCCGCGTTTCTGGTGTCGCGCAACTGTACCATCAGCATTCCCCCTAAAAAGAATAGCAAATGGAGCAAAGCGCCACCAAGCCAGTTGAATTTGTAAACCTTCAGCTTTGCGTAGAAAACATTAAGCATGACAAAACCCAAAAAAACAATGCAAAATATTGCGGCGAAAAGAAATGATACACCCAATCCTTTGGCTACAGACAATATTATGCCCGCGATGGAGGGCAGCACGTAGACTAAAAAGGGGACTTCGCCTTTATGACGGGCAATCATGGTAGGGTTTATAAAGCTATCCCGTAATGGGTACAGCAATATAAACAATTAAAGGTTATCGCGCACTTCGATCAGGAAATCGCGCATACTTTCCAGGCTGGCAATAATTCGCTGCTGGTTTTTCTCGGCATCTGTATTTTGGCTCATATAAGCCCGGGCACCTTCTATGGTAAACTTCTTATCGCGGATAAGATGCATGATGATCTTTAAGTTCTCGACATCTTCTGCGGTGAAATGGCGGTTGCCCTTTTTATTCTTTTTGGGTTGCAGGATGTCAAACTCCTTTTCGTAATAGCGTAAGAGCGATTGATTTACGTTGAACATGGCCGAAACTTCGCCCATGGTATAATACAGCTTATTAATGTCACGTTCTTTGTACGCCATACGCAAATATATAGTAATGCTTTGTGATTAGTTGATGCAGAAACTTAACTTTATGAAAATCAAATCTATATGGCAAAAAACAAAACCACAGAAACTGCCGCCAGCGTTGGCGATTTTATTGCTGCTGTGGCCGATGATTTAAAACGGGTTGACAGCCAAAAACTGGTATCCATTTTTGAAAATGTCACCGGGCAGCCGGCAAAAATGTGGGGAGCGGCTATTGTAGGCTTCGGCAGTTATCATTATAAATATGACAGCGGCCATGAAGGCGATGCGCCTTTGGTCGCGTTTTCACCAAGGGCCAATGCCATTTCACTTTACCTTTCTTCGCAGTTCCCCACCCGGGGCGGGTTGCTGCAAAAACTGGGTAAGCATAAAAGTGCGAAGGCATGTATTTATGTGAAAAAGCTAAATGATGTTGATGAGGGCGTGCTAAAAGAGATGATCAGGGACGCATACCTATATTCTGAAAAGTTTCATCAATAAATATTCGCGACGCTTTTGCCGTTGTGAAGTTTTCAAAGGCTTACATGCAACTTGTTGGTGACAACACCAACAAGGGCGGCAACTTCTATCCTCGCTCGATATTCTTTTACAGTTTATTTCACCACTCACCGTTAACCCTTTTAACAAACCTGCTATTTATCAACTTCATAATGTTTTAACTCATCCTATCCCCATTTTTCTTAATTTCGCCTATCCTTTCAATTTAACACATACTACATTGGAGAATCCGGAACTTACCACCGTTGAAACCGCCAAAGATTTAGGCTTACTACCACAAGAATATGACCGCATAAATGAAATATTGGGCCGGGTGCCAAATTTCACAGAGCTGTCTATATTTTCTGTGATGTGGAGCGAGCATTGCTCCTATAAAAACTCTATCAAATGGCTTAAAACGCTTCCGCGCGATGGTTCACGCATGCTGGCTAAAGCGGGTGAAGAAAATGCCGGCTTGGTAGACCTTGGCGACGGCATAGGGTGTGCCTTTAAAATCGAATCGCATAATCACCCTTCTGCCTTAGAGCCGTATCAGGGCGCTGCGACAGGTGTGGGCGGCATTAATCGTGATATTTTTACCATGGGTGCGCGGCCAATTGCGCAATTGAATTCGCTGCGGTTCGGCGATCTGAGCCTCGACCGTACTAAATGGCTGGTTAAAGGCGTAGTTAAGGGTATTGGTGATTACGGTAATGCCTTTGGCATTCCTACAGTTGGCGGCGAACTATTCTTCGATGAAAGTTATAATGTAAATCCGCTGGTGAACGCCATGAGCGCGGGTATCGTAAAAGCCGGCGAGACAGTTTCGGCTACTTCTTATGGCGTAGGCAACCCGGTTTATATTGTTGGCTCGGCCACAGGCAAAGATGGTATACATGGTGCGGCTTTCGCGTCTAAGGATATTACGGAAGATTCTGTTAACGATTTGCCGGCTGTTCAGGTAGGCGACCCATTCCAGGAGAAATTATTATTGGAAGCTACGCTCGAGGTAATTAAAACCGGTGCAGTTATTGGCATGCAGGACATGGGCGCGGCGGGTATCATCTGCTCGAATTCTGAAATGAGCGCCAAAGGTGAACATGGCATGATAATCTGGCTGGACAAAGTGCCGATGCGACAGGAAAATATGAAGCCTTATGAGATCCTTTTGTCAGAATCTCAGGAACGCATGCTTATCGTGATAGAAAAAGGCCGCGAAGCAGAAGTGCAGGCGATTTTTGACAAGTGGGACCTAAACTGCGTAGCTATTGGCAAAGTGACCGATACTAAACGTTTGGTTTATTATATGGACGGCGAAATTGTTGCCGACGTTCCGGCTGACGACCTGGTCCTTGGCGGCGGCGCCCCGGTTTATGACCGTGAATATACAGAGCCTGCTTACTTTAAAGAGTATCAGAAATTTAAGATAGAGGACGTTGCAGAGCCCGCCGACCTGGTTGATGTTGCCGAGCATTTAGTGGCACACCCCAATATTGCCTCAAAACGCTGGGTGACCAATCAGTACGACTCGATGGTAGGTACAGCTACAATGACGACCAACCGCCCGAGCGACGCGGCAGTGGTAGCGGTAAAAGGCACCAACAAAGCGATAGCCTTAACGGTGGATTGTAACTCGCGCTATGTAAATGCAGATCCGCAAAAAGGCTGCAGCATTGCCGTGGCAGAGGCTGCGCGCAACATTACCTGCGCGGGCGGCGAGCCGGTTGCAATTACTAATTGTCTTAATTTTGGCAACCCATACAAACCCGAAGTTTTCTGGCAGTTTGTAAGTGCCATTAAAGGTATGGGTGAGGCTTGTACGAAATTCGACACACCGGTAACGGGGGGTAACGTAAGTTTCTACAATCAATCGAGCGATGAAGGCCCGGTTTTCCCTACACCAACTATTGGTATGTTAGGCGTATTGGATGATAAGGATAACATCATGACTTCCGACTTTAAACAGCCGGATGACCTGATCTACTTAATCGGCGAATCGAAGAACTGTATCGCCTCGTCACAGTACCTGGCGTCATACCACAATGTAAAAGCATCGCCTGCGCCGCACTTCGATCTGGAAAGTGAGTACGCAATGCACCAGGTAGTTAAGCAATTGATATTGAATAAGGTGATTCAGTCGGCACATGACATAGCTGATGGTGGTTTATATATCAACTTACTTGAGTCCTCGATGCCTAATGGTTTGGGGTTTGATATTGCGTCTGACAGTGAGATCCGCAAAGATGCTTTCCTGTTTGGTGAAGCGCAGGGCAGGGTTGTGGTTTCTGTAGCGCCGGATGATGAAGCGCGATTTGTAGAAATGATGGCTGCTTCAGAAACACCTTTTAGTTTATTGGGAACAGTCACCCACTTGGGGAACTTAATTGTCGACGGCGAGTTATTCGGCAATATCACTGACATCAAATTGGTATACGATAACGTTCTGCATGTAGCACTGGGCGATTAACCGGCATTCGATCAAATGCTGAAACTTAGTAAGATACACCACATCGCCATTATTTGCTCTGATTACGAGGTGTCTAAACATTTTTACACCGAAATACTCGGGCTGGATATCGTACGCGAGGTTCATCGCGAAGCACGGCAGTCTTATAAGCTTGATCTTTCCGTCGGCGGCGACTACCAGATCGAACTATTTTCTTTTCCGGGTCCGCCTGCGAGGCCTTCAAGACCCGAGGCACAAGGCTTACGACACCTGGCTTTCGAAGTCGGTAACATAGAAGATGCGCTGAGAAGTTTACGGGATAACGGTGTTGTAGTTGAGCCCATTCGCGTTGATGAATTTACCGGCAAACGCTATACTTTCTTTGCGGACCCGGATGGTTGCCGCTAGAGTTGGTGGAGAAGTAAGATTAACATGGTCTTTCAATTCAAGCAATTTGCTGTAGACCAAACAGGTTGCGCCATGAAGATCAATACAGATGGCGTCTTGCTTGGCGCTTTGGCAAATCACATTAATCCAAAACGAATTCTTGATATTGGCACAGGTACGGGCGTCATAGCGCTCATGCTGGCACAGCGTTATTCCTCCGCTGTGATTGATGGTGTAGAGATTGACAAACTTGCAGCAGCAACGGCTTCACAAAACTTTGCAGCATCACCTTTTGCAGACAGGCTGAATTGCTCCTCGCAAGGGTTTGAAAAATTCTTTGATCAAAACCACGACATCAAGTACGACCTCATAGCCAGCAACCCACCGTTCTATATCAATTCGCTTAAATCACCCGCCGATCAAAGGACTGTTGCCAAGCATGCGGATAAGGAGTTTTTTAGCAAATTCATCGCCGGGGTCTCAAACCACCTGACCAATGTCGGTTTGCTATGGCTAGTTTTGCCTCTTGCTACAGCCGAGATGTTGAAGGAGATAGCCTTAGCGCAGGGATTGTTTTTAGTAGCGCGAATCGATATTAGTTCATACCTAGGTTCTGAACCACACCGCCAAATTGTTGCTTTTTCATTTTCAGAAACCTATCTTAACAGCGGCAAACTAACCATTTACCATGAACCTAAAAGTTACACCGCTGAATACTCGGCGTTGTTGAAAGACTTTTTTACTATTTTTTAGAGAATGAGAATCCTTAATATTTTGATGATCGTGCTGCTGGGCGTCTATCTTGTTATCGGTGGCTTAACCATATGGCAGGTATACCACACCTACGAACATGTATCTATCCCGCCACCCTTATTAAAACGCCTCGTTTATCCTTATCAATTATTCGAAGGCCTGTGTGTTGTAGCGACTATTTATGTTATTAACCGTTTTTTGAAGAAAGCGTATGCACCCGCAGTTTACGTAGCATTTGTCTTTATCATTTTGAGCGGTATTTTCTTCGCGTTGCATAAATGATGCGTATTGGGTTGATTTCTGATACCCACGGCTATTTGGATGAAGCCGTTTTTAAACATTTTGAAGACCGCGATGAGATCTGGCATGCGGGCGACTTCGGTACTATCGGCTTAGCCGACCAATTGGCCGCTTTTAAACCGCTTAAGGGCGTGTACGGGAATATCGATGGGGCAGACGTACGCGCCGTTTACCCCGAGCATTTGCGGTTTAAGTGTGAAGATCTTGATGTTTGGATGACCCACATTGGCGGCTACCCCGACCGGTACAGCGCTAAGGTCAAACCCGAGATCTATACCAATTCGCCGGGGCTGTTTATCACGGGGCATTCGCACATTTTAAAGGTGATATTTGATAAAAAGATCAATTGCCTGCACATCAACCCCGGAGCGGCAGGTAAGCAGGGCTGGCATAAGGTGCGAACGCTGGTAAAATTTAGCGTTACCGGCGATAAAGTACACGACGTTAGTATTATCGAAATGAAGCGGTAAACTACAACAGTTTTGCCTTAGCGCTTTCTGCCTCGAACACTGTGTCTATCAACAGGTCTTTTTGTTTGTAGGCGGCAACAGCCAGCTGGTCGCAGCGCTCATTTTCGGGGTGGCCATTATGACCGCGTACCCAAGTAAATTTAATCTGGTGAAGTTTACTTAATTCGAGATACCGCAACCACAAGTCTTTATTTTTCTTGTCCTTAAAACCCTTGGCTACCCAGCCATGTACCCATCTCTTTTCAATAGCGTCGATCACGTACTTTGAGTCGCTGCAGATCACAACCTGTTGATTTGGTGCTTTTAATGCCTCGAGGGCCTTAATAACGGCAAGCAATTCCATGCGGTTATTTGTAGTTTTTCTGTAGCCTGCAGACAGTTCTTTATAATGCTTGCCTGATCGCAGCACCACACCGTAGCCACCCGGGCCGGGGTTGCCGCTTGCAGCACCGTCAGTGAATATCTCTATCATAAAACGACGCAATTATAGGAAATTAATAATTATTGCTGATCCGTCAGCTGACGGACGGGTGTAACATGTGACAGTATATATACTGAATACTGACTTATTAGTATCTGACGCTTAGTTGTCAGCATTCTAACAGCTTGATTATCAACAATGCACGATCATGTCAGTGTAACATAACTCGTCAAAATCAAGCAAAAGTGTCACACATCTGTAACGGGTGAAACAGTGATACAACCATGTGAGTAAACGTTATGCTTGCGTCTTTAGAGAGGATAAATTTTGCAAAAAAGCATTTGCAATGCCTGCATATTATGTTATTTTTGCACTCCCAACACGGTAGATGTAGCTCAGTTGGTTAGAGCATCGGTTTGTGGTACCGAGGGTCGTGGGTTCGAGCCCCATCATTTACCCTAAAGCCTCTCAGGCAACTGAGAGGCTTTTTCATTTGCATATTAAGTCTACCAATAACTACTTCCCCTCTGCTGCCTTCTCAAGGATCTCAATAGCCACCTCGTTGCCCTGCTGTGCCGCAAGGTCAAACACAGAGAGGCCGCGCGAGTCGACTATCGATATGTCTGCGCCCTTGTCCACTAGCAGTTGGACAATGTCGTTACGCCCAAACATAGCCGCGAACATAATAGCGGTGCCGCCATTACCGTGCTGTAAATCAAGATCTGCCCCGCGGTCAATCAGCAACTCCGCAATGTCTTTGTAGCCTTTAAAACAAGCACCCATTAAAGCGGTGTTACCACCAAAATCAGTCCCGTTGACATTTGCTCCGCAATCCAGCAGTAGTTTGGCGGCCTCGGCTTGTTTGTTATAACAAGCTATGATCAGGGCGGTATAACCCTGGCTGTTACGGCCTTCCAGGTTGTCAGCTTTGGCGATAGCTTCTTTTAATACAGCTAAGTCTCCCGCGCGTGCGGAATCAATTAAAGATTGTGTAGCGTCTTCCATATAATCGATTCGGATTGCAAGATCAAAATGTGATATTAGAACGGGTACTTCAAACAACTGTTTTGATTATTAAAAAAATAGGATATAACTTTTCTTTTTAATTAAATCTAATAGAACAAATGTCTTATTCAACGGTTGCTTAATTATCCGAATCTGCTTCCGCAACCAATATTTAAAGCCCTTCCTATTCGGATCAAAGCACCACAAATAAATCATATTATAAATACACTTTATGAAAAAAGAAACCGGAGACCCCAAGTTTAGCACCAAAACGTCGCCCGAGCAGCAACCGGCATTGTTAGAGCTATTTGTAGACAGCATTAAGGACATTTACTGGGCAGAGAACCACCTGGTAACCACCTTGCCAAAAATGATCGCCGCAGCTACATCGAAAGCGCTTATCGATGGCATTGAAAAGCATCTCGAAGAAACTAAAATTCATGTAACAAGGTTGGAAAACATTTTTAACCTGTTAGAAGAAAAAGTGCAGGCACAAAAATGCGATGCCATGGAAGGCCTGGCCAAAGAAGGTGAAACCATTGTCGAAAGCACAGAGGCAGGCACCGCTACACGCGATGTAGGCATTATACTGGCTTCTCAAAAAGTAGAGCATTATGAGATAGCCACCTACGGCGGCCTACACCAGCTTGCTGTTACACTTGGCCTGCAGGAAGTTGCCGATATACTTGCCGAAACATTGGCAGAAGAAAAGGCTGCGGACGAACAATTAACTCAGGTTGCCGAAAGCGACATTAACTATACAGCGGCGGAGGAAGCATAATATGGCAGCAAAGAAACCATCACCAAAATTGGGTACCGAGCAGGCGATCGACAAGAAGCTTGCCCCGCAGCCGGATAATGATAAAACCACTAGTCTTGCGCCGCATACCGCGGATGCCCTTGGCGAAAAAATGACCACCAATACCGGTTTGCCCATTAATGACGATCAAAACTCGTTAAAGGCAGGCGAACGCGGGCCGTCGCTCCTGGAAGATTTTATCTTCAGGGAAAAGATGACCCACTTTGACCACGAGCGTATCCCAGAAAGGGTAGTGCATGCCCGTGGTTCCGGCGCGCATGGCGTGTTCAAACTATACGAACCTATTCCAGAATTAACTAAGGCGGGTTTCTTGAACGACGCGGAGATAGAGACGCCGGTGTTTGTGCGCTTCTCTACGGTAGCAGGGTCAAGAGGCTCGACAGACCTTGCCAGGGACGTACGCGGTTTTGCCGTTCGTTTCTATACACAAGAAGGCAACTTTGACCTGGTGGGTAACAACATGCCGGTATTTTTTATCCAGGATGCGATTAAATTCCCCGACCTGGTACACGCCGTAAAGCCTGAACCAGATAATGAAATTCCGCAGGCGGCATCGGCCCATGATACGTTTTGGGATTTTATCTCACTAACACCGGAGTCGGCCCACATGGTCATGTGGCTGATGAGCGACCGTGCCATACCACGAAGCTACCGCATGATGGAAGGTTTTGGCGTGCATACTTTCCGCTTTGTAAACGCCGAAGGCGTAGCCAGTTTTGTAAAATTCATTTGGAAACCATTGTTAGGTGTACACTCCGTAGCGTGGGACGAAGCGCAAAATATCTCGGGCAAAGACCCGGACTTCCACCGCCGAGACCTGTGGGATGCTATTGAAAGCGGTGCCTACCCGGAGTATGAACTTTGTGTGCAGATTGTGCCCGAAGAGGATGAGTTTAAGTACGATTTCGACTTATTGGATGCTACTAAGATCATTCCAGAAGAATTGGTACCTGTCCAACGCATTGGCAAGATGACGCTAAACCGTAACCCGGATAATTTCTTTGCGGAGACGGAGCAGATAGCATTCCACCTGGGGCATGTTGTGCCGGGTATAGATTTTACTAACGACCCATTATTGCAAGGCCGTTTGTTCTCTTATACCGATACGCAACTGACCCGGTTGGGCGGTCCGAACTTCCAGGAAATACCTATCAACCGCCCGGTGGTGCCTGTGCATAACAACCAGCGCGATGGCTTTATGCGCCAAACCATTAACAAGGGGAAAACCAGTTATAATCCAAATTCACTGTCCGGCAACGACCCTCAACAGGTTAAGGCGGCAGAAGGCGGCTTTGTAAGTTACCTGGAAAGGATAGAGGCGCGCAAAATGCGGGCAAAGAGCAAAAGCTTTTTCGACCATTTTAGCCAGGCCAGGCTGTTCTTTAACAGCCAGAGCGAACCCGAAAAAAATCACCTGATAGACGCGCTGACCTTTGAGCTGGGCAAAGTAAAAACAGTGATGGTGCGCGAGAGGATGTTGGGCATACTTGCGCAAATAGATAAAGGCCTTGCAGCACAAGTGGCATTCGGCCTTGGTTTACACATTCCAGAAGCGCTGCCTGTAAACCAGCATGTGCCTGCAGACGGTGACCCTGCAGACTACCAGTCGATACAAGTGGAAGGCTCTTTAGACAGATCTGAGCCTTTAAGTATGGCCAATACTGTAAAGGATTCAATTAAAAGCCGGAAGATAGCGATCCTTGCGGCCGATGGGGTAGACGATGCATCACTGACGACAGTTAAGGAAGCCCTTGAGGCAGAAGAAGCAGTGGTAGAGATCATTGCACCAAGGCTGACCATCACAACGGCCGGTGGCAAAATAATACCCGCCGATCACAGCTTCTTAACAGCTGCGTCTGTATTGTTCGACGCCGTGTATGTACCCGGCGGAACAAACTCGGTAGCGACTTTGGAGGCCGAAGCTAATGCGGTGCATTTCCTTAACGAAGCCTTTAAACATTGCAAATCAATTGCCGCGCATGCGGATGCCATGCAGGTTATAGACGCTACCTACTTTAGCAAGAAAGTACAAACCGATGAAGGCGTGATCGTCGGCGATGACAATGCCGCGCTTGCAGATCAATTTATTGCAGCCATTAAATTGCACCGCTTTTGGGAACGCGAAAAACCTCGACTGATCCCGGCGTAAATAAATGTGTTAATGAACAATGCCTCTCAGGAAACTGAGAGGCTTTGTTGTTTACTAAAACAAGATCTCTACTCAAAATAAGTCTGAATGTGAACCGGTTCGAACCAGTTCAAGCAAATTGATTTTTTCATTTTCATCCCAAATCAACAGTAGATCCGGCTTCACATGGCATTCCCAATAACCTTTGTAATTCCCGCTAAGCTTATGAGGTTTGTGCTTTTTATCGAGGCCTTTATGCCCCTTCTTTGCAAGGATACTTATTAAGTCTTTTAAAATGTCCAGATCTTTAAGCGATCGCTTTTTCAGCAATTTTAAATCTTTAAGAAACTTAGTAGACGTGACAATTTCGAACATGCGAATTATAGCCCTTTAAAAAGCTCGTCAACGTTTTTAAAATGTTTGCCTTTACCCGCTTTTAATTCGTTCATCGCCTCAACGGTGTCAATATTAGGCTCTTTGTGAGTTTTTTTCACCTTAATTACTACGCCCAATTCCTTCAGAAATCCTTTCACTAATCGCGACTTATTGTCGGGTACTTGTATCTCCAGCGTTTGCATGTTCGAAAATACGAGAATTTCACTATAACAAGAGCGTTATAAAACCGTATTAACCGAATCTTTTTTGAGAAAGTCCTTTAAAAAGACTCGTTCAGGTTTAGGAAGAAACCTTTGCTGCCAAAGCGGCCAAAGGCATAGTCGAGGGCCAGGTTGGTGCGGGTGGCTTTGTTAAACAACACACGCAGTCCCGCGCCATAGCCGGGCTGAAATACCTGGAAAAGTTTGGTGCCTTGCTCATCATTTGCGGTTTGCATGTTTACAAAGGTTACGCCGCTTAGGAATTTGTTTTTGGTGATGGGGAAGCGATATTCCAGTTCGGTATCGTTAAATTGGGTGCCTTTAAAATATTGGTTGGTGTAACCCCGGCCGCTGCGGAACGCGCCATCGCGGGCTGTGCCGGGTAATTCCAGGTAAGGTACATCGCCGCGAAGCAGGTATGAGCCCCAGTTCCAGAATGCCAAAACTTCTTCGGGGTGCGAATCGGACAGGCTAAAGTATTTCCTAAAGTCGGTTGTCAATTGCACCGAGTTTTTGGTACTGCCTATCCATGTTTGGTTGATACGGACACCTGCGTCGGCAAAAATACCTTTATAAGCACGGTTGGGGTTGTCGCGGGTGGTGTATTCCACGTTGAACAGGAAGCCGGCAGCGCTGTAATGATCCTGCGGAAAGCCATGCCGGATATTGTAGACACCCATCGGCGTGTTGGTAGAAGTGTCTTTGCCTGTAATGTTCTTCCTCACATCGAAAGACACACCCGCGCCCACAAATAAGTTTTTGGTTACGTTCTTATATATCTTCTCGCGAAAATTAAAGTAGGTTGAATTTAGGCCGTAAACCTTACGGTCGGGGTCTAACAGTGTTTTATCTGCACTACTGCCTCCCTGAAACGCGCGACCTATACCAAGGCCATAATCGGGCGAAACCGTTTTAGCCACAACGATATTACCCTGCAGGTTAAGCTTGTTACCGGGGGTAAAAATGTTATGGTTAATGTAAAAATAAATGACATTTTTTGTGGTGATAGAAGCAGAAGTAGCCGCTACAGAAAGCAGCGTTTTAGAATCATCGCCTAATCTTTTTGTAGCTACTGCTTTAATACCTATCTGGAAACCTATGGTAGGGTTGGCGCTGATATTTGGTACCACAGATACGCCCGAGTTGATCTTATTAGGATCGGCCTTGCGGCCGGGGTGCAAAATATTGCGCTCAAGATCGCCGATGTCATACTGTTTGCTTAAGTCTTGAGCCGGCACAAACCTGCGTGATTTTTTTATAGCGAACGAATCGGTTTTGAGCGAATCTTGCGGCACCGTTTGCGCAAACGAAACATCAGGTAAAGCGGCAACAAGGGAAATTGCCGTTAAGAATGCAAGTACGTTGGGGTAAAATTTCTTCACTTACAGATATACGTAACATCAGGTCCGTATGGCTTTATCAATAAGTCAATGTTCGGGCCTGTTTTAATTTTAAAACAGAAGAAAGCAGGGCGAGACCTGCTTTTCTTATCAATGAGTACAAAATTGCTAAAATGTTACGCGCGCTATTCATAATTAATTCAGAATTGACGCCGCAGAGACATATCTGTATCTCGCTTACTTTAAGTAAACAATTTGCAAGAAACTTTTAACAGCCGCTTTGTGGTAATAGCTGATTAACGCAGGTCTTTTACCATGCTGTTAAGGGTCATCAGGTTTTTTACCGCATCGCCCATGGTATTGTTAAAGTAGCAGTAAACGGCTTTGTCATCATCGAGCCACTCGACTATGAGGTTTGCATAGTCGTATAAAAAGTCGTCTTCATAGCTGCCGCTGTAACGGCCGCCCGGGCCATGAAAACGCAGATAGATAAAATCTGCATTCGATTTATTTTCAACAGGCGCGGGGCATTTTCCCATGTCATGTATCACCATTGCCGCCTTGTATTTTTCCAAAACCCCATAGCTGTCGTCGTTATACCAGCTGCTGTCGCGAAACTCTACGGCAACTTTCCAGCCGGTGTTGTGATTAGCGACCTCGCTCAACAAGTAATCCAGTTGGTAAATATTTTCTGATTTGATACTGCCGGGAAACTGGATAAGGAGGCACCCTTTCTTTTCGTCCACGTTATCGATCGCGGCCATAAAACGTTGAATGTCCGCAGGATCAAAAACCAGGTTTTTATTGTGGGTGATGTTTTGCCAAAGTTTAAAGGTGAAATTAAACGCGCCTTCAACTTCTGCAGCCCATTTGGCAATCGTTTTAGATAATGGCAGTTTATAAAATGAGCTGTTGATCTCTATGCTGCTAAACAACGAACTGTAATAGGTTAACCGGCTTTTGTCTTTATATGCATCGGGGTATTGGGTTTTGTTACGTACAGGCAATGCCAACCCGCTTATCCCAGAATGAAACTTTGCATTTGCCATGCTGTAAGAATGTTCTTTGTTGTATTTTGTTGGCGAAGATTTACGATTTCCTGAATGTTGAAGAGACACATTTTAATTCTGGCCCTTACAGCCACAAATGTCATAGCTAAGGCACAGCTGGTAGAAGTAAAATCGTTTGGGCATAACCAGCCTATCGGTGTTGCGGTTGCCCCTGACAACAACCGTTTATTTGTTTCTTTTCCGCATCATCAGCCGTTTGAGTTTGCCCTGGCAGAGATCGTCGACGGTAAAAAATATGCTTACCCTAACGAAGAATGGAACGAGTATAAACCCGGCGAACCAAAAAATCATTTCATGAATGTACAGGCCTTATACGCGGATGAAAAGAACTGCTTGTGGATACTTGATTCGGCACCGAAAGGATCTGTGCAATTAACCAGTGAGAGCAACAACAGCGTGGGTTATTTTAAGCTGATAAAAATTGATCTGAAAAGCGACCAGATCATCGCGGTTTACACCTTTGATGATCTGCCAAAAGATAAAAGCGCATTAAATGATGTGACCATAGACAATCTTCGCGGTATGGCCTATTTATCCGATCCGGGATTAAAAGCATTGGTGGTGCTTGATCTGGTTAGCCGTAAATCGCGCGTGGTGTTAAAGGATGATAAGAGCATGCTGGTTACACCGGGTTATACTTTGAGAATAGATGGGGTAGACGTGGCTGACAGTACCGGCAATGCTTTCGTGTCCAATGTAAATGGTATCGCTTTAACGCGGGATTATAACTGGTTGTATTATAGGGCTATAAATCAAACCAAATTGTACAGGCTGCCCGTGCAGTTATTGGCAGACGCAAGGTACAATGACTATGAACTATCCCAGCACATCGAAACTGTAGCTGAAACGGGTGTTAGCCACGGCATGGTGGCCGATTATAAAGGCAACATCTTTTTAAGTAATTCAGAACAGCATAGCATACAGTATGTGTCGCCCGATAAGAAAGTACATACGCTGGTTACAGATCCGCAGATCATCTGGCCCGACTCTTTCGCCGTTGGCGCAGATGGTTACCTGTATTTCACGTGTTCTCAGATAAACCGGTTGCCAAAATATAACTTCGGTAAGGACAAGACAGACTATCCTTACCTGCTATTTAAAGTCAAGCTTCCAAAGTAGCCCTATTTAATTTATTGCGTTATAATCGGTATAGTTATTGCACCATTTGCGTTATAAATAACATAATAAGAAAACGCAGGGACACATAAAAGGTAATGCCGCCGTACAAGGTACAGCTACTGCCGACAGAAACTTTACCAACCAAAAAGAGGTAAAACAACAAGCGGGAATTAGCAATGGCGGCAGCCAGCGTTCGGACCAAACTTCGGGCCGGGATGCAGCCCAAAAACCAAGGCGAAAAATGTTATAAAAAACGCTCCTCTAAAACGGAGGGGCGTTTTTTTATTGACTTAAAACCACTTGCGCTGTGTTGCGGCTAATTTGTTCCAATAAAATTTTCCGCCCCTGTGTCAACGATGTTAAATCTTCGGGTTTGTAATGTCTCAAAGTCAACAAGCTTAGATCACGGTTGTATTTGGCATTAAATGTTTGCTGCAGGGTAATTAGCAATTTCTCAAACTGGCCGTCCCGGTAATCAAAACAAACTGTAAAACTTAAGGCCGATACCTGCATCACATTGATCTTTACGTGCCTGTCTGCAAATAGCTTGAAGACGGTACTTAGGTGTTCTTCCGTAATAAAGGAGTGATCCTTTGCCGATACAGACAACATGACCTGGTTATGTTTTAAGATAATAACAGGTTTTGAAAATACAGCAGTGGCCTGATGACCGATAGTGGTGCCTGCCGCATTCATATCTGTAAAAGACCGCACAATAAGAGGGATGCCGGCGTTTTGTAATGGCTTTATGGTTTTAGGGTGGATAACACCGGCACCGTAAAAGGTCATCTCGATGGCTTCAGTGTACGAGAGGTTATCAAATTTTAGTGTTTCTGTAAAGAATTTGGGGTCAGCATTTAAAATGCCCGGTACATCTTTCCAGGTCGTTACCGATTGGGCACCCAGGCAAGCGGCAAAAATAGCCGCGGTATAGTCAGAACCTTCGCGACCCAGGGTGGTGGTAAAGTTTTCTGATGTACCGCCTAAAAAGCCCTGCGTAATCACAATGTTGTTTTGCAGTACCGGCGGTATATCTTTCGCTATTTGAGCACGGGTTTTATCCCAATCAACAATTCCCTCGCGATAGGTGTTATCTGTATGAATGTATCCGCGCACGTCAAGCCACTTGGCGTTAAGCGCAACCTTATTAAGATAAGCCGCCACTATGCGGGTGGATACCAGTTCGCCGACAGAAACGATCTGGTCATAAATGAAATCGAGGTCGTCATGCGGTTCCTCTTCAACCATCCAATCTATCTCTACAAAGGTGTTAGCCACATCGTTATAAACCGCGTCGTCCGGTTCAAAAAGCTGCGACATTATTTGATAATGATAGGTCTTTATCTCGTTAAATATCAGTTCAATATCCTCTGATTGATTAACATACGCTTCAGTTAATTTTTCAAGCGCGTTGGTGGTTTTACCCATCGCCGAAACAACGATCAGCAATTGTTCGCTTTGGTAAGCCGCAACGATCTTTGCAAGATTAATTACACCTGCCGCGTCTTTTACAGAAGCACCGCCAAATTTAAATACGAGCATTAATGAAGATATTGACTAGTAACGGTATTGGGTTTTAACAGCCCCTTGATTTTGGTATAAGGCACAAACAGATCTGTTTGGCCTGCAGCATAAGGTTTTATCTCATATTCGTTGTAAAGAAACCTGATGCCGACCGGGGTAATTAAGAAATTATTATTGACGCTGAATTTGGCATCCTTAAAAAAATAATCGCGGGCCAGGGACGATGTATCGGTAAGGTTCTCACTCTTGCGGAAAATCTTTTCTGCAACGGCATTCAGTTTTGGTAAATAGCCTTCCACCAACACATCTGCCAGTTTCAACTCTTTGTGGGTTTTTGTATTCCAATTCAAAAATGTAGTGCTGCTGCTGCCATGCGCGCCGCCTGTATATTGGTAACTTTTAATTTCGATGGTGGTCAGGGCCGAATCCTGCCGTATAACCGTGGCGGTAGTTTGCGCGGTATAAAACATGTCCTTGCGGCCTGTGGTTTTTATGTCGTCTTTGTAGGCTTTCATAAACTTATCAGCCGACGAACTGAAAGACGTGTCGGGTTTTTCCTGAAGATAGGCGAAGCTCACCAGCCTGCGCTTTAAGGTATCATTTAAAATTGGCGCGCTTCTAAACTCGGGGTAGATGATCTTAATTACCGTGCAGGTACTGTCGGGTTTGTCACCGCAGTCGTCCGCGCGTTGTTTTAAGGTCTTGTAACTGTATGCAAGCGTATCACGCGCCACATCGGGGTGTGTTGGGTTGCGCACTTTGCCACCGCAGGCGTATAACAATAACGACGCCGCCGCAAGTAAGAATGTTATGGGGTTTTTCATGATATCAATTGCTGTACCTGCTCTTTGCTGAGGGCGGCATTAAGCCAGCCTGCTTCGATGGTTGCTTTGTATTTATTGTAAAAATCTATGGCAGGCTGGTTCCAGTCGAGCACCTGCCATACCATGCCGCTAAAGCCAAGCTCGGCAGTTTCTTGTACAATGCGGTTGAAAAGCAGCTTGCCCAGGCCCTTACCACGATACGCTTCTGTAACTATCAGATCTTCCAGGTAAACCCTGCGCCCTTTCCAGGTAGAATAGCGGATGTAGTACATGGCGAAGCCGGCTATAAAGCCATTGTCTTCTGCGACAAATCCCTTCCATACCGGCTGTGCGCCAAAACCCGCTTCAACAAATTCTTCCAATGATACGGTTACTTCTTCGGGGGCGCGTTCAAACAAAGCCAGTTCTTTAACCAGTTCCATTAAACGCGGACAATCTTCTTCTTTCGCAACTCTTAAAAATACGCTCATTTAGTTATTCTTCCAGTGTTTTATTACGCGTTTACCAAATATGGTGCTGCCCAAACGTACAAGCGTGCTGCCTTGATCGATCGCGATCTTGTAATCAGCAGACATGCCCATAGACAATATGTTGAAATGCTCATCCTTGCGGAAATAGCTTAGTTTCACGCCGTCGAAAAACGTTTTCAATTCGTAATATTCTTCTTTAATCTGCTTTTCGTTGTCAGTATTAGTGGCTATCCCCATCAACCCGCAAATGCGAAGGTTTGTCAACTGAGTTAATTCCTCAGACCTTAATATTTCAATGGCTTCGTCGAAACCCAAGCCGAATTTGGTTTCCTCGTCGGCGATGTAAATCTGCAACAGACAGTCAATGACACGCTTATTCTTAACCGCTTGCTTATTGATTTCTTGCAGAAGCTTAAGACTGTCTACAGATTCTATCAAGCTAACATATGGAGCAATGTATTTTACTTTATTGGTTTGCAGGTGGCCAATCATGTGCCATTTGATATCCTTGGGTAGCGCTTCGTGCTTCTCTGTCATTTCCTGCGCCATGTTCTCGCCAAATATGCGCTGCCCGGCCTCATATGCTTCCCAAATATCTTCGTTGGGTTTGGTTTTAGAAACAGCAACTAATGTTGCTTTGGTATTTTCCAGCTCTTTATTTATGGCGGCAATTTGCGCTGCGATGCTCATTAATGCGTATTTTTGTGAAATTTGCTGCTAAGTTACAGAATGCGTATAAACCAAATCTTGTTTTTTTTAACCGCTTTTTTTTTGACAGCCTGCAAAAATAGGAGCACACCCGAGGGCATCATTCCGCGCGACCGCATGGTTGATCTGCTTGTACAAGTTCATATTGTTGATGGGTATATGATTTCAAAATCCCAGCAGCCGGACACGCTCTATAAATATGGTATGGCTAAATACATGCATTTATTTCAAAATTTCCATACAGATACTGCGCAGTTTAAACGCAGTACAGTTTACTATGCAAACCAGCCCGAACTTTTTGACCAGATGTATGACGAGGTTACAAAGCAATTGGCCGCAAAGGTAGATTCCCTTAGTAAAGTGCGGGCACAGATAGCAAAACAAGATTCTGCAAAAAACGCGCAGCGCACCAAACACCTGGCAGACTCTGCTGCCAAGGCGCAACAAAGTAAAGTGCCGCTGCTAAAAAAAGGGGAGATGATCAATTGAGCCCCGCTAATATGATATTTCCGGAAAATAGCGTTGATAAACTTGGTTTTACCGAGATAAAGGAATTGCTGAAACAGCATTGCCTGAGCGATATGGGCCGCGAATTAGCCGGCCGCATGCAGGTAATGAACAACTTTGAGCAGATCAATAAGTTTTTAAACCAAGCCGCCGAGTTTAAAAACGTGTTACAAAATGATGATGCCCTGCCCATCAACCATTTTTACGACGTCAAATCGCTGGCCAATAAGATGCGTGTTGAGGGTTCGTTCCTAACGGAGGATGAATTTTTCAGGGCGCAGGTATCTTTGACGACAGTGTTTGCCGTGATAGGTTACTTTAACGATCGCGAAGGCGTTTATCCTTTTCTCGAAGCGTTATTTGAGCATCTGCCGGTTGAGAAAAGCATTTTAAAGAAGATCGACCTTGTTATAGATCAAAAAGGTAAGATAAGGCCGAATGCGTCGCGGGAACTGGAAGACATCACTTCCGGTATTGCTAAAGCAGAGCAAGATGCCCGCCGAAAGATAGACCAGATATATAAATCTGCAACTGCTAATGGCTGGACCGCCGATGGCTCGTTGACCGTTCGCGACGGAAGGCTTTGTATACCCGTTTTGGCGGAGAATAAACGAAAGATCAAAGGCTTTGTGCACGACGAGTCTGCCTCCGGGCAGACGGTATACATAGAACCTGAAGAAGTTTTTACGCTTAACAATCACATCCGCGATCTGGAGTTTGAACGCCGCCGAGAAGTGATAAAGATTCTTACTACGCTTACGGACGAGTTGCGCCCGTTTGTGCCCTTACTTTTATCTTACCACGGCCTGCTTACCAAGCTTGATTTTGTAAGGGCGAAGGGGCTTTTCGCGATAGATATCGAAGCCGGTATGCCAAAACTGGTTAATGAACCGGGCGCTAAACTGATCAATGCGCGCCACCCACTGCTTTACCTGAGCTTTAAAAAGGAGCATAAAACGGTTGTGCCGTTAAATGTTACAATTGACGATGCGACGCGCGTAGTTGTGGTGTCCGGACCGAACGCGGGTGGTAAATCTGTTTGTATGAAAACCATTGGCCTGCTGCAAATGATGGCCCAGGCCGGTTTATTGATTCCCGCCGATGATAGCAGCCAGGTAGGCGTTTACAAACAAATCTTCGCGGATATTGGTGACGACCAATCCATTGAAAGCGACTTGAGTACGTACAGCGCGCATCTCTCAAAAATGAAATACTTTGTGGAGCACGCCAATGCCAAAACGCTGATTTTGATAGATGAGTTTGGAACCGGCACAGACCCGCAATTTGGCGGACCAATTGCCGAGGCTGTTTTAGAGTCACTCAACCAGAAGAAAGTAAGGGGAGTAGTTACCACCCACTATTCTAACCTAAAAATATTCGCCGGCAACACAGAGGGATTAGAAAACGCGTCGATGCTTTTTGACAACCGCGAAATGAGGCCGCTATACATATTAGAAGTGGGCAAACCGGGAAGCTCGTACGCTTTTGAAATAGCGCAGAAAATAGGCCTGCCGCAAAATGTGCTAAACCTGGCTAAGAATAAGATTGGCTTTAGCCAAAAGAAGGTGGATACGCTGCTGGTCGATTTGGAGCGCGAGAAAAAAGAAATTTACGATACCCGCACAAATCTTGATAAAGAAACGCGCAAGGTAAACTTGCTTAAAAAAGAGAATGAGCAACTGAAGAGCTATCTGGAAGAAAATAAGCGCAACCTAATCCGCGAGGCCAAACAGGAGGCGCAAAACATTATCCTTAACGCTAATAAACTGGTTGAAAATACCATAGCCGGTATTAAAAGCAGCCAGGCAGATAAAGAAGAAACCCGCAAGCTACGCGAGAATTTAAACAGCGAGTTGCAGAAAACCAAAATCCATGCTGCCCCAGCAAAATCTGTAACACCTGTAAATGACAGCGAAGTTAAAGTGGGCGACTGGGTGAAATTGAAGGATTCTGACACCACAGGGCAGGTAATGGAGATTGCCCGCGACAACGTGATCATCGCCATTGGCGATCTGCGCACTGTAGCCAAGAAAAGCAAGGTACAGAAGGTGTCTAAAAAGGAAGTACCCAAAGATGTAAGACGCAGTTATAGCAGCCAGACCACTGAGGTAGCCAGTTTTAGCCCGGAGATAGACGTGCGCGGCATGCGAGGTGAAGATGCTTTGTTCGCCATTGAAAAGATGTTCGACAGGGCAGTAATGATGGGCATTGGCAGCCTGAAAATATTGCACGGCAAGGGGGATGGTATCCTCAGAAAATTGATCCGCGATTACCTGAAGAAATATGATCAGGTAAGCCATATGGAAGATGAGCACGCCGACCGTGGCGGCAGCGGGATTACATATGTTTATCTGAAGTAGGGTACGCTTTCTAAAAGCGATTGTCATTCCGAGCTTGCAAGGAATCTTATGCGTACATGTATAGCTAAATAAGATGCTTCGCTACGCTCTGCATGACAAAAGTCGCTACATCTTGCTATCGTAATAAGTAGCATCAGAAATGATCTTTCCGTCCTTCAGCTTAAACACCGTGCAAATAGGCAGGTTAAACGATTTGCCATCAGCAGCGGTGCCGGTTGATATGAATTGAGTGATTACCTGGTCGTCTTTGGCAATGGTGTTAGTCAGGCTGTCTTTCAAATTAGGGAACATGCCCGCTAGCTGCGTGTACTTTGCTGTAGTTTGTGCGTGCGACTGGCTGACAAAATCTTTACCTAAAGACGGATCTAAAAATTTAGCGGTGTCGGCATAGTAAGATGACATCAGCTTAAAATCATGCTTATTAAAAGCATCAAAAAATTGATTTATTGTCTCGCGGTTTTTGGCGGTTTGGTATTCATCATAACCTGATGTGTGTACGCATGCCGAGGTTGTCAATGCCAATGCAATAAAAGCCGGGTAAATTTTTTTCATCTGTAAGAAGTTTAACTTTGCGGGTGCTTTCCAAATTTATGTGTTGGAGGCGGCAAGTCAAAATTATACTACTATGGAAAACTACATTCTACATAAAGCCGATACCCGTGGCGCGGCAGATCATGGCTGGCTTAACAGTAAACACAGTTTTAGCTTCGGCGGATATTATGATCCAGAGCGAATGAACTTTGGCGTCCTTCGTGTATTGAATGACGACACGGTATCAGGCGGGATGGGTTTTGGTAAACATCCGCACGACAATATGGAGATCATCTCTATCCCGCTTGAGGGCGAGCTGGTGCACAAAGACAGCATGGGTAACGAGGCCGTTATTAAGCAGGGCGAGATTCAGGTAATGAGCGCCGGCACAGGAATCTATCACTCAGAGCAAAACCATGTACATGATAAAACTGTAAAGTTTTTGCAGATATGGATCATTCCGAACAAGCGCAATGTAACGCCACGTTACGACCAGCAGGAAATAAATCTGTCCGTTAAAAATGAGTTTGTTCAAGTGCTGTCGCCGAACAAGGATGATGCCGGCGTTTGGATCTATCAGGATGCATACTTCTCTATTGGTACGTTCGACAAGGACACGCAATTAAGTTATCAGCTTAAAAACGCTGAACATGGCGTGTATGCTTTTATCCTGGAAGGCAATACCGTAATAAATGGTCATGAACTCAACAAACGCGACGGCTTGGGCATATGGGGTACAGACGCATTAACAGTAGACACCAAACAAGGCTCCCGCATTTTACTGATGGAAGTACCAATGCAGGTAAATTAAACTTAATTTGATGTATTGCTGATGTTTATTTAACACTATCGGCCTATTTTTAGCAGGAACAGATGAGAGTACTATACGCTATCCAGGGAACGGGTAACGGCCACCTAAGCCGCTCAATGGACATTGTCCCGCTTTTAAAAAACATGGCCGATGTTGACGTTCTTGTCAGCGGTAACCAGGGCGATCTGAAATTGCCTTTTCCGGTTAAATATAAATTCCACGGAATGGGGTTTGTGTTCGGAAAAAAAGGAGGGGTAGACCTTTGGAAATCTTTTTACCGCTCAGATATCCGCAAGTTTTTAAAAGAGATCAATGAACTCGATGTAGATCAATATGACCTGGTTATATCAGATTTTGAGCCGGTAAGCTCATGGGCCTGCCATGGTAAAAATAAACCGTGCATTGGTTTAAGCCATCAAGCGGCTGTATTGGCTGATAACGTTCCGCTGCCGGATTCGACCGACCTGATGGGTAAAATGATCCTTAAGCAATACGCGCCCGTTACTGCGCAATATGGTTTCCACTTTAAATCATTCGGCGATAATATCTATACGCCGGTGATACGTCAGCAAGTGCGCGAGTTAGAGGTTACCGATAATGGCCACTATACGGTGTACCTGCCCGCTTATGATGATGAGCGCCTGATAAAACACCTATCTAATTTTAAAGACATTACCTGGGAGGTATTCTCTAAGCACAACAAAAAACTCTTGCGACATAAGAATATTACCATTCAACCGGTAAGCAACAATAAGTTTATCAAAAGTATGGCTTCCTCAAGCGGAGTGCTGTGCGGGGCCGGCTTTGAAACACCGTCAGAGGTGCTTTTCATGAAAAAGAAACTGTTGGTAATCCCTATGAAAACCCAATATGAGCAACAGTTAAACGCGGCAGCTTTGAAATCTATGGGGGTGCCGGTAATTAAGAGCCTGAAAAGCAAACACGAAAAAACCATTCGTAACTGGCTTGATAACGGCGAAGTGATCCCGGTAGATTACCCTGATATTACGCAGCAGATTTTAGACCGCGTGTTTGAAGAGAATGTTCCCCAAGCGATTACTTCAGTTTAACGTAAATACGTTGGTCGTAATTGCCATATTCGAAGGTAGAGAAGGTTAAGGTGTCATTTTTTATAACGGTCTCGTATTTAGAATCGCCTATTGCGGTCATATTCAGCGTACGTGAACCGAATTTATAATTGATGTAATACAAATACTTGAATTGATAGTAATATAAATTATTATGATAGATGGTCATGGTAGAATCGTTAGTGAACACCACCTTTTCGTCGATTCCGGTAGAAACCGGATTTGATGTGCCGAAAGTGCCGCTGATGGCTTTAACCCAATCCCATTTACCGGTTAGGGGGGTATTCATCCCCAAGCCTTTGATGATTGTAGATTCTAACGGGATGTAAGGGCCGGGATCGGGCTCGGGGTTTTCTTTTTTACAGCCGCCGGCCAGCAAAACAATGCACAACAGAATGACGGTATAAATTTTAAGCATCAGGCAAATTTATTGGTAAAGCAAGCTATATATAAAGTACGGATAATCATAGCCTTACGGTTGTCTCATAATAAAATAACAAGTAATCATTGGCAATGGAATATTAATGAGGCCTAAATTATTTAGCAGCAATTATTAGCATGGAAAGAAGATCGGCATTGAAGAATATAGGCGGGTTGTTCTTAGCACCGTCATTATTATCTGCCACTGTAGAGAAGTCCAGGAAACGTGTGCTTCGCGTTGCCCACCTTACTGATATTCACTTAAAAAATGAACTCGGTGCACCCGGCAAGTTTGTAAAGTGCCTGCACCATATGCAGCAGCAGAACCCAAAAGTAGATTGTGTGCTTAACGGCGGCGATATCGTTTTTGATATGAACAAGGAAAATCTGGCTACCATTGATGCACAGTGGAAACTGAGCCATGATATCATGAAAGCCGAATGCAACATGCCGGTGCGTTATTGCCTGGGTAACCACGACATTTGGTGGAACGAAGACGATAAAGGTCAGGCCCTTTACGGCAAGCGCTATTCCATGGATCAGCTGCAATTAGCTAAGCCGTATTATAGTTTTACGCAAAACGGGTGGAAATTTATAGTGCTTGACAGTGTTCACCTGGATATTGACGATACCTGGTATATAGGCAAACTTGGCGACGAGCAATTTAACTGGCTGCAGAACGAACTTGCTACCACAGATGCCTCGACACCTGTTCTAGTGGTGTCGCACATCCCGATTTAACAGCCACAAACCTGATAGACGAGAATACGATAAACAAATGGGTAATGCTGGGCGGCGATATGCATACAGACAATGCTGCAATCATAAAGCTTTTTTATCAGCATCCAAATGTTAAGCTATGCTTGTCGGGCCATATACACCTGCGCGAAAAGTTGGTTTATAACAATGTAACCTATATTTGCAATGGTGCCGTTAGCGGCGCCTGGTGGAATGGTAACCGCCGGGAGACCACGCCGGGCTACGGATTAATAGATCTTTATAATGACGGAAGTTTTGATGAGCAGTACGTGGCGTATTTAAATGCTTAACGTTTTGCCTTAATGCCGCTGACAAATGTACTGCATCATTTTTAGCCAAATTGTGAAGTAGCCTCCATCAAGTTTTAGGATGGGCAAGCCCCACGCGTAAATTAGGATTGTTATGCATAACCGCCTTTGTATGTGTTTAAGGAAAATACAAATCATAAGCTAACAAGTAGCTAGTTGCCGTGTTAAGAGCCTGTAGATATAATCAGATCCTAACTATGCAAAGCAACTCTTTCTGGCTTTTCGCCATAATTGTATTAGCCGGTATCATCGAAGCATGCGGCCCACCGATGAATGCATCTTTATTTAAGCATCTTCAAAACCCCTGGATAGCCGGCTTGGTATGCTTTTTACCCGTATTGGTAATTTTGTTAATCATTTTTCTTTTCAGCGGATCACCGTTACCATCGTTCACTTTGCTTCAACGAATTCCCTGGTGGGCTTACTTAGGCGGTATAGCTTGCTGTATAGCAATTGTTTTGACATTTGTATACGTTGATAAAGTAGGTGTTGGTACATTCGCCGGACTTATTATCACTTCAAACCTCATTATGTCTGTAGTGATTGACAAATACGGGTGGTTTGGTACAGAAATTCACCCATTGTCAATCCCGCGACTTATAGGTGCTTGCCTAATGATAGCAGGTATCTTTCTTATATCTAAATATTGACCAAGAGTTTCATACATTGTAAGATGAAGCCGAAGTATAAATCACGAAAAACGAGCAATGAACAAGGACTTAAATCTGAGTTTCAGATTGATGAAACTAAGGCTGACCGCATAGCTATAGCCGTATCCGACGCATTAGGCAATTTTGCTTTTTTAATGATCATTTGCGCAGCTATTGCCATTTACATACTGTTTAATGTAAATGTCATACCTGGTGTGAAAGCATTCGACCCGGCACCTTTCAATATTATGGACTCGGTACTGTCTGTATTTGCCTTGATACTTACCATTACTATATTGATCAGTCAGGGCAGGCAACGCAGGTTGGAGAAGATACGCGAGGAGGTAGAATTTGAAATTAACGTACGCGCTGAACATGAAATCACAAAAGTGCTGACTATGCTTCACGACATTCAAACCAAATTAGGTATTGCTACTAATGATGCAGATCTTGAGGAAATGAAGCAGGGATTGGATCTAGACGCAATCAAACAAAAAGTTAAAGATAAAGACGCGTTATCAAGTTAAAGATACTCTGTGAATTTTAAGAAGTGGTGTATGCTCCTTTAGTTATGGCAGAATGTTACGTATTAACGTTTCGATAAGTCGTCACCGGTTACTATATTTGGCACGGTGAATATTGGCGCAGTTTTGGCGCACAACGTTTAATCAAATCTTAAAATCACACCAGACTCCGTAGCTCAGTTGGTAGAGCAACAGACTCTTAATCTGTGGGTCCTGAGTTCGAGCCTCAGCGGGGTCACCATTATTTAAGAAATAATACGCTTCCTTTTATTGTTCAACCACATTCGAAGCGGTTCATCATAAAATTTCATTACGAAGTAGCCAAATGCCAACAGGCCTAAAATGCCGCTGATTATTATGATGATTAACTGATTTGTAGACGGCTTATGGGCAGTTGTGTAATTTAAAAAAATCCATAACACAAAATAATGCGTCATATAAAGGGGGTAGGAAATATTGCCGGATAACGTGCAGAGCTTTTTGGTT
Organism: Mucilaginibacter ginkgonis; assembly: GCF_009754905.2. Lineage (NCBI taxonomy): Bacteria > Pseudomonadati > Bacteroidota > Sphingobacteriia > Sphingobacteriales > Sphingobacteriaceae > Mucilaginibacter > Mucilaginibacter ginkgonis. Next base: position 1,597,664 of record NZ_CP066775.1, on the reverse strand, counting down.
TTGTCGGATATATTAGTGCCCACACCAAGCATTAACAGCAAGGGAAACCACAGCAGCACCACAAGCAACTCTGCCAGCCAGTTCAGCGGAAAATAAGGCATTACCAATGCTGCGATCAATAAGATCGCTAACCCAATAAATCCAAGCCGGTTGCTGATCTTTAATCTATACCGATAGATAAGCATGCCGGCAATAAAAGAATAAGACACACGTGCGCCGCCATCCCAAAAGTTGTCTTTGCTCCAGCCCCCTGCTAAAGACTGCGCATGCCATGCAACATAACTTAACCACGCTGCTGATACGATTAAAAGAACTACAAGAATTGGACGTCTGAACCGGACTAATATTAAGGCGTATACCACGTTTGCAACGTATTCCCAAAATAATGACCACGCGGGTGCATTAAGGCCAAAGTTGTTAAAACTGCGTTCGGTTATTGCTCCATAAGGGATCATCAGTAACGAGCATATAAAGATGAGCGCAATGTGCGGCAAGTTATAAGAAGCTGCCGCAGAACTAAACGGATCGAATAAAAACGCAAGCAAGCCTAATACAGATCCCATTATCACAAGCGGATGCAGACGGATAAGCCTCGAGACCGCGAATTGCCTAAAGCCCATTTTGCCGATCCGGTCGTCGTAAGCGTAGGCGATAACGAAACCAGACAGGCAGAAAAAGAAATCGACCGCCAGAAAACCGTGACCGATAAAATTTTTGCTGTAGTCTGTGATGATCATTTCCATAAAATGGAAGGTGACCACGCCGATGGCAGCCACGCCACGCAGTCCGTCCAACACCTCGAAATGATGCTTAGGTTTAAGCAACGATGGGTTTAAACTCATGCAGCAAAAGTAAATTAATAGCCGGATTAAAAATTGGAGTAAACTTTAATGCGGACACGTTAGTTAACTACTTACCATAAAAAGCTTACTAGTGCTGCGACAACAGCATAAATCGCCACAAGTAAATCAAGCAATGCTTCTTATGAAAAAAGCAAAAAGAAATTAGCGTTCTCAAGGAAAGTTGACTTCGTCATTATGATAACGCCCTCAAAGTAAAGTTCTTATTACCGGCCAAACGTTGTCTGCAATTATTTTGTATCCCGCAGCAGACGGATGCACTCCATCGCGCAGGTTTAAATACGCTTTTCCGGCAACGCCTTCCAAAAAGAATGGCACGAATGCCATATCATTTGCATCGGCCAGGGGCTTATAAATGGCTCTGAATTGTGCGGCAAAAGCCCCCGGAATAAATGCCGGTATTTGCATACCCATCAGCCCTAATTTTACCTGTGGGTATTTGCGTTTCACTTTGTGGATGATGTTCTGCAGGTTTGTTGCCGTGACTTCTGGCGAAATACCGCGCATAATGTCATTTACGCCGAGTTCTAAAATAAAAACGTCTATCGGCTGGCTCAGCCAGTAGTCGAGCCTAGCTAACCCACCGCCCGAAGTATCACCGCTTAACCCGGCGTTGATCACTTTATAATCAAGTCCTTCTGCATTGATCTTTTGCTGTACAAGGCCGGGAAAGGATTCGTTATCCACATTACCTAAACCATAACCGGCCGTAAGGCTGTCGCCAAAAAATAAAATATTCTTCATCTTCATTTGTTAACCCATAAAGCGTTCGCAGGTTTAGAATTTATTTGCATGATGCTCCACTATGGCGCCATCCGCAAGCAGCAGAATAATATCATCAACGGGTAAGTGCTTTAAAGACCTCCCTTACGGGCGAGGGTTGGGTGGGGCTATCTTCAGCCAAAATAATTACCTTTGCCGCTTATGACAGCCTCTGAAATACGCAAAGCTTTCCTGGATTTTTTTGCTTCTAAAGGTCACGTAATTGTGCCTTCTGCACCCATTGTAGTTAAGAACGACCCAACCCTGATGTTTACCAACGCGGGAATGAATCAGTTTAAAAATATATTTTTGGGAGAGGCACAGCCTGCCGCGCCGCGCGTGGCTGATACGCAACGCTGCCTGCGCGTATCAGGCAAGCACAACGATCTGGAAGAGGTGGGCATAGATACCTATCACCACACCATGTTCGAGATGCTGGGCAACTGGAGCTTTGGCGATTATTTTAAAAAGGATGCAATTGCATGGAGCTGGGAACTGCTTACCGAAGTTTACAAAATTGATCCTGAGCGGTTATACGTCACCTATTTTGAGGGCGACGAAAAAGAAGGGCTGGCAAAAGACCAGGAAGCTTACGATTATTGGAAACAATATGTGGGTGAAGACCGCATTTTGCCTGGCAATAAAAAAGATAACTTTTGGGAGATGGGCGAGACCGGCCCCTGCGGACCTTGCTCTGAAATACACTATGACAGTCGTTCGGATGAAGAACGTGCTAAGATAAACGGCGCTACGCTCGTAAACGACGACAACCCACTGGTTATAGAGATATGGAATAACGTTTTCATGCAATTTAACCGTTTAAAAGACGGCAGCCTGCAGCCATTGCCTGCCAAACACGTGGATACAGGCATGGGTTTTGAGCGATTAGTGCGCGTACTGCAAGGCAAAACCTCTAATTATGATACGGATGTATTTCAGCCGCTGATACAATTCATTTCTGAAAAAAGTGGCAAAACCTACAATGCTTCCCTCTCCTTTGGAGAGGGCCAGGGTGAGGCCTCTTCTGACTGGAATAACGCCGTAGCCATGCGCGTTATGGCCGACCATATCCGTGCCATTAGTTTCGCTATCGCGGACGGTCAACTGCCATCGAATAACAAAGCAGGTTATGTTATCCGCCGGATATTGCGCCGCGCGGTAAGATACCAGTACCAATACTTAGGTTTTATTGATCCCTTTCTGAATGAGTTAGTACCAATTTTAGCAGATCAATTTAAAAACGTCTTTGATAATCTTTATCAACAAAAAGATTTTGTTCAACGTGTTGTTAGAGAAGAAGAAGTATCTTTTTTGAGAACCCTTGGTTTTGGTACAACATTATTTGAATCCTTTGTAAAAACAGGTGAGGATGTAATTCCTAAAGGGCAATCACCATATTTACAAATAAATGGAAAGTCATTTTCTTCTGGTAAAGCAGAACGAATAATTCCTGGCTCTTTTGCTTTTGATTTGTCTGACACTTTCGGCTTCCCGATTGATTTAACTGAATTGATGGCCCGCGAAAAAGGTTGGACTATTGACATCCCCGGTTATGAGGCCGAATTACAAAAACAGAAAGACCGCTCACGCGCGGCTACAGCAATAGATACCGGCGACTGGGTCGTTTTAAAAGACGATGACAATGTTGAGTTTACCGGTTACGATGAGACCGAAAGCGTTGCCCATATAGTTAAATACCGCAAGGTAAAAGCTAAAGGAAAAGAACAGTTCCAGATCGTATTGGATAAAACGCCTTTCTATGCCGAAAGCGGTGGTCAGGTGGGGGATACCGGCGAACTGGTTTTCCCAGATGGCGAGATCATCCCGGTAACGGACACTAAGAAAGAGAACGGACTGATCGTACACTTTACAGATACCATCCCGCAATCGGTTGGCGACGCTTTAACTGCCATCGTTGATATGGAACGTCGCCGCAATACCAACAGCAACCACAGCGCTACGCACTTGCTGCATGCTGCCATGAAACAGGTTTTGGGTACACATGTAAACCAAAAAGGCTCGTTAGTGAATGCAGATTATTTGCGCTTCGACTTTTCGCATTTCAGCAAGGTAACGGATGAAGAATTGACTAAAATCGAGGCGATAGTCAATGGAAAGATACGCGAGAACATCTTCTTAAAAGAAGAGCGTAACGTGCCTTATCAGCAGGCTATCAGTGGCGGAGTCACTGCTTTATTTGGTGAGAAATATGGCGACTATGTGCGTGTGATTACTTTCGACGAAACCTTCTCTAAAGAACTTTGCGGCGGTACGCACGTAAAGGCTACCGGGCAGATAGGCTATTTCAAAATAATAGCAGAAAGCGCGGTCGCTGCAGGTGTGCGCCGGATAGAGGCGATAACCGGTGTTGCTGCAGAGCATTTCATCAATGACCAAAATTCGGTTGTTCAGCATTTAAAGGAGTTGCTTAAAAACCCGAAGGACATTTCTAAAAGCGTTGAGTCTCTTATTGAAGAGAATAACCGGTTAAAAAAGGAAATTGAGAAGTCGGTAGCGGAGAAAGCATCGGGTTTAAAGACCGAGCTTGCTGCGAAAGCTAAAGATATTAATGGTATCAATTTCATCGCAGAAAAAGTGGCACTTCCGAATGCCGACGCGGTTAAAACGCTGGCGTATCAGTTAAAGGATATCGTGCCGAACTTATTTTTAGTGCTGACTGCCGATTTTGACGGCAAACCGAATATTACCGTGATGATAGCCGAAAACCTGGTGAAAGAGAAAAGCTTTAACGCAGGTAACATTGTACGCGAACTGGCTAAAGAAATACAAGGCGGGGGCGGTGGTCAGCCATTCTTCGCCACTGCAGGCGGTAAAGACCTAAGCGGTTTGCATAAGGCGTTAGCTAAAGCGATAGAGTTTGTGAAATAACTTACAAGATTCACTTTAACGCGTCATTGCGAGAAGTAAAACGACGAAGCAATCTCTGATCTATAGACAGTCTTATTGGAAACACCGGGTCATAAGTTTCGTCGTAATGGAGGTTTATTTAAAAAACTTCCTTCTTGCATTTCTCAAATTAACCTCTACATTTATCACAGCCAATTATAAACGCGCTAGTCATCAACAAATCACTGATGGCTAGCGCGTTAGCCATTTAATAGCGTATCCTTTTTACATTTCCGGGCTATAAAACCTATATTGCAGTGGATTTGTGATAGGCGCTTAATACACTTGCGGCTATCAGTATATTAGTATGACGGATTTATTGGACAGCGTTAGTGAGCAATATGAGGTGGTTATCGGTCTCGAGGTGCATGTGCAACTGTCCACTCAAAGCAAGGCCTTCTGTGCAGACGATGCCGGCTTCGGCGGTCTGCCAAATACGCACGTTAGCATGGTGTCTCTGGGTCATCCCGGTACACTGCCGTTTATCAACAAAATTATGGTTGCATATGCGGTAAAAATGGGTTTAGCATGTAATTCACAGATCAACCCAAATAATACCTTTGCCCGTAAAAATTATTTCTACGCCGATCTGCCCAAAGGTTATCAGATCACCCAGGATCAGCAGCCCATTTGTATCGGCGGCGAGATTCAGGTTCGGCTCGCTGATGGTACAATGAAGACAATTGCGCTTCATCACATCCACATGGAAGATGACGCGGGTAAAAGCATCCATAATCAGCACGACGAATATTCGCTGATAGATTTGAACAGGGCAGGGGTGCCGCTATTAGAAATAGTTTCTGAACCGGATATGCGCAGTGCCGATGAAGCAGCGCTCTTCCTGGCAGAAATCCGCAAAATTGTGCGTTACCTTGATATTTCTGACGGTAATATGGAAGAAGGCAGCCTGCGTTGCGACGCCAACATTTCTATCCGTAAGAAAGGGACCACTACGTTGGGCAACCGTTGCGAAGTAAAAAACCTCAATTCCATCCGTAACCTGCAGCGCGCCATCGGGCACGAGTTTAAACGTCAGATAAGCGTTATTGAAGCCGGCGGAAGTATTGACCAGACCACACTCAACTTTAACGCTGATACGGGCGAAACTTCAGTCCTTCGGACAAAAGAAATGGCTAACGATTACCGGTATTTCCCGGAGCCCGATTTGCTGCCGATAGTCCTAACTGAATCATATGTTGATAGCATCAGGTCTGCGATGCCGCCATTGCCTGCCGCGCTATATGATAAATATATTACGGAATTGAACCTGTCCGCTTATGATGCGGGCGTGATTACTGCAGATAAAGACCTGGCGTTTTTTTTTGAAGAGTTGATCTCGCTCACAAGTAATTATAAGTCGGCCGCCAACTGGATGATGGGTGCAGTAAAATCGTATCTAAATGAACGGCAAGAATCTTTAAATGAATTACCATTGAAGCCGCGTCATATTGCAGATTTAATTGCGTTAGTAGACAGCGGAAAGATCAATAACAGCTTAGCGTCAGGGACTTTGTTTAGCGCGCTCCTTTCTGAACCTTCAAAAAACGCGGAAAATATAGCTGCCGAATTGAACTTGATAATCAGTGAGAATGTTAACGAGTTAGAACAGTTTATACAACAAGCGATCAATAAATATCCCGACAAAGTCAAAGAATATAAAAAGGGTAAAAAGGGCGTTTTGGGTTTATTTATGGGCGATATAATGAAACGCTCTAAAGGAAAAATAGACCCTCAGAAAACCAACCAATTATTAATCAAAGCATTAGAAGAATCATAATGAAAAACATATTTAAAGTTGCCGGTTTGCTGGCAATCATCACATGTGCTGTAGCATGCAAAGATCAAAAATCTTTCACTATTAATGGTACACTTAATAATTACAACCATGCAGGCAAGGTTTACCTGTTGGCGGCAGATAGTTCGCAGGTAACTGTTGTTGACTCGACAGGTGTTGGCGCGGATGGTAAATTTTCCTTCAAACGTTCAACCGCGTATCCAAATCTATTTAAGGTTAGAACCGGAGAAGCTATTTTCGATCTTATTGCCACCAATGGCGACGCAATTGATTTCGAGACCAACTTAGCCGACTCATCTCACACGTATAAGGTATCAGGTTCTGACGAGTCGGCCAAGATCCAGGAGTTTAACAAGATTAGCAACGTTTACGGTGAAAAGAACACCAAACTCGTTGCTGAATACCAGGAGAAGGCTGCCCATGGCAACTCTGATTCTTTGCTAAAAATATATCAGCCGGTCTTTCAGCAAAACGTAAAAGATTACACAGCGGCTGTTTTAAAGTTTGTGAATGATAACAAAAAATCGTTGGCTGGTTTTTACGCGGTAACTACCATCGATCCAATGCGTTATGAAACCGAACTGGTAAAATACGCCGACGATATTAAAGACGACTTTAAAAGCAATCCGTCGGTACGCAAATTTGTGAGTCAGATGATGCTTGCTAAACCATTGTCTATAGGACATCAGGCGCCGGATTTTACGGCTAATGATATCAGCGGCAAACCTATGAAGCTTTCAGATTTTAAGGGTAAATATGTTTTGATAGATTTTTGGGCATCATGGTGCGGCCCCTGCCGTGCAGAAAACCCAAATGTGGTAAAGCAATACGCCATTTACCATCCAAAAGGTTTAAACATTCTAGGCGTATCGCTGGATACCGATAAGGGCGACTGGCAAAAAGCAGTTAACGCGGATAAACTTACCTGGCAGCATGTGTCTGATCTTAAGCGTTTTGAAGGTCCCACGGAATCGCTATATAGGATTGAAGCTATCCCTTCTAATTTTTTTATAGATCCCAGCGGTAATATAATCGCCAAAAACATTACCGGTTCAGACCTTGAAGAAATGTTAAAGAAAACGTTCAACAAGCCATAAATTGCTGTTAACAAATTATGAAGGTTAATAATTAATTAACACACTTTTAACCGTTAGGTGCTTTAAACGATTTACTTTTACACAAAAATCGACCAATGAGCACTTTACCGAAGCACAAAATTTTAATTGTTGATGACGAGCCTGATATTTTAGAGCTTATTGAATACAACCTTAAAAAAGAAGGTTATCAGGTTTTTACAGCACAAAACGGTCAGGCTGCCGTAGCAGAAGCTAAGAAAGCGTTACCCGATCTGATCATCCTGGACATAATGATGCCTGTTATGGATGGCATAGAGGCCTGCCGCATTATGCGTACTATGCCGGAGTTTAAAAATACCTTCATGGTATTCCTGACGGCACGTAGTGAAGAATATTCTGAAATCGCCGGATTTAATGTAGGTGCCGACGATTACATTGCTAAGCCTATTAAGCCACGTGCCCTTGTAAGCCGTATTAACGCCATCCTGCGCCGTAACTCGGCCAGCGATGAGATCAGCGAAAATAAGTTGGAAGTGAGCGACCTGGTGATAGATCGCGAAGCTTATCTGGTTTTCCAGAATGGCGAAAAAGTGGTGTTAGCTAAAAAGGAATTTGAGTTACTGTATTTACTGGCATCTAAACCCGGCAAGGTTTATACCCGCGAAAACATCCTTAAGAATATTTGGGAAGATTCTGTGGTAGTGACCAACCGCACCATTGATGTGCACATCCGTAAACTGCGCGAAAAGTTAGGCGAGAAATACATATCTACTATAAAAGGCGTAGGTTACAAATTCGACGCAGAATAATAGAAAAAGCCCCTGATAATTCAGGGGCTTTGTTGTTTTAGCGCATTTTCTTCTTTGAAGAGGAATGGGGTTAGGCCTTATTTTTTTTTGCCGTTTTATCAACCGCACTTTTTACTTTACCAGCAGTTTTTGAGACTGACTTAGCTGCATTCGTTTTAGCAGAAGACGCTTTGCTATCTGCATACTTAACTGCCGATTTTGTAGCCGTCTTTGCTTTTGTTGCAGTGGATTTCGCCTTGTATGCTGTCTTATCAGCGGCGTTCTTGACAGTGGTTTTTGTTTTAGATGCAGTGTTACTTGCTTTCTTGCCTGCGTTATCAGCAGCTTTGGTTGCTGTCTTTTTAGCACTGCTTGCTTTATCAGCTACGGATTTCTTCACAGATGTCGCTTTGTCGGCCACTGTTTTCTTAGCAGCAGCTACTTTAGGAGCGGCTTTTGTTTTTTTGTCGGTAGCTGCTTTCTTTGTATCAGCTACTTTTTTGGTTACTGCTTTTTTAACTGTCTCGGCTTCGTCTTTTACAACTTCGATCGCGTCCTCAGTTTTTCCTTTAGTACCATCCCATAATTCCGAAACGGTATCAGCTATTTTTTCGAAGAAACCTTTTTCTTCACTCTTTCTCTTCGCCATGATTTATCAGGTTAATGGTTAATTGGTTTACAATTGCTTAACAATAAGTAGGTTAGATTGTTTTACTGCACGCTTACACGCCAAACGTGTTAATAAACGTATTTTTGCCAGAAGCATATGAAAGTTCCAAAGTTTACCGACCTGATCTTATTTGAAGACGACAACTTTATTGTGGTCAATAAACCGCCGTTCATCAGCACGCTCGACGAGCGGGGAGAAGCGGGCGGCAGCGAGATCAACATGCTGCGTTTAGCGAAGGCTTACAGTGATGATGCCCAAATCTGCCATCGGCTGGATAAAGAGACATCGGGCGCGCTGATCATCGCTAAGAACCCCGAGGCCTACCGGTTAGCCTCAATGCAATTTGAGCGCCGGAAGGTTAAAAAGGTTTATCACGCGGTGATTGAAGGTACACACGTGTTCGACGAGCTATTAATAGACTTGCCTATCTTAAACACGGGCAAAGGTAGTGTAAGCATTAGCCGGCAGGAGGGAAAGCGTGCCGAAACATGGTTCCAGTCGCTTAAATATTATAAACATTATACGCTGGTAGAATGCCGGCCGGTTACCGGCCGCATGCACCAAATCCGTATTCACCTGGCTACACAAAAGGCGTCTATCGCCGGGGACGCCATGTATAAAGGAAAACCTGTATTCCTGTCGAGTTTGAAACGCAAATACGTTTTGGGTAAGGACCAGGAAGAGCAGCCGATAATGAAACGGTTTGCCCTGCATGCCTTTGAGGTTACTTTTAAAATAAACGAGAAGACGGATGTAACCATCCATGCGCCATATCCAAAAGACTTTGATACGCTGTTAAAGTTGCTGGACAAGTTTGATGCGTAATTGCTTATCTGTCACCTATCTTTTCTGATAAACCAAAAAATGCTGAATAGGCAGAAACTCTTTATCGGTTATCAGCTTGAAATTATTCGCTGCCATTTCTTTATTTACCTGGGCGACGGTTGTTTTATGAAGCGTTTTGATCGGCACATTTGGGTCTTCGCCTCTATACTCTAACAGCAGTATCTTACCGTTAGGTTTTAGAGCACGTCTTAATGCCTGCAGATATTCGTGAGGATAAGCCAGTTCATGATAAACATCAACCATTATGGCCAGGTCTGTGCTGTTGTCGGGTAGGTTTGGTGATATCGCTGTACCTTTGATCACATCGACGTTAGACGCATTTATTTCTTTGGCTTTTTTTGTCAAGAAATTAATAGCCTCATTCTGCAACTCCACAGCATAAACTTTTCCGTGCGGTATTTTAGGGGCAATCCTGAAAGTATAATACCCGGTTCCGGCGCCGATATCAGCTATAACACTTTTAGCAGAGATCGGCAGGTTTTGTATGGCCAGCCTTACGTTTTCTTCCTGCTGGCGAGTATCACGTTCCAGCCACTCAGCGCCGCTGAAACCCATTACCTGTGCTATCTCGCGGCCCATATAAAACTTGCCGACACCGTCCGCAGAACCTTTATAATATGTATAAACTGAATCCTTTTGAACGAGTCTATCTTCAGCTTGCCGCGGCTCACTTAAAACAAATGATAAGCTAAAGAGAATAAGCGATTTGGCGATATACATATAACCTGAAACGAAAAAAGACACTATTTGTGTCTTTTGTAATTATTTCCTGTTACAAAATATAGTTATTGATGCTTCGACAGGCTCAGGATGACATGGGTTACTCCCACGGAAAAAACCTGCTCACCACTCACTAACTCACTAACTACTTACGTCGTATAACCCAGAATTTTTAGTACCTGCTTGCTGTTCTGCTCTTCGCCAAATACCTCAAAATTGAATGTCTCGTCGCGGTTGCGGCGTATGATCACATGCTTAGGAGAAGGCAGCAGGCAATGATGAATACCGCCATAACCACTTAATACTTCCTGGTAAGCGCCCGTATTAAAGAAGCCCAGGTATTGTACCTTCCGCGTTTTTGGCATAAATACGCTGTTCATGTGCGCTTCCTGGTTATAGTAATCTTGTCCGTCGCAGGTGATACCGCCAAGATTGACGCGTTCATATTCGGAATCCCAATTATTTATTGGTAATAAAACATATTTCTGATTCAGAGCCCAAACATCAGGCAGGTTGGTAATAAAAGAACCGTCCAGCATCAACCAGCGCTCACGGTCGTTTTGCTGCTTACGGCCAAGTACTTTATAAAGTATGCCCGATGCTTCTGCTACAGTGTACTTACCAAACTCGGTGATGATATCCGGTTCCATGGTATCATTTTCGGCACAGATCTCTTTAATACGGCTCACGATCTCGTTCACCATATATTCGTAATCAAAATCAAATACTAGCGAATCTTTGAAAGGCATGCCGCCGCCAATATCCAGCGTATCCAGATCTGGGTTGATCTTTTTAAGCTTGCAATACAGTGTTACATATTTCTCAAGTTCGTTCCAATAATATGGCGTATCAGAAATACCGGAGTTGATAAAGAAATGCAGCAGCTTCAATTTAAAGTTGGGGTTCTGCTCTATTTTGTTGTAATAGAAATCGATAATATCTTCTGAACGGATGCCCAAACGAGAAGTATAGAATTGAGAATCGGGCTGCTCTTCAGAAGCGATACGGATACCTAAATTACAAGGTGTATCCATCTCGATCTCATCGTCAAAAATGTTAAACTCTTCCTTGTTATCCAGCACCGGGATGATGTTGGTAAAACCATCGTGCAGCATATCAATGATATACTGTTTGTACTGGAAGGTTTTAAAGCCGTTACAGATCACGGTAATATCCTTAGTCACGGCGCCCTTTTTCTCCAGAGCGTCTATCATCGGCATATCAAAAGCCGAAGACGTTTCCAGGTGGATATCGTTCTTTAAGGCTTCTTCAACGATGTGGCGAAAATGCGAGCTTTTTGTACAATAGCAATATTTATAAGTTCCTCTGTAGTTGTTCTTTATAATAGCTTGCTGAAACAACAACTTCGCCTGCTGAATCTTCTTAGATATGATAGGTAGGTAGGTAAATCTTAAGGGCGTGCCGTAAGTTTCGATCATCTCCATCAGGTTAAGATCGTTAAAGAATAATTCATCTTCAATGATCTCAAAACCATCCTGCGGAAAGCCTACGCTTAGGTCAAGAAACTCCTGGTAACTTTGCATTTGCTGATAACGGTATTTTTCGCAAAAGTGTTATTTTTTTGAGAAATAAAATCAATTAAATGCTAATATGTTACGCGGATTATACATCTGTTATTTTACCAGCAATTGCGTTGAAGTTATTTGTGAACAATGTCATTGATGGCGTTACAGCAAAGCTGAATCAAAGGTAGGTTTGGTATGACAAACCAGTAATCTCTTCGGGGCAGGGTTTAGGTTTGTTATTTATAATTCGTCTATATAAGCAGGCACATTTGCAAGCGTATAAACATTTGTTTTAACTTACATCTACATTCAATTCGTACACAAGTAATTGACAAGCCAGCCTATGACAACTTTAACTGTAAATTCTAAAACATACCACGTTGATGCCGATCCCGAAATGCCGCTGTTATGGGTGCTTCGCGATATTATTGGCCTTACCGGCACCAAGTTTGGCTGTGGTGTTGCTCAATGCGGTGCCTGCACCGTTCATTTAAACGGCGAGGCAGTACGTTCGTGTGTCACACGTTTAAAACGCGCTGAAGGTCAACAGGTAGTAACCATAGAGGGCTTGTCTGCAAATAACGATCATCCGCTGCAACTGGCCTGGCAGGCTAATGACGTGCCGCAGTGTGGTTATTGTCAGTCGGGGCAATTGATGTCTGCGGCTGTATTGCTTCGCGAAAACCCTAATCCGACAGATCAGGATATTGACGATGCCATGAGCGGAAACATTTGCCGCTGCGGTACTTATGTGCGCATTCGTAAGGCTATACATGATGCCGCCGCCATGCAGAAAGGAGTAGCGGTAAATGGTTGAGCAGGAAATAAGCAGGAGAAATTTTCTTAAAGCGGGTGCCCTGCTCAGCGGCGGATTATTAATTTCATTTACCATACCCCAGGTTGGCGGCAGGTTAGGTAAGTCTATCATTCCCGGGATAGAGGGCGGCTTTACGCCTAATGCCTTTTTGAATATCCAACCCGACAACAAGATAACCATTATCCTAAGCCATACAGAAATGGGTCAGGGTATATGGACCACCTTGCCCATGCTCATTGCTGAGGAACTGGATGCCGATTGGAAAAATATTACTGTAGAACACGCCCCGGCCGGTAAGCCCTGGAACCACACTACCTACGGTATACAAATTACCGGCGGCAGCAGCACCACATGGTCCGAGTTTGACCGTTACCGCAAAGCAGGCGCGGCTGCAAGGATATTGCTAACACAGGCCGCTGCCAACCGCTGGCGTGTTACACCTGATAAAGTAAAAACCGCGAATGGTCTTGCCATTTTAGGCGACACGAAATTAAGCTATGGCGAACTGGCTACAGAAGCAGCGCTGTTACCGGAACCTAAAGAAATTCCGCTACGGGCTGCTACAGATTGGAAATATGTAGGCAAAGGTAAACGGCGTTTGGACGCGCCGGCTAAAACAAACGGTAGCGCCCGGTTTGGTATGGACATGCAATTGCCCGGTATGCTCATTGCTGTTGTAGCACATTCGCCGGTTTTCGGCGGGAAGGTTTTATCCTTTAATGCCACAAGGGCCAAAGCGGTTAAAGGGGTAAAGCAGGTTGTGCAAATACCTACTGGTGTAGCCGTTTTAGCGGATAACTATTGGTCGGCCAATGAGGGTAAAAAACTACTGAACATTATTTGGAACGAAGGCGAGGGGGCGAATCTAAACACTGCTTCTCAAATGGCGGCTTATAAAAAGCTGGCTTCAACTAATGGCTTACCTGCTCAAAAGCAAGGAGATCTAACAGCAGGATTTGCAGGCGCTGCTAAAATCATTGAAGCGGAATATGTGTTTCCATATTTGGCCCACGCGCCGATGGAGCCGCTTAATTGCACAGTTAAAATTACAGGCGATAGCTGCGAGATATGGAGTGGTACACAACTGCCCGGTGTGGACCGCGACAATGCCGCTAGAATATTGGGCATGAAATCTGAAAATGTAACGCTTAACGTGCCATTTCTCGGCGGTGGTTTTGGCCGCAGGGCAACCATGGCTTCAGATTTTGTTTCAGAAGCGGTGCAAATAGCCAAAGCCAGCCATCAGACCGTAAAGATGATATGGAGCCGTGAGGATGACATGAAGGGTGGCTATTATCGCCCGGCTTATGTGCATAAACTAAGGATCGGTACAGATGCGGATGGGATGCCTGTAGCCTGGCAGCATAACATTGCCGGACAGTCTATAATGGCAGGTACACCTATGGCTGCCGGCATCAAGGACGGTATAGATGACAGCTCTGTAGAGGGCGTTAAAGATTCGCCTTATTTAAAAGCCGTGCCGGCCCATTATGTAGGGCTGCATACCACTAAAGAAGTGGTTCCGGTTTTATGGTATAGGTCGGTAGGTAACACGCACACAGGTTTTGTGATGGAAACCATTATTGACGAGTTGGCTACTAACGCCGGGAAAGATCCGCTTGAATACCGTAGAAAATTATTGAAAGATAGTCCGCGGCATCTGGCTGCACTTAATCTGGCCGCGGAAAAGGCAGGCTGGGGCAAGAAATTGCCTGCAGGTCATTACCATGGCATTGCCGTTCATGAAGCTTTCAAAAGTTATGTGGCAGAGGTTGCAGAGATCAGCCTGGAAGGCGGAAAGCTAAAGGTTCATAAGGTAACTTGTGCCATTGACCTTGGTTTGGCTGTCAACCCTGACGGTGTACGCGCGCAAATGGAAAGCGGGATAATTTTCGGCCTGACCATGGCACTGTACGGAGAGCTATCTATAGAAAATGGCCGTCTGCAGCAGAATAACTTTTATGATTATAAAATTGCCCGCATGAATGAAGCACCGCAGATAGATGTGCATATTGTTGACAGTAAGGAAGAAATGGGTGGCGCCGGCGAGCCATGTGTGCCGCCGTTAGCACCAGCCTTGTGCAATGCCATTTTTGCTGCCACCGGTAAACGTATTTATGATCTGCCGTTGATGAACCACAACTTTATAACTGCCTAAGCCCCCAACCAATGAATATCACTCAGAAAATCACACTTAATAAAAAACTATCTGTAATCGTTATATTGCTATTTTTATTGGCCGGGGTTGTTGGCTTATCATTTACTAATGGACCTGCCGCGCCAAAACCAAATATTAAAAAAGATAGTGTGGCATCTGTAAAAGCTTTTATGGGAGTTTATAAAGTGCTGATGAGTCCGCGCTGCATGAACTGCCATCCAAATGGCGACGTGCCTTTACAGGGAGAAGACAGCCACCTGCATACTATGAACGTGAAGCGAGGCGTTGACGGAAAAGGCGTTTATGCGTTGAAATGCTCAAACTGCCATCAACCTACCAATACACCGGGCTTACATACGCCTCCGGGTAATCCAAACTGGCATTTGCCACCAGCAAATATGCGCATGGTTTTCCAGGGCCGCACACCGCGTCAGCTGGCTAAACAGATTATAGATCCAAACAAAAACGGGCACAAGGATATGAAGGCATTGATCGCGCACGCTGATGACGGACTAGTGCTTGCGGGATGGAATCCCGGAGAGGGCCGCAAGTTGCCGCCTTTGAGCCATGCCGAATTTAAAAGGCTTTGGTTAATATGGCTCAATAACGGCGCATATGCGCCGGCTAAATAGTTTATTTAAAATTTCTGGCATTGGGTATTACCCTATGTCCATCGCGCACATGCGGCTGCTGGCGGATGTCGTAAGGGGTGGGCTTGGTAGTTTCATCAGCGCTGGCTAAAGTTAGCAACGGCAGTTCTTCTGTATTAGCTGCTGTTAAGCCTTTAAGCAATGGTGAGAGGTTAAAACACCGGCCGGCAATAACGTGTATCACCTGACCCTCACGCTGCACTTTACCCTCTACCATTAATAACCTGGCTTGCAATATTTCTCTGCGGTACTTATCAAACAGGCTTTCCCATACTACCAGGTTAGCGTAACTGGTTTCATCTTCAACGGTTATAAAACACACACCTTTGGCAGTCCCCGGCCTTTGCCTAACCAAAACTAATCCTGCCACCCTTACTGTTTCACCATCAGGTATATCCACTAGTTCGGCGGTTTTGACCGCGCGCAGCATGGTCAGTTGATCGCGCACAAAACTTACAGGATGTGCTTTTAATGATAGAGATGTTGTAGCATAATCTTCTACCACATGTTCGGATGCGGTCATTAACGGCAGTGCTATCTGTGTTTCAATTGCACTTTCTGATGGCTGTCCATTAAACAATGCAATAGGGCGGTCTTTTAAGGCTGATATTTCCCACAGCGCTTGCCGCCTGTCAAAACCTATCGACCTGAAGGCATCCGCATCGGCCAGTTTTTCAAGCGCCGCTAAAGGCACACCCGCGTCCATTAACTGCGGAATGGTTTTATAGTGTTTGATCCTTCCTCTAAGGAGGGCATCCATATCATCCTCTCGCAAACCATCCACCTGCCTGAAACCCAGTCGTACTGCCCGGTATGCACCCACTTGTTCTTCCAGGGCATTGTCCCAGCATGAATAATTGACATCTACAGGCCTCACCGTTACATTATGTTTCCGGGCATCTGTTACGATCTGCGCCGGCTGGTAAAAACCCATCGGCTGGCTGTTAAGCAAGGCAGCACAAAACACATCCGGGTAATTATATTTTAGCCAGCAGGATATGTAAACCAGGTGGGCAAAACTATAGGCATGGCTCTCAGGAAAACCATAACTGCCAAAACCTTCCAGTTGTTTAAAGATGCGAGCGGCGAATTCCGCATCATAACCTTTAGCCACCATGCCATCTATCAGTTTCTTCTTAAAACCGCTTACCTCACCCTTAGCTTTAAAAGTAGCCATGCTCCGACGTAGCTGATCGGCCTCGGCAGGGGTGAAGTTTGCGGCTACTATAGATATTTCCATTGCTTGTTCCTGAAAAAGAGGAACGCCTAGGGTGCGTTTTAAAATTTCTTCTAATTCTTTTGATGGATACTCTACTAAATCAGGATTATCCCTCCTTTTTAAATAAGGGTGCACCATATCACCCTGGATTGGTCCCGGCCGTACAATGGCTACTTCGATCACCAGGTCATAAAATTTTTGTGGCTTTAGCCTGGGCAGCATAGACATTTGTGCACGGCTTTCTATCTGGAAAGTGCCCAATGTATCTGCCCGGCAAATCATATCATACACCCCGGTTTCATCCTGTGGCACGTTTTCCAAAGTAAGGTGCCTGCCGTAGTGCTGCTGTGTTAGATCAAAAGCTTTACGGATACAGGTAAGCATACCCAAAGCCAGCACGTCTACCTTTAAAATACCAAGCGCTTCCAGATCGTCTTTGTTCCATTCCAGTTGCGTGCGGTCTTCCATGCGCGCGTTCATCACTGGGCAAAGGTCAGACAATTTGCATTGCGTAATCACAAATCCTCCGGTGTGCTGCCCTAATTGCCGGGGGAAACCCATCAGCTGCAACGTAAGTTCTAAAACCTTGTTCAGGTGCGGATCATCAGGGTTAAGGCCATTCTCAATAATACGTTCCCTGTCAAAAGCTTCTTCTGTGAAATGCCATATCGTACCCGATAGGCGTTTGATGGTATCTTCTGAAAGCCCCATTGCCTTACCCACATCCCGGATAGCTCCTTTATGCCTTTCCTGGGTTACGGTCGCTACAATACCGGCATGCTCGCGGCCATAGGTTTCATATATCCATTGGATGATCTCTTCACGGCGTTCATGCTCAAAATCTACATCCACATCGGGCCACTCATCGCGCGCGTCAGACATAAATCTTTCGAATAACAAACGTGTTTTGGTTGGGTTAACGGGCGTGATCCCTAAGCAATAACAGACACTGCAATTTGCAGCTGAACCGCGGCCCTGGTGCAATATGCCTAGTTCTTTTGCCTTTTGTGTGTACTCGAAAATTCGGAGAAAATAAGGAGCTAGTTTGCGGCGCTTAAAGAAGTCCAGCTCAAATTGTATTTGCTTTGACATTCGGGCAAATTCCTCTTCGTTAAACATTTTGCGTGCACCGGCCCACGTATGATCTGCCAGATGCTCATCAGACGTACGGCCATCAGGGCTTTTCCATTCGGGCTCCAGATATTTAAGCGTATCCAGTGAAAAATCGCAGGCATTGGCGATCTCCATAACGTTAGCAAGTGCTTCGGGATAATTTTGAAACAGGCGTTCTATTTCATCAGTAGATTTTAAATATCTTTCGGCATTGGCATGCAGCAAAAAACCGGCGTTACTGATGGTGCATTTTTCGCGTACGCAGGTTTGTATGTCTTGTAACTCACGCCGCGCCGGGTCGTGGTAATACACATCATTAGTAGCCACCATTGGTACACCTAACTGTGCAAGCCTGTAAAAGCGCTTGGCATCATCGCCATTGTAGGAGCGTGTTGCGGCGATATATAATTGATTGCCTAAAATTTGCTGATATTCCTTTAACTGCGTTTTAAAACCAGCTTCAAAGTCAAAATCAGCATTTAAAACAGGGGGTGGTATAACGATGAATTTTATACCTTCAGCGTGTTCGTAAACATCCTGTTTATACAATTCACATTTGCCTTTTTCTGTGCGCAGGTTGCCTTTGCTTAATAGAGCGCAAAGACGGCCCCAGGCAGTAATGTCTAAAGGATAAGCCAATAGATCTGGCCCGTCCAGTAATTGCAAACGGCAGGCAGGAATAAATTCAATTTTACGATATTCAAATTCTTCTTTATCTGATAATTCCTTTGCTTCCTGGTGTGCGCGTACCACGCCCGCTACACTGTTTACATCTGTAATAGCGATCTTAGAATAACCCAGCTCAAAGGCACGTCTAACCATTTCTTCGGGGTGCGAAGCACCTTTCATGAACGTAAAATTGCTGGTTACCTGTAGTTCCGCATATTCTATCATCTGTCAGGCAAAAAATCCGTGAATAAACCACTGATGGGTTTGATCTGCACTGTAATGGCCTAACCTAAAGAGCCAGTAACGGCAGCCGGCCTCATCTTCAACCACATAATAATCACGGTGCTCGCCCTTGTCCATCCACCATTCGCGTTCTATACGTTCGGGGCCGTCAGACCTGCGTATGTGGTGCACCTTATCTTTATATCTGAAGTTGATGGGTGGGTAATCGGGGATAGGGGCAGCAACCTCTATGCGCTGCGGATATGGCAAAAGTTGCGTAGGCCTTGGTTTTGCAACAGACCATGCAATGGCAGGCTGTTCCTTTATTGAAGTTGTGCTTTTGACCGAACGCTCAGGCCAGTAATGCTGCTGCGGCAAATACCTGCGGATATGACCTGCTCCAAACTTTCCGGCAATACGGTCAAGCAGTTCTGCAACCTGAGGGTCTTCAAGTCCGGTTGTTTCACCCCAAAACACTTCTTGCGATGGATTAATATTTTCAACCTTGGGCGCTTCAAGTATAAATAACTCGATGCCTAGAGCAGGTTCAATGCTGTCTATTTTTAGTGTAAACAGCTTTAACAAGTGCGCAACATTGTTTGAGGGAGTATTTGTGCCTATCTGAACCTGCTGCTGATTACCATCAACCCGGTAACAGGTTAAGATAGCTATACGCAAACCCTTACCTTCATTTTCGAGCCGTCTGCAAATTTTGGCTAAAAGCATCTCTATGGCGATTTCTATCCCGGATGCCGTGCAAATAGGCTCAAGGCATGGCAGGCGTTCTTCATACGGGCTAATCACTTTTACAGGCTGCAAAACTTCTTCTTCGAAGCCAATAGCCTGCCCTATGCGCAATAAAATATCATCGCCAAAACGCCTTCGCAGAACAGAACGCGGCATTTTTATAAAACTGCCAATGGTTTTTAAGCCAAGTTTGATAAGGCGCTCCAAATTGTCCGGCTGCAGCCTAAGCGCATTTGCGGGGAGCTGCAGTAATGCATTTGCTTGTTCATCGCTTGGGACGATAGTCCCGTTTTTGCCAAAGTGCGCCACAGCCCATGCAGCACCTATAGTATCGGCCATTGCGGCCCGTATGCGGAAACCTTTAAAGTGTAAGCTATTAGCGATCTTATTCATGTAAGCCTCTTCGCTGCCCAGCAGATGTGCGCAACCGGTTATATCAAATATCAGGCTATGGTTATCCCTGTCAACAGCAACAATGGGTGAGAAGCGGATGCACCATTCGGCCATGGTTTTTAGAAGACTGGCATCACGGCCGGGTTTGTGGTCAAATACCTGCAGATCGGGGACAATAGCTTTGGCATCGGCAGCGAAAATCCCTTTAAATATGCCTTGCGATTCGGCCTCTTGATTAGCAGCAATAACAATTATGCGGTTATGTTCGGCCGCTGTAAATATAAATGGCACCTCGCGCATTCCGGGCTTCTTGAGTATCAGCCAATCGGTCAACAAGTGATGAAACCATATCACAACAAAACGCTGTGCCATATCAGCCTGCCTTTCTGGTATATGTATGGATTTCTTCGGAAGTAGCTTGTTGTGCTATTGCTGTAAATTTACCGCCACGCCACTCAACCTGCCATGCGCCGGGGTTTCCGTTACGCACTTTTAACAATTCGACATTCCAGCGGGGGAAGCCTACACCCGGCATGTCGCCTTCCAATTCACTTGGTAATGAGGTGATCTGCCACCGTGCCGCGCATGCAGATGTAGTGAGCTTTAAAGGATCATTTCGTAAAATAAAGCCCGTAACTTTACTTTGCTCAACTGCCAATTGTAACCGCCTCGACTGGGTGAAGCTCATCTCTTTCAACTCGGTAACTACGGCAGCCAGTCCATCGCATTTAAGCGCTTCTTCTGTTGCCCAGAGGATATCTTTTTCGCGCTTTACATCAATAAAGATCACGTGGTGGGGTGCGATATTAAATATACTCAAACCCATTGGGAACAGCATCCGTGAACTGCTTACCCAAATGCATACACCGTTGTTATGCATCAGGGTGCTTAATAACCCGCTTATAAAACCACCGGTAGCTGCTTTATGCTCGGCTTCAAAACATAGAAATTCATGAACAGTACCTGTAGGAATTACTCCACCCGGGAAAGCTTGTTCAACATCACCCAATCCAAAAGTTTGCCTGGAACCATTATCGAAAGTGCGGATCCCCTGTAAACGCAGGATATCCTTTTGCAACTGCTGGATGATCTGTTGTTTTGCGGCAACCATAGCTTGTCATTTAGTTTACAGCAGGGTTAGGTAAAGAGGCAACAAATAAACTCATGCGCGACACCAGCTGAACTACCATATAGTTTGATATGGCCGCGCCGATAGTGCTAATTTCATGGCGGGTTAAAGGGCAGTTATAATCTTCCCAAAACTCATGAAAGTGCAGCTGGTCTGTATCATCAGTAAAACGGTTATCATGCAGGTGCCAGTTGCCGTTTTCTAATTGCAGGGTAAGTGTAGTAAAGCTTTTGCCGTTATAGAAGTCAATGGTGAAGAGCAGGATGTTAAGCACCGCCTGTTCATAAGGTGTTGCTTCTTCAACCTGTATGCGGGTTAAACCTTGTGCCAGTTGCACATCGACAAAAAAATCGTCTACAATCACACATCAAAGTTATGCTAATAATATTAGCATTTCAAAATTTAATTTGAAAAACTTTATCGGCTCAAGTGCTTGTTGTAATCTCATTCCAACTAATTTGTTACATACATTATATTTCCTAAAAAAGCATTTTGCATCGATTTTACTACTACTTATGAAACATTCGCTAATAGTTATATTGGCAATTTTTATGTCTGCAACCGCTTTCGCGCAGAAGCCTATACCTCCACAGCCGGGAAAGCAGCACACCAATTTTTGGATACAATCGAAAAACTATTACTTACTAACCTTATTTGAGCAGGATAAAAATGTTAGCCAACTATTAAAAAGCGACACACTTTTATCAAGATTCGCTAAGCAAAAAATAGCCGACCTAAAAAGTTCTGTTAAAGATTGTAAAGATGCGGCCTGCTATCCGGAAGCTTTGAAATTTACAGAAGGCGAAATTCAGCAGGTTGGCCTTAGATTAAAAACGTTGTACCAATCTAATAACGCTTTAGGGTTAATGGTAAAGAATAAACTAGTGCCTTCAGGTTGTTATAGCATGTATCATTTAAATGGCAGCGAATTATTAATGAAAGCCTGGGAGGAGGATGCAGGTGCGGTAAATTATACCATTGCTGTTTATGCAGAAGGTAAAAAGCCCAATTACCCAACAATAGATTCCATTAGTTATAATGTAAAATCAAAAGGTTATGTAAACCTGATATATGATGCTTCGGCAATTTTAGAAAATGAGATCCAACCGGATGCACTATTCTTTGAACCGGCATTACAGGCTGCGCTTACTTATTTGCAGATAAACCAACGGGCAGACCCGGCAAACTACGAGCCTATGGAATCTACCGTTAACAAACTTGCTGTAGATCTTATAAAAACTGTTAAGTGGGCTAATTATCCCTATACTCACATTATGGTACCGGGAGCCGGCCCCGGCGATTTAGTTACCGCGCTTAGCGGCGAAGGTATGTTACGGTGCCGTCTTGCCGCAAAACAATATCGTTTAGGCGTAGCGCCGTTTATCATGGTATCGGGAGGGAAGGCACATCCTTTTAAAACCAAGTATTGCGAAGCCGAAGAGATGAAAAGGTTTTTGGTTAATGAACTGGATATTCCGGCCAAGGCTGTGATCATGGAACCGCACGCAAGGCATACTACCACTAATT
The DNA here is from genome assembly GCF_009754905.2 of Mucilaginibacter ginkgonis. Lineage (NCBI taxonomy): Bacteria > Pseudomonadati > Bacteroidota > Sphingobacteriia > Sphingobacteriales > Sphingobacteriaceae > Mucilaginibacter > Mucilaginibacter ginkgonis. The sequence continues at coordinate 1,575,070 of NZ_CP066775.1, read as the reverse complement.
TGCGAAACGGTTTAAGGCTGGTTTATAAATACGGTATCCCGGCTAATAAACCCGGACTGATCATTACGGATAAATCACAAACGGATTACATCATGACCATGGATGGCCGTTCACGCAAAGAATTGGGCTATGTGCCTTATAAGTTGGGTAAGCGACTTGCAGATACTGAGGTTGAGTATTATGCTGTACCTGAGGTTAAACAAATAGACCCGGACGAGCCGCTTGATCCGCGGTAAAGTTCTGTAAATAAAAAGCCCGATATATAAATATCGGGCTTTCTCGTAACAATAAATATTAATCAACGCCAACCTAAGCCAGGCGCAACATGCTTAATAATGGATGATAACACGTGCACATTATAATCTACACCCAAAGTGTTGGGTATGGTTAAAAGCAAAGTGTCGGCTTCCTTGATAGCCTCATCTTTTTCAAGTTCTTTGATCAATTGGTCAGGTTCCGCGGCATAACTTCTGCCAAATATGGCGCGCTTATCGCTTTCTATATATCCTAATTGATCTTTAGAACCGCCTTGCTGACCAAAGTAAAACCTGTCCTGGTCATTCATGATAGCAAATATAGAACGGCTGACAGAAACACGCGACTCGCGTTTATGGCCGGCTTTTTTCCAGGCTTCTTTGTACAACCTTATTTGTTCGGCCTGCTGTTCATGGAAGGGTTTGCCGTTTTCGTCGAACTTAAGTGTAGAGCTTTGCAAATGCATCCCATTCTCTGCTGCCCAAATGGCAGTAGCGTTAGAGGCAGCACCCCACCAGATACGTTCACGCAAACCGGCTGAATGTGGCTCTAAACGTAAAAGGCCCGGCGGATTTGGAAACATAGGATAGGGGTTAGGCGTCGCAAAACCAACACCATCCAGCTTGTCTAAAAATTGCATGGCTTTATTACGGCCCATTTCTGCATCTGTTTCACCTTCTGCAGGCCCATAACCAAAATATCGCCAACCGTCTATTACCTGCTCCGGCGAACCCCGACTGATGCCCAATTGCAAGCGCCCGCCTGATATCAAATCAGCGGCGCCGGCATCTTCTACCATGTACAGTGGATTTTCATAACGCATGTCAATGACGCCTGTGCCTATTTCTATCTGCTTAGTTTTAGCGCCAATTGCCGATAACAACGGAAAAGGAGACGCCAGTTGCGCTGCGAAATGGTGCACCCTAAAATATGCGCCATCTACGCCGATCTCTTCTGCAGCAACTGCAAGATCTATAGATTGAAGTAACGTATCGCTTGCTGTGCGTGCCTGATATGAGGGATGATTAGCCCAGTGACCGAATGATAAAAAACCTATCTTTTTCATGATTTTGTTATCTCCTCCCAGAGATATTTATACAAAGATAATCAACAATCGAGCCAAATATATGTTTAAACATTTATTTGACTTTGTAATTGAATTGTGTCGTTCTAATCACGTAGATTTTTCCTCATAATCAGTGTTTATACAGCAAACTTAAAGCTAAGCTATCCTGTTCAAATTGTAGAATGTCGCAAGCTTCAGACAAATCAATTCAAATGATGAAAAAGTCAATATATGTAATTGTTATATGCATAGCTGTTACGGCTTGCAAGCAACATGGGCCGGATAGTGTAAGCCAGGCAGATAGTGCCAACATGACGAGGGACTCAAACGAAAATCGCAGTCCGGCTACACCTCCGTACGAGATTAGTGGCATCGATGCAAAATTTGCAGCAAAGGCCGCTGCCGGTGGGATGGAAGAGGTGGAGCTTGGTATGTTAGCCCTTGCCAGGAGCAATACCCCGGGAGTAAAAACCCTTGCGGATATGATGCAGAAAGACCATTCAAAAGCGAATACTGAATTGAAAGCTATCGCGTCTGCCAGGCACATTGTATTGCCTGACAGATTGAGTAATGACGCGGCAGCACTTAAAAAAAGTTTGAGCAGCTATAACGATAAAGAATTTGATAAGGCTTATGTAAAAGCAATGGTAAAGGATCACAAAAACGACATCAGCGAATTTACCGATGCTTTAAAGGTTGTGAAATATCCTGAAATGACGGCGTTCATAAAAAAGACAATACCTGTTTTACAGATGCATCTGCAGGCAGCAGAAAAACTCGAAGATCAAATGGTTCAATAGGTTGATCACTTCCACATTATGCTAAAACAAAAAGCCCGACAGATATTCTGTCAGGCTTTAAGTTTTGAAAGTCCCCTTCGCAACGTCACCAGCGGACTTTGTCCGCCGAGGTTGCTTCGGCGACCGAAGGCGGAGAGAGAGGGATTTGTACCCTTCTTTTAATCGCCTTACTATCAATATATTACAGATGTGATAATTCTAACTCACCGAATCACTCACCGCTGATTTTATACGTTTTAACGCAAATCTTATAAATCAAAAATACAAAATTTAATAAATCAGTAAAAGCAATAATTAAAATTATGGGGCTGTAATAGCCAAGATTACGCGTTGTTGTAACGAGCATAATGAATTAACTAAACGACATGCGGAATTCAATTGGAGACAGTTTAGTTTTATGTGCTGCAGAGATAAGGAAACTCGCCGCAGAAGTAAATCTAATTGGACCGTTCGATGTGGTAATTCATAATGCGGGGCTATATCAGGTTCCCGAGGATAGTATTGGTGCCGAGGGTTTATCATTACTATTAACCGTGAATAGCCTTGCACCTTACCTTCTCACCAACTTGATAAACAGGCCGGAGTATTTGATATTGTTAAGTTCAGGAATGCACCTGCAAGGCCGGGTCGATCTTGACGCGATATCAGCAAATAAGGTTTCCTATTCAGACACTAAATTACATGATTTGATACTGGCTAAATATTTTGCACGGATCTGGCCTCAGACTTATTCGAATGCAATTGATCCCAGATGGGTGCCAACTAAAATCTGCGGTGCAAGTGCCCCGGACAGTTTGGAAAAAGGTTTTGAAACCCAAGTATGGCTTGCAGAAAGTAATGAGCCCGGGTCATTGGTAAGCGGCAAATATTTTCATCATAAAAAACAAACTGATTACTTAAAAATTGCCGATGACGTTAATGTTCAGGATGAATTGGTAGATAGGTTTAAAAGTTTACTACAGTAATATGCAAACAAATAGGTTAATCTGTAACCAGAGATCGAGTTGTGACTGCTATTATAAGCTAAACTAGAAAATTATCACAATAACATTGTAAAAGCCGCACTTAGGTACACTACGCACTTAAATACAGTATTTATTCCACAAAAACGGGTATTTCTGCTTCAAACTCATACTCATTTTAATTTGTTGGGTTAATAATAAACACAAACAACTTGCGGGCTTAATAAAAACTCATCAATTATAAAAAGAAAAAATTATGGAAAACAATTCTCCAGGCGAAGGTCAAATGACCAAAGCCATTGAAAATCAAACGGCTAAAATTCCTTCTGTGGTGTACCTAAGTGCCGCAATAGCTTCAATAGCCTTGTCGGTCACCTTTAAAGTAATGGGTAAAAAACACGATGCACTCTTTGTGGGCCAATGGGTTGCACCGTTCTTATTGCTAGGTATTTATAACAAGATAGTCAAAACAGAAGGGAGTGAATAATATACCCTTATTGATAAGTTTTATCGTTGAGGACAAAGTCCCAAACTGGGATTAAGTTTATAATTACATTATTGCCTGTCATGTTGAAAAGCATTATAAAATGATTAATTAGAATGTTAAAAAAACTCGAGGATAAGGGTAATTCAGTTAATGTTAATCGCGACACTAACAATCTACGTTATGGGAATGGTTTTAGACGGACTAATAAGAATACAAGCAATTCTTTTAAGACTAACAATTCAAAACATGATTTAAGATCTTAAATAAAAACCGTCAAAATTGCTGACATTTAGCAGGAGATCATAGCAATTACAAAAACGCCTTTTTGAATAATTTCAAAAGGCGTTTTTTATTTTAGTTAGTTCCTTGTTTGCATCTATAATCAGTCGCAAAAAAAGAAGCCGACTTCACGATTTTAGTTCTCGATAACAGCCAGGCTACAGCAACCACATTGCAGCATGATCGCGGTATTCTGTGATATGCTCAATCAGTTCTTCAACTTCATCGCTGTCAAGAGACTTATGCAAAGCAGGTTCATAAGTAAATAATTTTCCGGGCTGCTCAAATAAAATGACACCGCGATAATTAGGATCGTCATTATCTTTTAAATGAAGTCGCGATTCCTTGTCGAAAATATTATCGCCATACAGGTCATCAGTTTTTTCGAAAATACTATACGAGTATGTTAGCACAGGATGACCATCAGCATGACCTATAGAATCGGGTAGAATCAACAGGTGTAGTTCTTGGGCAATAACAACAGGGAAGGGATTCATAGGTAAGAAGAGTATCTGCCAAATGTAGTCAAATCAACTCCATATAGTCCTGATGTTAATTCCGTATACAGGCGCCAATTATACACCCCCTGTAATAAACACTATAGTTGTGCCGGCTAGTAACCTTGCGAGTCATTCACGCTACCAAGCACATAAGTTTCTAATAAATAGCGCTTTGCGACTTTATTTTTATATGTATAGCTCATAAATCTTTTGCTATTAATACGGCCCTTTATTTTTCGACTGAACAAATACATAGAAAAATATAGTATTAAAACGCTTTAAAAATGGCAGATGTACTGAGTCTGTAAAAATTGGCATGGCTAATTTTGATACTGTTGATGGGCTATGATTTACCACAGCTTAAAACACATCAATATTAATAGGCGCCATGAAACTACAACACCTCTCCAACAAACCAAGGCTTCAAAAACGGCAGATATTAATAGTAGACAGCGAATGGAATATCCTAAAGTTGTTGTATGCATTTCTATCGAGAGAGTTTACTGTTGTTGCAAAAAACAATGCGGTAGATGCATTTCATTGGCTTTTAAGTAATAATCAGCCCGCTATAATAATTGCAGAATTGAAATCAACAGGCTTTGACGATCTGTCATTTCTTAAGCATTTAAAATACAGCGGATTGTATAAGGATATCCCCGTTATTCTGCTTACAGAATATAGAGGTGAAGAGCAAAAAAATGCAGATCCTTTTGATATAGCTGATGTAGTGCTGATGAAACCGTTTAACCCTTCTTATCTCATTTATAAAATAAATCACCTTATCAATGCAAAATCAATTGTGGCCTGAAAAACGTCAAATTCACGATAACTCTGTTAAGGTCGACCTATTTTATGTAGGGAATGATTTTAGAGACTTGCTAACAGAAGAGTTGCCGCCGTCTTATAATTTTCTTTATGCCGAGAACTCTGAAGAAATAGTACGACGTGTAAATGGGTTAACAATATTCGATACCCCCGATCTGATCATTGTTGAGGCAGATGAAAAAGAAAATCATTTTAAATTGATCCAGATTATAAGGGACAATTTATATCTAAATGAGATTATTATTATAGTTCTATCCAAATGGAACGTGGCAAACTGGAGGGTAAAAATGTCGCACCTGCGGGTGCATGACTATTACCTTTATCCCTTTAGTGTAAATCATATTCAGGAAAGGATAGCCTTACTTTTAAAATTGAGGTTATTAAGGCCTAACAGACTTGGGTTGCTCAAAAATGCCGGAGCAGATTTAAAATACAAAATGCCCTTTACCAAAAGGTTATTCGATATTTTATTTTCCGGCTTCATTTTATTGTGTCTCTCACCACTTCTGCTGCTCATTACTTTTTTAGTAAAAGTGGGTTCTAAAGGGCCTGCCATTTACCGTAGTAGCAGGGTAGGGGCCGGCTATAAGATTTTTAGTTTTTATAAATTCAGGTCAATGCATTCTGATGCGGATAAAAAGGTTGGAGATTTTAAAAATCTGAATCAATATCTGCACAGCGGTAATCTAAATGGGAAACCCGTTTTCTTTAAAGTATTAGACGATCCCAGGGTAACTAAATTGGGCCGGTTTCTTCGCAGCACAAGTTTGGATGAACTGCCCCAATTATACAACATTCTTATAGGCGACATGTCATTTGTGGGCAACAGGCCATTACCCTTGTATGAAGCTGAACAACTCACATCAAATGAGTGGTCTAAGCGGTTTTTAGGTCCGGCTGGTTTAACCGGGCTGTGGCAAATAAAGCAGCGCGGCAAAGCAGAAGTCTCCGAACTGGAGCGCAAACTTCTTGATAATAGCTACGTAACCAATCACTCATTCATTCTCGATCTCAAAATATTATTTCAAACCATACCCGCCATATTTCAAAAGGCTAAAGTTTAGCCGGCATAAATGCAAATACTTAATCAAAAACAAATTATATGCTAATCAGATCAACACCATTCTTGCTATTTACAACCTTATTCATAAGTGCCTTTTCTACTGTAAAAGCTCAGGAAAGCATTGTACCAGACATATCTTATGCTTACATAGATAAACTTGTTGCAACTGCTCAAAAAAATTATCCGGAAGTGCAGGCCCGTACCTACCAAACCACCATCGCGAAAAGCGGGATTGGCAAAGCACAGGTAGGATACCTTGAAGCCCTTAATCTTTCTTACTACTATCGTCCAAATACCTCGGTAGATATTGTTAATCCTAACCTGTTTAATGGCTACCAAATAGGAATTAACTTAAATGTAGGCACAATACTCGAAAGACCTTTTGCTGTTAAAGAAGCGCGCGCGCAGTATAAAGTGGCGCAGCTCGCAGAAACGCAAATAAGTTTAAACTTGACAGAACGCGTCAAAGAAAAATATTTCGCCTACCTGGAACAACGGGCCCAGCTTAAAATAAGGACACAGTCTTTTACAGATGCGCAAACATTGGTAAAACAACTGCGCTACAAGTTTGAGAAAGGCGAATCTACACTTGATGACTACCAACGTGCCGTATTAAATACTACCGAGCAGAATCAATCATTAGTGCATGCAGAAACGGGCGTATTCACAACTAAGGCTGCCTTAGAAGAGCTTTTGGGTGTAAAACTTGAAAGCATAAAATAATGGAGATCAAAAATTATTTCATGATGATAAAAAGGCATAAACTTATGCTTTTTCTCATCCCTGCCATAGCAATGGCAGGCGCATATTTCCTGGTTAAATACATCCCAGACAGCTACGTAGCCAAAACTCAGATCGTTACCGGCCTGGTTGACCAGAGCCAACGGGTGATGAATAATAATGATAATCGCCGCGATGAAAATTTAGGTAATGAGTTTATAAACCTGATAGAATCCATTCAACTTGACAGGGTAATAAACCAGGTAGGTTACCAACTGCTTTTGCATGATTTGACCGTGAAGCCCACCTTTAGGAAAATGGCAGCGGCCAACTTTGGTCTAACAAAGGTACAGCTTTTATCTACTATTGCCTTGCTTGAAAAGAAGCAGCTTGATTATGAGTTACTTAACCCAGCAATACCTACAGAGCACGCTGCCGATTCCTTAATAAGTGCGGCAGGTTACGATGCAGGGCACCTGCTTAAAAAGAACCTTAAAATATTTCATAGCGATGGCAGCGACTTTATCAGTATTGAATGTGATACAGAAAACCCTGCACTGTCAGCGTTTATCGTAAATCAACTGTCAGACAAGTTTATCAACTACTATACCGCTAACCTTAGCCAGGGCCATAACAAATCGACCGAGTTCTTGGGCAAGCTATTAGTAGAAAAACAAACGGCGATGAGGCAGAAAATCGCGGAACTGGAGAGCTATAAGGTTAAGCACAATATACTTGACATGGCCAATGAGTCTAAAGACGCCTACGACCAATTGAACAGTCTTGAAGGTTATCGCCAACAAGCGAATAAAGACGTTATTGCCTATACTGGTACGTTGAAAAGTATTGATAGCCGGTTTGATCCTAAAGACCGTAAATACCTCGAATCTACTACAACCAAAGTTAACGCTGCAATTTTAGTGACGCGCGAAAGGTTAAGAGTGACGAATAATAAATACCTCGAAAACAACTTCGATCCGAAATATAAAAAGTCTCTCGACTCGTTACAAAACGCCTTGACAGAAGAGATCAATCAGTCGACCGATAAATACATCTCAAATCCTTTGGCAGCAAAAGACAACCTTGTACAAGAAAAGCTAAAGATGGAAAACAACCTGGAGATTGCGCGCTTTAGTGCAGGCTCTTTGGACAAGCAAATTGGCGCTTTAAAAGGACGCTTAAATGGTTTGGTACCTGCTCAAGCCGTGGTAAGTTCACTTGACCGCGATATAGATATTGCCACAAAAGAATATCTTGACGTGCAGGATAAATACAATCAGGCGAACGTGCAAAATGCATTGCCGGTTCAGCTTAGGCAGCTGCATGCTGCCCTTCCTGGTATCAAGCAGCCATCAAAAAAAATCTTACTCATTGCGCTTTCAGGTTGTGTAAGTTTTGTTTTGTGTATGGTAATCATACTGGCGCTATTTTATTTTGACAGTCATGTTAGGAACCGCGATGACCTGGAAAGGTTAACGGCCATAAAGGTTTTGGGAGAACTAAACTTTGTGCCCGAGATACCAAAAAGCAAAGCCCGTTTTAAAGAACAAAGTGATATTAATGGCAGCATGACTTTATATAGAAACCTGTTGCGCAACATCAGGTTCGAAATAGATAGCAAACTTAGCGACCAGATTACACTTGGCATTACCAGTTTGAATGGACTGCAAGGGAAGACGTTGTTTTCATTAAGCCTGGCTTATGCTTATGCAATTAGCAATAAAAAGGTATTACTGATAGACGGCAATTTTATTCATCCCGTGATCACAGAAATGGTGAAACCTAAACTGTTCTTGGAGGAATTTCTGCACGAAAGCGAATTTGATCCGGATGTATTCGAGGCTAATCAGCCTGACAAATTATTGGCGGGTAAAAAAACTCATCTTCTCGGCATTGGTAATAGCACACCTATTGGTTCTAAAATACAACGCCTTGGTGAGCAATCTTCTTTCGTTCCAGATGGCTTAGACCGTATTAATATTATGGGTAATCGCGGCGGTGATGTGTCATTGCTGGAAATAAGTTCACAGAAACGTGTTCAGGAAAAATTGGAGCAATTGCAAACTGTGTTCGATGTTATTATTATCGAAACGGGGTCTTTAAATTCTTTATCAAAAACAAAGGAATGGATGTTGTTTACAGATAATACCATTGGGTTATTTGAGAATAACCAAAGCCTGCGGGGCGATTCAAAGCCATCGATCGATTATCTGAAAGGCCTTAACGGCCGGATGATGGGCTGGGTATTAAATAAAACCAATACTAATTTCCAGGCAGATGCAATATAAAACCACAAGTAACATGAAAAGAGAAGAAATACGCATCGAAGACGGCAGTCAAACTGAGCTTGCACTTAATGTAACGTTACGTGTACTGGCAACCGGCACAGTACTATTCGTATTGGCAGGCGTAGCCGTAAAGATCATTTTCTTTTAACAAAGCGATTGTTCATGATTTTAACAAAAGAATTTAATTCAAAAACCTGGGCCGATTGGTTTTACCAACCTAAAGGCTATATAGGATTAGCTTTAATAGGACTCATCCTCACTGCTGCAGTGGTGCAGTTTGGCACGCTGGCAGCAATAGGGGTTATTATGCTTGTTGTAGGTATCCCGTTTGCTTTAGCTGTAATAAATTATCCTGCATTTGGCGTTATAACGTTAATGGTGGCCGCATACTTGGTTATGTGGTTAAACCGCATGCTATTAAGCTTCCCGGCCGGGCTTATAATGGACGGGATGGAAGTACTTATGATCATTGGCTTTGTGCTTAAGCACAAGTATGACAGGACATGGGAGTTTTTAAAAAGTCCGATAAGCATAATGGTGTTGCTTTGGCTTACCTATAACATTCTTGAGGTTATTAACCCGGTTGCCGACTCAAAAATGGCGTGGCTTTTTACTATACGTAGTTTGGGTGTGGTGTGTATAACCTACTTCATTTTTATGTATCACATAAAAACGGTTAGTTTCATCCGATTGATAATTAAAGCTTGGCTAATACTTTCTGTCTTTGCAGCCTTATATACCATTCTGCAAGAATATCACGGGTTTCTCGCATTTGAAAAAGCTTGGCTGGCCACAAGCTGGAGTAACGCCGATTTATACTTTATAGGCGGCCGATGGAGAAGATTTTCTATTTTTTCTGACCCCGTTGCAGCAGCATATAACATGGTGATCAGTACAATTTTGTGCTTGTCACTCATGTTTGCTGTAAAATCGGTCGTCAAAAAAGTAATGTTGGCTGTGATAGCAATGCTTTGCGTGGTCGCATTATTATACACAGGCATTAGAGGTGCGTTTGTGCTGCTTCCTGCCGGTTTAGCGTTGCTGTTTATCTTAAAGCTTAGCAAAAGAAGCTTCGTGGTGGGGATTATTTGCGTTGGACTCTTCGGGGTATTTTTAAAAATACCTATACACAACACGGCGATCTACCGTGTGCAAACCGCTTTTTTTCCATCTTATGATCCCTCTTTTAACGTAAGAAAATATAATCAAAAACGTATTCAGCCCTACATTCAGTCGCACCCTTTTGGTGGCGGCCTTGGTGCCACGGGCATGTGGGGGCAAAGGTTTTCAAAAGGATCTTATCTGGCATCTTTCCCGCCGGATAGCGGTTTTATGCGCGTAGCTGTCGAAGAAGGCTGGATAGGTCTAGTATTACTTTGCTCATTCCTTTTTGTAATTCTTCGTCAGGGTATTAGAAATTATTTCGCCATTCATGACCGGGAATTGAAAAGTTATTGCCTGGCTGTGGTGCTCATCATTTTTGTACTAAGCGTAGGTAACTACCCGCAAGAAGCGCTTGTGCAATTCCCAATCAACATTTATTTCTACTTGTTTGCGGCGCTTATCAATATCACTTTAAAACTGGATATCGAAAAACGTGAACAACAACAAAAGATCACAACTTCTTACGCGTTATGATAAAGGGAAGAGATATTTTAATAGTATGCCAGCAAGCCTGGGACATAGAAATTGGCAGCAATTGCAAAAATATTGCAATTGAGTTTAGCAAGCACAACCGTGTTCTTTATGTGAATCCCGCTTTAGACCGGATAACCATGATAAGACATAGAAGCGACAAAAAAATAAAGCGCCGGCTGAATGTGATCAATAAAAAGGAGGCAGGGCTGATCAAGATCAGCGAAAATATTTGGAATCTGTACCCCGATAAACTTTTAGAATCTATCAATTGGTTGCGATCTGAGTGGTTGTTTAAACTATTTAATAAACGCAACAATAAGGTTTTTGCGGAAGTGATAAAACGGGCGTTGACTGCACTCGACTTTAAGGACACCATCATATTTAATGATGGTGATATGTTTAGAAGTCTTTACTTAAAAGAACTTTTACGCCCTTCATTCTCTATTTACTATTACAGGGACAATTATTTAGCGACCGACTATTATCGCAGGCATGGCAAAATAAGTCAGCCGTTGGTAATAAAGAAAAGCGATCTATGCCTCACCAACTCAGATTACCTGGCAGATTATTGCAAAAAATACAACAGTAACAGCTTTAATATCGGTCAGGGGTGCGACGTAGCATCCTTTATCAATTTTTCATCACCTCATTTGCCTGCGGATATAGCGGTAATACCCAAACCTGTAATTGGTTATGTTGGGGCTTTATTGACAAGCCGGCTGGATATTGAGATACTATTACATATTGCACGCTACAATCCCGATTGGAATATTGTGCTTATAGGACCGGAAGATGACAGCTTCGTTTCCAGCGAATTACATCTCTTAAAAAATGTGCATTTTTTGGGTGCTAAACATGGAGATGACCTTGCTGCATACATATCGGCATTCGACATCTGCATCAATCCCCAGGTAATCAATGAACTTACTGTTGGCAACTACCCCCGTAAGATAGATGAATATCTGGCCATGGGAAAACCAGTTGTGGCTACCAAAACCTTAGCAATGGACATGTTTAAAACATATGCGTATACAGCAAACAGTAAAGAACAATACCTTACTTTGATAAAGCGTGCTTTGGAAGAAGATTCGCCCGAGGCACACGCCGATCGTATACGATTTGCGTCTATGCACACCTGGACTAACCATGTTAATGCAATTTATAATGCGATAACCCGCACTTTAAGTTCAAGGTACAAAGCGCCACACCAGTTACAATTATTTGATAACCCTATCACTGCCTAAGGCATATTATAATTATGTCATTAAAACTTGCACACCTGATACTTGCCCATGCCTATCCCGAACAACTGGAAAGGCTGATAAAACGCTTACAACACCCTAATGCAGATATTTACATACATGTAGATAAAAAGTCTGATATCGGTATTTTTTCGAATCTTCTGGCCTACCAAAATGTATTCTTTATCGAGAACAGATCTCTGATAGACTGGGGGACGTACAGTTTAGTGCGCGCTACGCTTGATAGTATGGAGGCTATCTTGCAAACAAAGATTGGGTACAGTCACATTAATCTGTTAAGCCCGCAGGATTATCCTTTAAAAAATGCAGAAGAGATAAATACCTTTTTCATGGCTAACACCGGGAAAAGTTTTCTCGACTCCAAGAAAATTGGCAAAGAGTGGAAAGAAGGTGTGCATAGGGTAGAGAATTATAGTTTTGGTGATTTCAAGTTTAAGGGGCACTACCATTTGCAATACGCTATTAACTTTCTACATATCAAAAAAAGGAAACCTAAACAGCTGACATTACTAGGTAGGTCGCAATGGTTTAGCATTACTCCGGAGTGTGCAGCTTACGTAGTCTATAAAGTTAAAAACGAGAAAAAGCTTAGAAACTATTTTAGATTAAGTTTTGCACCCGACGAATTTATTTTTCAAACGATATTAGGTAATTCAAGGTTTGCGCACACCTTGGTTAACGATAATTTGAGACACATTATTTTTAAAGACGGCGCTCACCACCCTACAGTATTAACTATGGCTGATGCGCTGATATTGATATCATCCAATAAACTATACGCAAGGAAATTCGACCCTAAGAAAGATGAGTTGATCATGAACTATCTTGATTGGGTGGCGGAGTTTGGCCTAAATATCAATTCGCCCGAATACAAGTGCATTAACTATATATTAACCAGAACTACTTAAACTTATACATGCCCACATCAATTATAACAACCAATACTGCAATATCCCTGTTGGTTGTGCCGTTGGGTATGTTAATGAAACTACTGACCCCTAATCTTAAAGTGTTATTTTTTGCAGGGAGCCTAATGGCATCTTGTCAGAAAAATCAGGTTGCATTAACCACAGCTTCACCAGCTATAGTAGACAGCTCGGGTGTAAATACGCCGGCAGCAGCAACTTTGGCAAACACCTTTAATAACATGCTTGGGGTAAACGGGTTTGAGTGGAATGTGTTAAGCGGTGATGGTAGCCAGATCGACGAAAATAAATTAAAGGCCATTAAGCAATTTACCGGTGTACGGCATTATCTGGATTGGAGTAGAATAGAATCCCAGCAAGGCAAATACACTTTTAATCCGGCCCACAGCGGTAACTGGAATTATGATGCCATGTACCAGCGTTTAAAAACCGAAAATGTTGATGTATTGGTATGTTTAAAAACCTGCCCCGACTGGTTGCTGCAAACCTATCCCGCAGATCAGCGTGATGCGGAAAATGTGCCGATGCCATACGGTGCAGATAAAAGTCAACCCGGAAGTTATGTTTTACAGGCGAAAGCAGCATTTCAGTTCGCTGCCCGGTATGGTGGTAACAAAGCTGTCGATGCATCGCTTTTAAAAATAGACAATAGCCAGCGCTGGCCCGGTGATGGCGTTAACGAGAATAAAACCGGTTTAGGACTGATAAAATATATAGAGTGTGACAACGAGCGTGATAAATGGTGGAAGGGTGATAAGGCCCACCAAACCGCACAAGAATATGCGGCCAATCTCTCCGCGTTTTATGATGGCAATAAAGGGAGTCTGGGCAAAGACGTGGGTGTAAAAAATGCAGACCCAAATATGAAAGTAGTGATGGCCGGCCTTGCAGCTGCAGACCCGGCATACGTATCGGCAATGATAGATTGGTGCAAACAAAATCGGGGCTATAAAGCAGATGGCAATGTAAATCTTTGCTTCGACATTATAAATTATCACCTTTACACTAACAATAATAAATCTAACGGTGGTACAGCCACGCAAGGATTAGCGCCCGAGCTTTCTGAAGCTTCACAAATTGCTTCCAGCTTTGTTAATCTGGCAAATGCAAATCACTTACCAGTTTGGGTTACAGAAGCCGGCTTCGACGTTAATACGCAAAGTCCACAACGAGCATTAGCGGTTGGTAACAAAAGTGAAATACTCACCCAGGCTGATTGGCTGTTACGCACCGCACTGCTTTATGAACGAAACAGTGTTCAGAAGTTGTTTTTCTATATCTTATATGACGATAATTTATCTAGCTCAACACAGTATGCGTCATCGGGATTAGTGTTGCCCAATTTTACGAACAGGCCTGCGGCAAATTACATTGTTCAGGCAAAAAACTTAATAGGTGGATATAGCTTTCAGAAGACAATATGTATTGATCCTATTGTAGACATTTATAAAAACGGTACTAAAACCATTTACGTTTTGGTGGTGCCTGATCAAAAACAACGCACAGCTACTTTTGACCTGCTATTGGCAGGTATTAATAAAGTAACGTTCCATACACTTTCTGCAACTTCAACAACAACGATAGACGAAAGCAAAACGGTAACAAACGGCAAGCTTAGTGTTACTGTAACAGAAACCCCTGTTTTTGTTGAAGTAAACTAATATGTTACTTAGCAAGAATAAAACGTTTCAAAAGAAAAGCTTGGTTTCTTAAGGTAAAGTAGAGCCGCGAAAGACTAGCAAGCCCGGCCTGCATGTTAAACGCGCGTTTTATTTTATAAATATTAGACCTTACCAAATGTTTCTTAACACCTAAAAACCTAACGTATAATTCTTTCACCAGGTGTTCATGCATAAAGGGCGTCAATATATGGCGATCTTGAAGTAAGTCATATAATTCCAGATTTTCTATAAAATAATCGCCGGTACTGTAAAATCTCGAGCTTACGTCTTTATCATGGTTTCGAAAATAGTTGAGGACTTTGCCGGATATAAATACATCGCACTGGCTTAATATTGAAATCCAGAACAGCCAGTCGCCACAGAATTTAAACGAAGTAAATTCAAGGTCAACGTTTTCAAACAGATCTTTTTTCCATACTGCCATACTTGCGTTTACTATTTTATTGCTGCTAAGCATGTATTGTTTAATGAAATCTTTGCCACCCTCTACGTTCTCGTAATAAGGGTAGTAGGTAGTTTCTTTTACTTTGTTGGGCTCATAATAATACATCGACTGGCAAAAAGCTATGCCGGTGGTAGGATTGTTCCGCAGGCCATCCATTAAAGTTGCTAATAGGGTTGGTTCGCACCAGTCGTCACTTTCGGCAATCCAGATGTACTCGCCTTTAGCCAACGCAATCCCTCTTTGCCATTGCTTAAACGTGCTGCCGCTGTTTGCCGTATTGAATACGATCTCACTTACCTTTTGGTGATATTTATATTCGTTGATGATTTCTCTGCTGTCGTCGGGCGAGCAGTCGTCAAGAATAATAACTTCTATATTCTGGTAGGTTTGCGCCAATACCGAATCTATGCGCTGACGCAGAAATTCACTGTGGTTATAGTTGGGTATAATTACCGATACCTTATACATAAGCTTTCTTTTTAATAAGCATTAAGCGGGCTGTGACGGCCACCATTTTTGAATGAAGAAAAGGTTCGATGACATCTTTTAAGATGGGCTGCCTGAAAATTAATTTTTGGATGAGCCAGTAAGCCATTGCACATGCAGGAATAGCTGTAATCAACATTAAATAATTGTTTACGTGCGTAAACCTTAACACGGTAACAATTGGCACGAAGATCAAAGAACTAATAGTTGCGGTAATTATCGGCCTGATGCGGAAAGTAAAGTCATATAACCGTTTTACATAAAGGAACATTAAAATAGTTACAATTAACTCCGATATTACATTGGCGAGTGCAGCGCCCAAATATTCAAATCGCGGGACCAACACAAAGTTTAAGACCAGGCTTGCAGCTACGCCGCCTAACACGCAAAATAACATTTGCTTATCCTTACTATCAGGCACAAGTATCTGGAAACCGAAGAAATACCCAAACCCAATAATTATGGGTAGAAGCGCCATTATTTGCATCGAAAACGTAGCGTCCAGAAATTTAACGCTGGAGAATGCGGTAATAAATTCAGGTGCCAGAACCGCCAGGCCAACGCAAATAGGGATCGATATTAACGATGTAAAAGCAAAAGACTTATCAAGTGTTTTTTGCACCTCCTTAAGGTTTTTCGCTGCAAGGTTTTTAGCAAGCCCAGGCACCAGCACCATTCCGGATGATACAACGATTGGTAAGCTGATTTTTGAAAGTTTCACCGCAGCAGTATACAAACCCACTGCATGGGTATTGGCAAGCAGACCGAGCAGAACCGTATCGAACATGGTATACATACTGGTTGCGATAGTAGTACTAAATATATAAAGCAGCGGTTTAAAGTGTTTTTTTAGAGATAGCCCCGTAAAAGTTAAGGATACAGCCTTATGGAGCCGCAACATGTTGATACCGTTATTAGCGATATTGGTAATGACCATGATCATGAGATACCAGAAGTAATCCTTACCACTTTTTATAAGAATGAACATAAGTATCAGCGAACCAACGCGTACCAGCATAGACCGTATAGCAACAGCCTTAAATTGTTCCAGACCTTCATAAAACCAGTCGACCGAGGTGAAGCTGAGTATTATAAAGGATGCTGACCATATATACAGGTTCAGATCAGCTTTGAAACTGGTTACGCAAAGGATAGAAATAAAGTAGACAACGGTTAGTATGATACTGGTAAAAAAATAGATTACTGATAGTTCAGAAAATACTGTGTTCAGTTTAAGCCTGTCATGTTTGTTTTTTGCGATCTCTCTGATCCCGTACACCGGAATACCAAGTGCTGCGATTAAACCAAAGTATTGCGCATATGAGGTAATGAATTGTACTTTACCAACCCCGTTTGGGCCGATGATCTTAGACACGTAAGGGAAACTGATTATCGGAAATAAAAGGTTGGAGATGGAAAGGCATAAATTGAAAAAATAGTTCTTTTTCATGTGGTGTATCAGAGCGCTTTTATTTACTGAGAAGCACTTTATCAAATTTAACCTTTCGGAAAACCACACTCGTGGCATTTGTACTGTAAACCTGTGTGATAACTACTGAATTTGTCTCTCTATTGAATTCCCACTTAGTTTTGGGATATTCTCTTAAAACTTAATGGTGTTATAAATACACCAACTTCAGATCGCCGTCTGTATAAATACCGTGGGTAAATATTTATACCGTTAAGAAATGGATTTACACCATAAGAAATATGTTATCTCTGTCCGATAAATTCCGTAAAAAGCCAATAACGGAAGTATTTTAACATGGCTACATTTAGCTAACAAGAAATTGACAAATACCTATAAAAACAAGCATATTCTCTATGATAAATGTAATACTGGCCGAAGACCATGTGATAGTCAGAAAAGCCATAAGAGCGCTGATAGATAAAGAGAAAGACATTCAGATTGTGGGAGAGGCCGAAGACGGGAATACTTTGCTGGAACTAATAAAAGCTGTTGATGCAGATATCATCCTTACTGAAATAGAGATGCCTGGACTTAAGGCGGTAGACTTTACCCTGTTAATGAAAAATAAGTATCCTAAAATGAAAATTGCATTCTTGTCTATGCATGACAACGAAAGGGATATTATGACAACTATAGCAGCCGGAGCAAAAGGATTTCTTAGCAAAAGCGTTGATATAACAGAACTTCTATTTGCCTTAAGACATATTTCTAACGACGGGCAATACATCTGTTCCAATTCTACCAATACTTTATTAAACCGCATCCGCCAAATACCGGATATCGCGCCTATTGCTTTAGATGCAAATTTGAATTTTTCTATCCGTGACGTGGAAATCTTAACATTGATGGGCGAGGGGCATACCAATCATGAAATTGCCGAGAAATTATTTACGAGCCAGCGGACAGTAGAAAGTCATAGGCAGGCATTGCTCAACAAAACAGGCTCAAGAAACACGGCAGCGCTTATTAAATTCTCTATGACACATCACATTATACATGCGTAAGTATAATTTTTAATTTGAAATGAGCAGGTTTTACCTTTATCCTCATTTCTACCTGGCAACGATAAAAACTTATCGCAGATACTTTATCGGCGTAATCGTCTTTTTGTCCATACTCCTATACTTCATTAACAGACGGGTGAATCCTATACATCGAATTGATGCTGTAATTAAGGTCCCGGTAAATGTAATATCGCCTGCCTATTTAAAAGCAGTCAATAAAAGTGCGTCTGACCATCTCCTTAAAACCGTTAAAGATTTTCAGCTATCAACTATATCGGGCACAAATACATTCAAAATTACTTTTAAATCAACCGGGCTAAATTACAGAGGCCAGATATTGGCGGCTTTTAATAAAGAGGGAGCAAAAAAGCTTATTGCAAACGCAAACCGCATTAATATGCTTGCCGATTCGCTATTGTTTTTGCAAGCAAAAGCTGAAGAAATTGATAGCGCACAAAGAGCTGTGTCAAATCTTACATTGGCAAAAGCATCTCGTAAAGCCGGGCCTTCTCTCCAAGGTCAAAAGATTATTCGTAAGGTAAGTTACCTTGAAGCGTATTTAAACAAACCGGTAGGAAATTTTAACATTATCCCCGAGGGTTTTTTTTCTAACGACAAGCTTATTGAAAACGAAATTGACAAGTTTAACAAGGCCCAATATCAGCGCCAGTTTATTTTAAGTGCAGAATTGCCAGATAGGCGCGCGTTAAAATCCATCGACAGCCAACTGCAGTCATTAAGAGCAAATTTAGCGACTCTTATTGCGCACAAGAAACTTACCGTAAATGCTCTTAAAACGGATATTGCTAAAAGGCCAGTTGACAATACATCCTTGCTGGATAATAGAAACATGGCAGGGGTTAGGTCAGAAATTGCCTTAGTCAAAACAGAGATCGCGGCGCGAGAACAGCAAAGTCTTGAATTAGCCGAACCTGTTTCATACCTCTCTTACCACGATCATGCTGACAGGCCGGGACACTATGGCATTTGGTACCTGGCAGCAGCAATAGTTTTATTGGCATTTCCATTTGCTCTAACCGCGTCGCAATGGCGTGATGATTTGCATTCGGCAAAAATTACTCTTAAAGATGTCAAAAAAGGAAACGGTTTTCCTTCACTTGTATTTCCAACTGACGAGGCCCTAAAAGGCGAAGCTATAGATACCTTTCTTAACGGTCTGGTAACAACAATAGTTCAATTGCCCAAAGACAATCCCTTTGCACAAATTATGCTGATAACTACCGCAGGTAATTTTGCAAAGCCAATTGCGTTGGATCTCGATTTTGCAGGAAGACTCAGTGCTTTGAATAAAAACGTTCTGCTTATCGATTACAACATAGAGGCACCATTTATATTAGAGAGCTTCGGGATGAGTTATAGCAAAGGGTTAAGAACTTACTTTGAAAATGAAAAGACGCTTGCCGACCTAATTATTGTTTCTGACAAACATCCGGGAGTGTCATTTATTGGTGCGGGCCCGGATTTAGCAGAGAAGAACGAGGATGTAATAAATTTTTTGCATCTTTTTAATGAAGGCCTTGATCAAGAAAATAGGCTTAATCCTGAAAAATCTACTTCAGATCAACTGATCAGTAAACTGGTTGATCATTACAAACTTAGCTTCGATTACATACTTGTCGCTATTCCGGATCTAAACACTGTTGACAGGTCAAGCGAGTTGTATAAACTTTCTGACACAAGAATGTATCTGGTAGACGATAATAACACGCAACTCATTTCCACAGAGTTTTGACATCGTTTGATGCATTTTTTTGCCTGTGTGCGGTTTCTACCAAAAATGGCGCATTTCTACTATAAATCACCTCCTAAATCAACAATATAATTTGCTTACTGTAAATAACTTATACATAAATAACTAATAAAAAAGACCATGAAAACAACTCAGAACAAAATCAAAATTATGGCAGCTGCCGTAGTTTTCCTTGGTATGTCAGCAGGGCTGCAAAGCTTTGCCACTAAAGGACATTTCTCTTCAAAAGCAAAGTCGACAGCAAAACGGGCCGACATTAGCAACGTAAAGAACAAGAATATCAGTTTCGGCTTCAACCGTGCAGCCATTACTGCAGATTATTATGCAGAGCTGGCAAAAGTAGCGACCCTTATGCAGCAAAATAATGCCGCCGTAAAATTATCGGGTCATGCGGATAATGTGGGCGGTTACGTATATAACTGGAAATTATCAGAAGCGCGGGCTCAGGCAGTAAAAGATTACCTTATTGGTAAGGGCATTGATAGCTCAAGAGTAGCTGCAACCGGCTTTGGCGATACAAAGCCTATCGCTTCAAATAAAACGCAAACTGGCAGATTAAAAAATAGGAGAGTAGAAATAAAATTCGCTCAATAAGATAAGTGGTAGTTTTAACTAAGTAAGCTGTATTTGTGCCCGGTATATTACCGGGTACAATCGGCTTGCGAAAACTGACTACTGCCTTGTGATCTTGAATTCTGTTCTGCGGTTAATCTGATGTTCTGCTTCAGAACATGCGACATTATTGCCGCATGTGTTAAGTAACTTTGTTTCCCCATATCCTTTTGCAACAATGCGGGCAGGGTCTATACCGCCGGTGGTAACAATGTAATCAACAGCTGATCTTGCGCGTTGGTAAGAAAGCGCTAAGTTATATTTGTCAGAACCCCTGCTATCAGTATGCGAACCCAATTCGATCCATATCGTAGGGTTATTGTGCATTACTTCGATGAGGTGATCTAAGGCGGGGCGAGCGTCGGCCCGTATATTAGCCTTGTTAAAATCGTAATTTATATTTGCTAAAATAATTGGCGCATTGATCTTAATCTTCTCTAAATAGAGGTCTTGTACTAAGGTTTGCGACACCTTTAAACCATTGGTAGTTAGCTGCGCCTGATCGCTTATAAAGGTACGTTTGTCGCCTTTTAAATAGTAATCTTTATCAGCCAGCAAGGTAAAAGCATAATGGCCGGTGCCGTCGGTTTGGTAATTAATAAGAAAAGTATTGCATGTTAATGATACGGATGCGCCGTCAAGAGGTTGCTTAGAAGTTTTATCGTAAGCAATGCCCTCCAACCGCAACACGAGCGGTGGCTTTTCATAAAATTTGTAGATATCATCACTGCCCATGCCGCCTGTTCTATTAGACGAAAGATAGCCCGACTTGCCATTGTAAGATAGGTATGCAAAATCATCTTGGGGTGAGTTTACGGGGTATGCTAAGTTTTTGATGTTACTAAATTTCCCATCGATAAGGGTGGCACTATAGATATCAAGACCGCCCATAGTAATATTACCATCTGTAGCGTAATAAAAGTTGCGCCGGTTGTCGTACATCGGTGTTCTTTCGTTACCTGTAGTATTTAATTCTGTGATATTTACAGGCACACCCCAGGAATTATCTGCCAGCCTGGTGCAATAATAAAGGTCTGTGCCTCCTTTACCGCCAGGCATATCAGAGCTAAAGTAAAGCCGTTTACCGTCGGGTGTCACGTAAGGGTCACCGGTAGAAAATCCCGGCTGGTTATACTTAAACGCAATAGGCGTTGTCCAACCTCCGGATGATCGATCTTCGCGTGCATAATAAATATTCAGTTTAAAAGTCTCTATCCGGTCCGCGTTGCGTTTGTGTTTATTCGGTATACGCTCATCAATTGTATAATACATTCCGCGGCCATCTGCGTCAAAGCTGGCAGGGCCGGTGTGGTACGCGGTTCCTTTATCCTTAAAAAACGGTAAGCCGGGAGTTGACCCTGAGTCTGTCGCTATAGCCGTATAAAGTTTTAAATAACCGCTACCTGTCCATTCGTAAATTTTATTATCGGGATATTGATTGCCATCAAATTTCAGGAAAGGCTTTGCAGCAGATGTTTTATTATTAGGAATAGCCATCCTGTCAGAGGCAAACACAACCTTGCTCTCATACACTGACGCGCCCCACTCAGACGCACTTGTGTTTAGCATAAGCTGATTGGTAACAAGAAAGTTGGTTGGCGAGCGCATCCATTTTATGGCAGAATCGCAAGAAGCGGTCAATAGTGCAATATTTTGGCTCAAGCCTGGCGGAGTTGCTCCTGTGTAGCGATTATAAGCGATCTTGGCTTCGGGATACCTGGCATTACTTTGCAGGGCTTTTGCATAACCTAATAAATTTTCGGCAGACGGCGACATTTCAACAGCCATAGCATACCAGCTTTCCTCGTTTTTGTAATCACGCATCTGGTGATATGTGACCGCTAATTTTTGTACGGTTGACAGCAAAGGTTTTGCGCGATATGCTTTTTCATAAAGCGACGCGGCTTGATAATAATTATACAATTTAAATTGTTCATCAGCGAGTTTTAAGACGAATTGTCCCTTTGCGCTTATAGACAAGCACGTTAATAACAGTATCCAGATAAGCTTAGGGGATAGATTGTTCATTTCAAAATCTTAAATGAGTAAACAGGTTAGAAGTAACGCGGTGTAAGTATTCTTCGTTTAAATGTTTTTATGTAATAGCCGATAGATATCTCATGTGTGCCAGAGCTATATCCCTGGAGAGGGCCGATAGAAATATCATAAGCATATCCTATTCGGATATTGTCGACAGGAAAAACTTCTATGGCAGTAACAACCGAATTGGTTTTACTCAGATCGCTTTGCAGATAACTTTTGTCGTACAAACTTACTGCACTGCGGTAAGATGCACCGAGCCATAATTTTTGGCCAAATAAAATAAAGGCATTTAAGTCTAAACTGGTAGGCCCCGCACGGTCGTCTTTAAGCAAAAAGCTGGGTTTTAGGTAGATATCCTTGCTTAAAGGAATTAGGTAACCTGCCGTTAAATAGTAATGCGGTTTAGGTTGGGCTATAAAAGGGTGCGAATTTTTATTGATATACTGCGAAACTAAATTGTCTGCTGATAAACCCGCGTAAAGCAGGTTATTAGAAAAGAAGACCCCTATGCGGCCGTCGGGCAAAATAACGTTTTGGTTGCTGAGCGGCTGATTTATCTCGGGATCATTTGGATTGAGTAATGCACTATTAAGACCTAATGATACAGCACCAAGACCGACACCCAAGGCCAGTCTTGAACTGCCGTCGTTATTTAACCTTAGCCGGTAAGCATAATTTACATAGGTAGAAAAATCGCTTTGCGCACCAATTCTGTCATTAGCTATTTGCAAGGCCAAACCCACATTGCCGTCGTTGGCCGAGGCATCTACTGCAAGCGATAGACTAACAGGTGAACCTGTAATACCCGTCCATTGCGAGCGGTAAAAGCTATGCAGGTTAATATTTTCTTTGTAACCCGCGTAGGCAGGGTTAATATATATGCCATTAAACATATACTGGCTTTGCTGCGCATCTTGTTGGCCAAAGGCCAGCAGCGTAAAGCAAAGTAATAAAAGTGTGAGTTGTATCTTCATAATATTGTGGCGCCTGAGGCTACCGGTTAACTGTACGTAGTAGCGTTACATAACCCTTGAAAACCTGCCAGCTATCGGCAGCAGTTTTTTTAACCTGAAGTATATAGAAGTACGTGCCCTCATTCAGCCCGTCGCCGGGCCAGTTATTTCGATAACTATCCTGTTTGTAAACCTCATTACCCCAGCGGTTTACAATGGTAAGATGGTTAGCCGCATACTGTTCTAAACCCCTGATCTCGAAGACATCATTCCGTCCGTCGCCATTAGGTGTAAACAGATTGGGGATATTAATAATACCTATGAAGTTTACAGTAATGGTCACCGTGGCAATATTTGTAGTGTAACCCAATACATCAGTTACACGGTAATTAAAAACATCCTGCCCGGTAAAGCCCTTGTTAGGCGTGTAAGTAACTGAACCATCATTGTTCTTTGTGGCGATTCCGTTTTGAGGCTGAGTTGTAATTAAAAGTGTCGGTATGTTAAATGTGGATCCTGCTGCGTCGTCATTGGCCAATACAGATATAATCACTGCCTTATTAGCATCTGTCTGTGCAACATCATCTATAGCAGTTGGCAATCGACCAACCGGAGTGGTAGTTGTACCTGTGCCGGTTACAGGTGTACCGGCAGGCGGTGTCCCCGTTGCGTTAGCTGTATTTGTGACACTGCCGACAACTTTGTCTGCCTGTAAAACAGTGTAAGATGCAGTGAAATTAACGCTAGCGGCCGGCTGCAATCCACCAACAGGCAGTGTGAGTACTACGTTTCTTAGGTTAAGCTTTGCATCTGTGAGATTTAAATTGGTAAGCGTTACGTTACCGGTGTTGGTCACTAAAAACGTATATGTAATTTTATTTATGGCGAATACGCCTGTTTTAACAACAGCCAAGCCGGGCATCGCTACGATAGTGACGCGCGTTGAATCATTTGGTGCCGGCGTTGTGGGATCATCAGACTTTGGTTGGTTAACGGGCGTTCCGGACGGATCTGTTCCCGATGCCGATGCCTGGTTAGCAAAAGTTCCGCGATTTACTTCCTCTTGTGTTAATGTGTGTTTTGCGATAAGGTTCACCGACGCGCCTGCCGCAAGAGATGCGATCACCGCAGGCGAGATTGACCCCGCATCCGCGCGGTCGTCCTTAATGCCGATATTGGTAAGCAGCACATTCCCGGTATTTTTTGCTACCAGTTGATAGTTAATCACATCGCCGGCTTTTGAGCCAGTATTAAGCGCGACCTTTGTGAGAGATAAGGCCGCGCTATCTGCAAAGACCCTGATCGTTACAGTGATAGGATCTGAGGCAGTTGTGTCTGCTGTAGTTAAAGTATAAGTAAATGTATCTGTACCTGTGAAACCCGGATTAGGTGTATAAGTAACGGCTCCGGTGGTGCCGGTAACAGTAGTACCATGACTTCCGTTTCCGGCAGTAACTGAGGTGCCATTGCCACTCGGGCCGTCGTTGTTTTTTACAACTATGTTAATAGGGACATTTACCCTGGTAGATGCTGTATCTTTTACGCCAACCGGCTTCACAGCAACATAAATTAAAGCAGGCAAACTAACAGCCCCGTAGTTGTCTGTTATGGTGTAGGCTACCGGCGTTGCTTTGCCAATAAAAGTAGCCGTTGGCGTAAAGACGACCGTTCCTGCTTTTGTGCTTGTGTAGCTTCCTTGTGCAGGGATGGTAATCGTAGATTTACTTATTTTGTCTGCAGGGTCAACCAACAATATTGCGCTTAGCTCTAAGGAACCGTCTGCATCACTATCATTGCGCGCGACGTTTATCGTAACCGGTTGATTTATTTTCGTTGTATCATGATCCGCTACTGCAATAGGGCGCTGATCTACGCCGAAATCTACATCCGTTACACCCTTCCCGTTACCAGGCATTGTCACGACAATCTTTAAATCAGGAATTCCTGGTTCTATACCATTGCGGTTACCGTTGTTAATCCCGTACCCATCGGCAGATGGTACCCAGGGCTTGGGAAGGGCAGGTGTGGTTGAAGAAAGGGTTGCACCTACCAAGGCATTTAATACAGAAATGCCAACTGAATAATTGCCGCTTACGACATCGTCAAAGTGGTAAAAGCCTGCAGTGTCAACCGGTATTTTATTAATTATTTTTAAGGTGCTGTCGGCCAGGTAGGCATATAGTTGTTGCCCCGATACTACCGAAATCTTATTGCCTGATATTAAATTATCAGAACCTCCATTACCATCGTCATATATGTGGCCCGAAATGCCCACGCCGCTGCCAAGTACATCCTTAAATCTATAGTCTTCAACCTCACCATCTGCAGCGAAATTGATGCTGCGTTCATCCACCTGCGATACGCCGTCATCTGTTAATGCTGAGGTCGTGATCCGTAAACGGCCATAAAGGGCGCCTGCTCTCAGCAATTTGCTGAAAGAGGCTCCTTTAAAGATCAGGTTTACTGATTGGTTATTGGTATTTTGTGGTACGGGTAGACTTGTACCTTCATAAGTTTCAAAGATACCGTCGCCATTGAAGTCTATCCAGGCATATAGCGTTGCCGCAATCTGTTTAGTGTTAGTGACCGGTACACTAAGTGTAATATCGCCTGATTGGTTTACTCGTATATCGGGCAGCGAAGAAACATTTAATGTGTTTTCATCATTGTTTGCTGTAGTATCATCTGCATTGGCACCAGTGCTAAATTTGGGCTGGCCATCGGCATCTACATTGCCGGCACCAATATAAACGCTTGCTTTTGGTATAAGCGGGCTAATGTTGTATTCAACCACAGCATATGTGCCGTCTGTAGTAAAATAATCCTGTGTTTGAAAATCATCTATGTAATGTGCAGGTGCGCCAAAAGTTGCAGGCGCGTCTCCAAAATCAAAAGGTAGTATAAGCCCTATGGCAACCGCTGTTAAACCCTGGCCTTCAATTTTTACGTCTTTTAGGCTGGTAGCCCCCTTGGCAAACAAAACCGCTTGTACGCCAACATCGCCCGGGGGCTGATCAACAAACAATTTAAATGACCGGCCAGAATCTGTAAGTTGCAATTTATAATGGCTGTCATTTGCATTACCCTCGGTACGCTTGTTAAGCAACTGAAATGCAACCGCATTAGTAGAAGTTCCGGATATAAACTCGTCGCCTGCATTTAATGATTCTGCATCTGCTATGATCATACCCGGGTAGGCAACATTTATGTATACGCCGTTGATAAGGACAGATACGGTTAGGTCAATGTCGAATGTTATTGTCTCGCCATTTATAGTTGCCAGGCCCGAGTTTGCTACACCGCGCGAAGCCGGTTTAGGTAGGTTATTACCTGAGTATATAAGATCCAGGCCATCTCCGGAAAAGTTACCGGGCGTATAAGAGATCATCTTGTCGCCATTAACAAATACCTCATTGCTTAATATCGCGGTAATGCGTACTGATGGAGACAATTGCCAGGTATATGTGCCGTTAATAATATGGTCTTTATCGGCACCCTGAGGAGCCGTTATCAACGTTGTATTTGTTGCATTTTCATCCCATGTTAACCAATAAACAGCATTATAAAGCGCGGGTCCCGCCGTCCCACCAATGGCATATTGCGCTAGTGCTTTATTTGAAATGATGGAAAAATTTAGCAAAACGCACGAGAATAAAATTAATCGCCTGATCATGCCGTATGGGTTAAAGAGACGGTTATTTGGGCGGGGATATGCGCTACTAATTGCTTAATAATTGCTTGTTTAAGCTGGTCACAAGGTTTAAAATCACTGATGAAATGCCAAACCCCGGCAATGTTTAGAATAAGGTATTGAGTTGCTAAGGTTCTCAAATGGAAAATGGAGACATCATTAAGTTGCACTTGTGATATACGAGTTAAAAACTTTATATCCTGATAATTGAATCTAACTTTATAAGTAACCGTTGCGGACATAACAGATGAGTAATATGAATGAACATTACAAACCTAATGAGCCCAATTAAACCCATATACGCGATAAATACTGAAAATGAGAGGCTTAAGTACTTCTTTTTGGTGTTATTATATTAGTAAATATTTCTACAGGATAGTATTTATACGTACGTAATATCTAAATTGGCTACACTTGTTATCAGCTTAATGACATATAGTGTTGTGAAGCTGTTAAACATCTAACGCAGACGTTAGTATGAGTTACAGGAGGATTTAGACCCAATCAATTAGTCATCTCAATTATGGCCCCCACCCCCGATTCAGTAGCAATAGAAATACTGGATACGATAGCTGTCGCGTGCTTTAAACTTGATGGAGAAGGCAGGCTGATCTACATAAGTAAAGAGGCACGGCAGTCTCTATCAGAATTCGGTTCTGTACAAATAGGCGCAAAACTCCTTGACAGTTTTCCGCTATACTATGGCACCCCCGTGCCGGACCTGTTAGAAGAAGTGAAGAATACAGGCAAGTCATTATCCTGTGAATATATTTCCCCTTATGACCATTTTTGGATGAGCATTGCGGTTCATCGTGTTGACAATAACGGCCTAATTGTTTATTTCTCTGAAATTGAAAAAGCAAAAGGCACTCAAAAGGAACTTTTAAGCGAACAAGAGAAACTCCATGCCAATAGAAATCTCCTGCGTGCCACTCTTGACGGAAGTTTAAATTTTACCCAAGTTTTTGAGGCGATAAGGAATAACAATCACAAGATCATTAATTTTAAATGGTTGCTGCAGAATAACGTGTCGAAGGAAAGTTCGGGTCATGTTATAGGCAAGCTGTTACTTGATGAAAATCCCGGAGTTATTGACACCGGTTTTTTTGACCGTATGATAGCGGTTACTGAAAGTGGTGAATCATGCCAATACGAGTTGGAGTACAACCATGAACAGTTTAATGGCTGGTACCATCATTCTATCATCAAATTAGCTGATGGTGTGGTAGTAAGCTCTACGGATATTACCGCCCGTAAGTTAGCTGAAGAAAAATTGCTTGACGCCAATGATCTGCTTCAATCTGTTTTTGATACAAGCCTTCTGGCTATATCGGTTATGGATGCAGTATATGACGAAGAAGGAAATATAACCGACTTTAGAATCAAGGTAGCCAATGCTGAATTAGAAAAGCAAACCAATAGAAAAGATCTGGTGGGCAAGCTTTATTCGGTGGAATACCCCGGCATTAAGCAGATGGGTATTTACGACACCATTTTACGGGTTATGGATACCGGCCGAAGTGAAGGGTTTGACTATTTTTATCCGTTTGAGGGGATAAACAGATGGTTTGCATGCATGTTTGTAAAGATGGGTAGCAGCATCATTGCAACCAACTTAGATGTAACCAATATCAAAAACGCCGAATTTGAAAAGCTAAAAATATTAAACTTGCTGGAGCAAACCGAAGAACTGGCCATGATCGGTAGCTGGGATTACGAACTTGCAGGCAAGGTAATGACTTGGTCTGAAGGCATGTACCGCCTGTTCAACCTGGAAAAGACGGCTACCCTTAGTCCGGAAGTCTTTGTGACGTATGTGACACCATACAACACCTATGTCACTCGCAGAATTATCAAATATATCAATAGCGGGCTGGGCCCGTTTGATGAAACAATTGATTTTAAAATTGGGAAGAGTAAAAAAACCTTAAGGTTAAAGGCTGATGTTGTGCGCAACCTTAATGGGGATGTTGAAAGGGTACTTGGTGTAACATTGGATATTACTGCGGGTAAACTAGCGCGCGAAAAAACCAAAAAACTGGTTAAAGAACAGAAAGCATTGGAGTTGGAAAAACAGCAGCAAATATTTAAAGCAATAATTACCACACAGGAAGAGGAGCGTAAACGTATTGCAGAAAGCTTGCACAACGGTTTAGGCCAGGTACTTTACGGTGTGAAGCTAAGCCTAAACCAATTAAAGTTTGGCACAGACAACAATGTAGTTGATAATATTAAAACTGTAAGGCAAACAGAAAACTTATTGATGGATGCCATAAGCGAAAGCCGACGCTTGTCCCACGAGTTGATGCCAAAGCTATTAGAAGACTTTGGCCTCAAAGCAGCTTTTGAGGATATGGCCGAACAATTTGAAACATCTATTGGGTTATTTCTACAGTTTAACGGTCCAGATAATTTCAGGATAGACCCATTTATGGAGCTGGCGATCTATCGCATGATACAAGAAGTGATCCTCAACGTGGTTAAACATGCGGCGGCATCAATAACTAAGCTTAATGTTGAAATTACAACAAAAAAAATGACGGTACTTGTTAAAGATAATGGTAAAGGCTTCGACGTCAACCAAAGCGGGGGTGATGGTATTGGCCTTACTTCGCTACGTAATAATTTGAAATTGCTTAACGGATCTTTACAACTAACATCCGGGTTGGATATGGGTACGCAGGTTGTATTGGAATTTCCTATACAATTTTAAAGTTAGGCAGTATTAAAATAGCTGTAGTTGGCCAGCCACAATTTCTGTGTGATAGCGTTTTATTCCATCTTCAAATGTGCTGTAGGTATGGATCTTACCTTCGAGATGTATAATCTTACCAATGTGCAACGATGTTTTGTCAAATATGGCTTTGTCAGTAACCCTTACAAAATGAAACTCAATGTGCTCAATGTTGCTTTCTTTTTTAGGGATAATTTCTTTTGTAATGAGCGTAAATGTAATACCCGCATTGCCGGGCTCATGGATGGGTGCAGAAGAAATTTGGCCAAGCAAAAATACCCTGTTTACACGGGTTTGGGGGGGATATTTTAAAGTCAAATCAAAGAGGGATTAGCAAGCCAAAATGCGTTGTCATTACACATTGATTTGACTAAAAGTTTTTGCTGTAAAACATTATCGCCGGCAAATATTTCTTGTAATGTGTCATATCAATAAAACCTTTAAAAAAAAACTTCTCTGCCGGAGCAAACTCCCGGTCTGTTAAGAAATAATCGAAGTTTTTTTTACTGATTAGATCTGCTGCAGTAGAGAAATTGACACATTTATAAACCTCAAAATCTGAGATATTGAAAACATCTGCTAGAAGATTGCTTAAAAACAAATCACTACCTAATAATAAAACTCGTTTGGGCATATATCTTTCCTTTCCTGTAGCAAGTCGAATCGTCATCAGGAAAAATAAAGCTCATCCCGGGGGTGTATCTGCAATTGCTACAACCCGAAAGTAAGCACCACAAAAAAAAGCGTAATGCGTATTGCTACCATAAAAGGCACGTAATTTATACGCTATTAACAACTGCGAAAATTGAGTATTATTCTATTAAGTTGTTTTTCATCGCAAATTTTATCAGCGAAGCGGTGTTCACAGAGCCGGTTTTTTCCATTAGCCCTTTACGATAGCCCTCAGCAGTACGTTTACTGGTAAAAAGTTTTTCCGCAATCTCTGCGTTTGTCAAACCGTCTGCAATCAGAAGTAACACTTCAAGGTCTCTTACGGAAAGTTTTAGATCAGAAGGGCTGGGTTGGTTTTCTGTCACACTATTTGTTGCCAATAACTTATCGAGCAGGCGAAGAGACAATTCCGAGCAAATATATTTGCCGTACATGTGTACATGACGTATAGCAAAAATCAATTCATCAGGTGTAATGCTTTTAAGAAGAAAGCCGTTAGCACCAGAGCTAAATGCATGAGCGATATATTTCTCTTTATCCAGCATGCTTAACATTACGATCTTCATTTTCTGGTGCGTTTCCCTGAGTTTGGGAATCAAGTCCAGGCCGTTAACACCGGGCATGTTTATATCGCTCAATAAAATATCAGGTTCTTCCTGGTTTTGCAAAATTGTTAAAAGCTGCTCTGAGTTAACAGCTTCTCCAACTATCTTGTAATCCTTTTCTTTCTCAAGCAGTGCTTTTATACCATTTCTTACAACGTTATGGTCTTCGGCTAAAATAATTTTTATCATTCCCGCGGTGTTTATGGCTAAATCTGCTTGTGGGTTAATAATTTACAATTATGTAAGTATAGGGTTTTAATGTGGCAATAATTCAGTTCTGATATAAAGCTGACCTCTAAAATAAAAAAGCCTCCGTCGGGAGGCATTTTTTAAACAAAATAGATTGACCTATTTGTGTTTGGTAGCATGTTTCTTCGAGGCTTCTTTCGCATGCTCTCCTGCAGCAGCATGATGGCCACTTGCTTTATGAGCATGATGAGCAGCCTTTTCATCGTTGCCATCGGAGTGCTCTTTGTGCGCAGCGCGATGACTTTTTGCTGCTTCTTCATGATGTGTTGCCGCCTCTTCGTGGTGGCTGTGTTTGGTGGTTGCCATATTGATTTTTGTTTATTATATAAGGTCAACCTTAGTTACCAACTATTGTTCTATTATTTAATTTTTTTATTTTTAATTAAATTCTGCATTGGCGTTAGTTTCGTTGTTAGGGCTTCGTTCCTGTAAAAATGAGACATATCTAGATTTTATTATCCAATTTATTCGTAATAGCCGCTAAAAGTTTTTTGTAAGGTTCTTCAAATTTTTTAATGCCTTCTTGTTCAAGATCGGCTGCGATTAACTCCATGTTTATACCGGCTAATTCAAGTGCCGAAAGAATGTTAAAAGAATGTTCTGTATTGTTTTCAAGGCGGGGTAATGCAATTCCATGGTCTCTGAAAGCGTCTATCAAACTCATTGGCGCAGTATTAACGGTGTCTGGTCCAATCAGTTCTTCCATATACCTGGTATCACGGTAAGCAGGGTTTTTATTCCCGGTGCTTGCCCATAGGAGGCGTTGAGGTTTGGCTCCTTTGGCTTCGAGCTTTTCCCAGCGCGGCCCATTAAACAGGCGCTTATAAATTTTGTAAGCTGCTTTTGCAGAGGCAATTGCAACTTCGCCGCGCATCTCTGTAAGATCTTTTCCGTCTAAAATAGGGTCTACCATTAAGTCAATCCTGCTAAGAAAGAAACTTGCGACAGAGGCAATTTCGCTTATTCCATGACCTGCTGCCACCCTTTGCTCCAAGCCGTTTATATAAGCATTTGCAACCTCTTCATATCTTGATAGGCTAAAAAGCAGCGTTACGTTTATATTTATCCCTTCACTTATTGCAGTTTCAATAGCATGCAGACAGGGCCACGTTCCGGGGATCTTCACCATTAGGTTTTTTCTGTTAACCGCGGCCCACAGTTGCCGTGCCTGGGCAATGGTAGCGAGCTCGTCAAGAGCTAAAAGCGGCGACACCTCCAAACTTACATAGCCATCTGCACCTGCAATACCATCGTTATACAACGGTTCAAACAGGTCTGCAGCGTTCTGAATGTCATCTATAGCAAGTTTAAAGAAAATACTTTCCGGGTCGGCATTAACTTTCCCGTACTTTAATATATCAGCGTCGTAATCTGCACTATTATTTATCGCCTGTTCAAATATAGCAGGGTTAGAGGTCACTCCACGAATGCCGTCATCATCGATAAGACTTTGAAGTTTATCAGTGCGAATAATGTTTCTGTCTATATAATCTAACCAGATACTTTGTTTAAAAGTAGAATGAATTTGCTTAACGCTATTGGGCATGGTGTGCTTATTTAAAAAGTAGTATGAAAACCATTGCAACAATGTTGTGATGGTTATTTTAAAATCGGGGTTTTGCAGCAAAGATGCTGGCTAATTTGAGGCGGATATATCATTACAACCCCTGCTAAATCGATCTGTTTCATTTCAAGAGTTTCGACCATATATAGCGTAAAAACCACCACCTGAAAGGTGGGTTTACACACGGGAATAAAAATGTGCATACATAAATTTGAATTAGGCAATAGTCTACTCTTTAACCATCATGTGATGCCGTTTTTTGACCATGTATTACAAGTCCCTGCGTATGGTTGGGCAGATGCCCGCGGGGAATTAATTACGCCTTCTAAAAGGCAAATATGGTCTGAGTTTTTTAGACGGTTAAACGTTTTTCGTTCTAAAAAAAACTGGCTGCCATTTTTCAGCTGGATGAAGGTGATTTTACTATCGTGCTTTTTTGTTGCGTTTTTGTTTTTTTATCTGAGCTGGGGTACAATTTTAGCCGCCTTTTTATATGGGATGATAGTAATGGGAACGCATGGCACTATTTGGCACCATCGCTACTGCACTCACGGCGCATACAAATTTCGCAATAGCTTCTGGCGGTTCATTACCCAAAATCTAACCATTAATGTAATACCCGAAGAGATATATGCCGTTTCTCATCATGTGCACCACGCAAAATCAGACAAACCGGGCGACCCTTACAATGCTAAAGCCGGATTTTTGTATTGCTTTTTAGCTGATGTTAATCACCAGCCCATAGCAAAGGATCTGTCGGCCAATGATTACTGGCGAGTAGTTAAATTAATGAACCATACCGGCATTAAGGCCAATTCATTTGAGCAATATAAAATATGGGGATCTTACGCACATCCTGCCCGTGCGGTGCTATCGTGGGTGCTCAACTGGGCATTTTGGTATGGCGTATTTTTTGTGATGGGCGGCAACGCGCTTGCCGTAAGCCTCTTTGGCGCCGCGGGTTTCTGGGCTGTCGGCGTAAGGACGTTCAATTATGAGGGCCATGCCAAAGGAGAGGAAAAGCAGCGTGAGGGAACTGATTATAATAATACTGATAATTCTATAAATCAACTATGGCCCGGTTATGTGGCGGGTGAATGGCACAATAACCATCACTTGTACCCAAAGAGTGCGCGCAGTGGGTTTCAGCCACATCAGATCGATCTGGCTTGGTATTACATCAAGTTAATGAGCATGCTTGGGGTAGTTACAAAATACCATGATAATAAGAAGCAGTTCTATGAAGAATACTTTTTGCCGCACAAGCAGAAAAA